>JAAZJX010000074.1 GCA_012800155.1 Candidatus Magasanikiibacteriota bacterium
AAATGGGCGATTTTATTAGACAAAATGCGAATATTTGCTCCTTTACTACAAGCAATAACTGGGTAATTTTAAATGAAATGGAGCAGCGAATAAAAGCTAAAATAGAAGCGGTGGGAGTTCCTTTGAAAGAATGGAATATTAATATTAATCGTGGAATTCTAACAGGATACAACAAGGCTTTTATTATCAACAATGAAAAACGAAAAGAGCTTATCAAGCAAGATCCAAAATCTGCCGAGATTATACGACCGATTTTACGGGGCAGGGATATTAAAAGGTATGGGTATGAATTTGCTGATTTATGGCTTATCAATACTCATAATGGAGTCAAAGAAAGGGGCATAAAACCTATAAACATAGAGAATTATTTGGCGATAAAAAAACATTTAAACAAGTTCTATCCGCAATTAGCAAAAAGATCTGACAGAGGAGATACCCCTTATAATCTAAGGAGCTGTGCCTACATAGAGGATTTCTTCAAACCAAAGATCATATATTCAGAAATTGTTAGAAGTCCACAATTTTATTTTGATAAAGAAAAATACTTTTGCGAAGCAACAACTTTTTTAATGACTGGAGATAGCATAAAATATATTTGTGCTGTTTTAAATTCAGCTCTAGGTGCATATTTCTTTAAAAATTTCTATGCTGGAGGGGGGCTTGGTGAAGGCGGGTATAGATACAAAAAAAAGTTTTTGGAAAATTTACCTATACCAAAAGTATCAAATAAAAATAAATTCATAATTGATCAGATAAAAATTCTTGTAGATAAAATCATGGAAAAAAGAAGTAAAAATTCAACAACTAAAAAACTTGAATACAAAATAAATCGACTAGTGAGCAAGCTTTACAAATTAAGCAATGACGAGATAGAGTTTATTGATTCTCTATAAAGGCAACTTCCTCCTTCGTCAATTTATACGCTTCTTCAATTTTTAAGCTAGAAATTGGCGGACAGGGAAATGCTTCAACGCTTTCTTTTGTTAAAGAAATTCCATTAACGCCTAATTTTGGAGAGATTAAATTCATATACCAAGTAAAAATATTTGAAGATAAGAGTTTATAAATATGCTTAATATTTTCTCCTACAATTATAAATGCAGTTTTATCAGTAAAATATTGTTTATTATCAAAAGTAATTTTTGTCTCATTTGCATTATTAGTTTCTGAATATATTATTTTTTCCTTCTTAAATTGATTAAGGTATTTATCGCTAGGGTTGTTATCAAGCTCTAACCAATGATGTTGTCCAGGGTAGTTTATATTTGGGCTCGGCTTTCTGCTTGAAGTATATCTTGCCTGTCCGCGATTTTTAAGCTTAACTTTATGCCGTTTTAAATGTTGATAAATTGCAGGATATTCCTTTGGAATGATTTTGTGCGATCCAAAATAAGCAAGAATTATATACAAGCCTGCAAATTTATATCCATACCTTTTAATATCCCTGCCCCGTAAAATCGGTCGTATAATCTCGGCAGATTTTGGATCTTGCTTGATAAGCTCTTTTCGTTTTTCATTGTTGATAATAAAAGCTTCATTAAGTCCAGTTTTAATGCCATAATTAATATTAATATTCCATTCTTTCAAAGGAATTCCTACCGCCTCTATTTTAGCTTTTATTCGCTGCTCCATTTCATTTAAAATTACCCAGTTATTGCTTGTAGTAAAGGAGCAAATATTCGCATTTTGTCTAATAAAATCGCCCATTT
>JAAZJX010000100.1 GCA_012800155.1 Candidatus Magasanikiibacteriota bacterium
CTCAAACTGACCGGCAAAACGCTCGTATGTCAGCTCAATGAAATGCAGACAGGCATCGTAGTTGAGCATATTGACATATTTGGCGCCCTCGGCAGGCCGGCATATAAATTGTATAATATCCCAGTTGCCGTGTGGCGGCTCCCAGTTTACCGTTCCGTCCTTGAAATATTCCCGGATATCTATGACCTGACGGGTGTCCACCTCATAGGCTGTTAAAGCCAGCGTCACACCGTCAGTGTCCAGCTTTCTGCTTACTGCCTCGCCCGCTGTACAGGTGTATTCGCGCATTACAAGCTCTTCGGTCACCTCATCCGGGTACTTCTCCGCGAACTCGCCGCAGGCATGGCCTGTGCATTGATCCATGTCGTCGCAGTAAATGACCTTAAGTCCCAGCTCACGGCAGCATTCAAGTATACGCCCGTAGGATGCAAGATATTCTTCGCTTCCGCACTCGGGCAGTGTCTCTGGCATCGGATGTATGGCAGCGCCGCCGAAGCCCGCTTTTTTCAGTGCGCCAAGCTGCGAGGCAATCTTTTCTTCATCCGATATATCGCCGTCAAGCAGCCATGCGGGCACCGGCCGGTACTCTGCAGGCGGTGAAGAAAACAGCTGCCTCAGCTCATGGGGCGTACTTATATTATTATGATTAATCTCCATTATAATACCTTTGGGGTGAACGCCGAACTCACTGAATCATTATTATACCAGTCTGTGTATTGATACTCGGCGTATTTTGCATTATACCACACTAATTCATATGTGTAAAGCCCGTGTGCGTAAATTTACAAATCTGCGTTCCGGAAGGACAAAGCATCCGAACCTGCGGCGGAATCGCCGCCTAAGGCTCATGCAGCCATATGCTTCTTTGCGGGCATTCATGTTGCGATAAAGAATTTTTATTGCTTGACAGCGGCTGTCAAGTATGTTACAATTATAATGTCACATGGCAAATAACGCTTTATCCGGTACCGGCTGCCGGGTAGACGTAAAAATAACATTCAGAGAGCCGGAGAAACGGAGTATCATGGCTAAAGTAAAAGTTGGCTTTATTGGCTGCGGCGGAAGAGCCGGTGCGCATTTCCAGAAGCTTGTAACCTTCAAGGAGGACGTTGAACTTGTAGGTTACGCCGATGTTATTCTCGCCAGAGCGGAGAATTTCCGCAACAAAGCCGGCGAGGGCAAGGCTTACACCTGCTACAAGCAGATGCTCGACGAGACCAAGCCGGACGCTGTCGTTATCGCCGTTGAACCCTGCGCACACGGTGCGATCGAGCTTGCCGTTGTTGAGCGCAACATCCACTTCATAATTGAGAAGCCGATGGACCTCGACATCTGCGCCGCAGAGAACATCAGCAACCTCGTGGCCCAGAAGCGCATCATAACCAGCGTAGGTTTCCAGGACAGATATCAGGACATCACCGACAAGGCGGTTGAGCTGCTCGCAGGCCGCCGCATAGGTCTTGTAGAGGGCGCATGGGTAGGCGGCATCCCCGGTGTATGGTGGTGGAGAAAGCAGGAGACCTCAGGCGGTCAGATCATTGAACAGAACATTCAC
>JAAZJX010000075.1 GCA_012800155.1 Candidatus Magasanikiibacteriota bacterium
AAATCTTGATTTATTTTTTCTTTTTGTTATAATTATCTCCGAAATATTCGGAGATTTTTATATGGGCCGTTAGCTCAGCTGGCTAGAGCGCTTCCATGGCATGGAAGAGGTCGCAGGTTCAACTCCTGTACGGTCCACCAAATATATAAATTTATATAAATAAAATAGTCGCAGGTTCTGCGCCCAAGGCGCATCCACCTAGAGTGGAAACTCCTACTGAGAGTACTAAATAAATGCAAAAAAAAATTAGCAGGTTTTGCGTCCAAAATATATTCATCTCAAGATATATTTATTTAGAATAAAATTCCTCTATAATGTTCATTATATTACTTTAATTTTAAACTAAAATACATTAAATAAAATTTCTACTCAATATATAAAAACAAAAATAAAAAATTTTCAAAGCACAAATAAAATAACAAAATATGATATAATTAAAAGACGCAAACACAGGCGTCTTAAATTATAAATAAATTATGACAAAAAAAAATTTCCCCAAAGCTTTGAGTGTTAAAAAAATTATAGGACCAAGTTTTGTAATTCTAGCTTTAGGTTTAGGTTCAGGGGAAATTATTCTTTGGCCTTATCTTTCTTCTAATTATGGTTTAGGTATTGTTTGGGGAGCAGTACTTGGTATCACTTTTCAATTTTTTATAAATATGGAAATTGAACGCTATACTCTTGTTAAAGGAGAAAGTGTATTTGTGGGAATTGCTAAATTTTTTAAGTGGGCAACTTTCTGGTTTATTTTTTCTACTTTTATTGGTTTTGGACTACCAGGAATTATTGCTGCTTCAGCCAAAATTCTAGCAACTGTTTTAGGAATAGAAAATTTTAAATGGTTAGCCATTGTTCTATTGATTATTATTGGTTTAATTTTAAGTATTGGTAAAACTGTTTATGAAATGATGGAAAAAATTACTAAAACAATTATTCTACTTGGTGTGCCTTTTATTTTTGTTCTAACAATATTTTTATGTTCTAAAACTGATTTAATAGATTTAGGCAAAGGTTTAATTGGTATGGGCAATGGTTATTGGTTTTTACCACCAGGAATTCTATTAGCAACTTTTCTCGGAGCTTTTGCTTATTCAGGAGCAGGAGGAAATTTAAATTTAACACAATCAATTTATATTAAAGAAAAAGGCTATGGTATGGGTTTTTATTCACAAAAAATTGCTGGACTATTTCACAATAAAAAAGAACAAAAAATAAAACTTACTGGAGAAAAATTTGATATTAACAATCAAGAAAACATTATTAATTTCAAAGCTTGGTGGAAAACTATAAATCTTGAACATTTATTTGTTTTTTGGTTTATTGGTAGTTTTTCTATAATTCTACTAATGCTTTTAGCTTATTCCACCACTTTTGGATTAACAGGAAATGCTGAAGGAATTAATTTTATTATTAATGAAAGTCAAGTTATTGGAAAAATATTAACACCTTTTTTAGGTACACTTTTCTTATTAGTAGTATCTATTATGCTTTTTCAAACACAATTAGGAATAATGGATTCTACTAGCAGAATTATGTCCGAAAATGCCGCTATTATTAAATTAAAAAATACACCAAATAAAACAATCAATCTTTCTAAAATATATTATATTTTTCTTTGGGCCCAAATAACTTTTGGAATAATATTATTTTTATTCAATTTTTACGAACCAAAAACTCTAATTGTTTTAGGAGCAGTGATCAATGCTTTTGCTATGTTTGTTCATATTGCTCTTGTATCTATTTTAAATTACAAAAATTTACCAAAAATTTTCCAACCAGGGATTATAAGAAAAATAATAATTACAATCATATTTTTATTTTTCTTAATATTCAGCGTTATAGTTTTATTAGAAAAATTAGGTTTATTAAATATTAATATTTAAAAATATTTATGTTATCAATCGGAATTGTCGGATTGCCAAATGTTGGTAAATCAACACTTTTTAATGCTCTTACTCGTAGTAAACAAGCCAATGCTCAAAATTTTCCTTTTTGTACTATTGATCCTAATATTGGTGTAGTTGAAGTACCCGATGAACGACTAGAAAAACTAGCAAAAATAAGTCAATCAAAAAAAATTATTCCCACAGCTATTCAATTTGTAGATATTGCTGGATTAGTAAAAGGAGCTAGTGAAGGACAAGGACTTGGAAATAAATTTCTCTCACATATTCGTGAAGTAGATGCCATTGTTCAAGTTGTAAGAAATTTTTCTGATAGTAATGTTATTCATGTTAATAATAAAATTGATCCAAAAAATGATGCTTTTACTATTAACTTAGAATTGATTTTGGCTGATATGCAAACTGTTAGTAAAAAATTAGAAAATTCTAAAAAAAGTGCCAAAGGAATAATAACTAAAGAAACAAAATTAATGCTTGAAGTTCTTGAAAAAATTTTTAATTGTTTAGAAACTGGAAAATTTGCCAATAGTCTAGAATATAATGAGGAGGAAATGGAAATTGTAAAAAATTTACACTTACTAACAATGAAACCAATGCTCTATGTGGTAAACATAGATGAAATTAAAAATCAAAAATCTATAAAATCAGAAAATCTACAAATTGACGAAAATATTCCTCAAATAGAAATTTCTGCTAAATTAGAAGCTGAATTAGCTGATTTAAATCCAGAAGAAGCAAAAGAATATTTAAAAGAATTGGGTATGAATGAAACAGGTTTAGATAAATTAATTGTAACTAGTTATAAATTATTAAATTTAATCACATTTCTTACTAGTGGTGAACCAGAAACACGCGCTTGGACAGTAAAAGCTAATACTACTGCTCCAAATGCGGCTGGAGTTATTCATACTGACTTTATAAAAGGCTTTGTTAAAGCTGATGTTTGTAATTGGAAAGATTTTATAGAATTTGGTGGATGGAATGGAATTAAAACTTCAGGAAAATTAAGGTTAGAAGGAAAAGATTATATAATAAATGATGGTGATGTAGTATATTTTCACATAGCAAATTAAAATTAAATAAAATACAATCAACTTATTAGCAAAAATCCTTGATGTATTATCAAGGGTTTTTATTTATAATTAATTAATAATTTCATAAATATACACTTTTATATAATTTATAAACTAAATGTATACACTATTCTATACATCTGTGGATAAGTCTGGGGATTAATAAATATAAATGTGGATAAGTTTTGTATAGATTGGCTTGTACAAATACAAGATAATACCTAAAACATCAAAAGTATAGAATAGTTTATACATTTATCCACATATAAAAATGGCTAAAACAAGCCATTTTTTGCTTATTTTAGCTAAACTATTGACAAAACTTTAAAATTATGCTATAATTTATTTAGATCCTTTAAAATAGTATATGTTCAATCCGATGTGTTCGGATGGAGCATGTCCCCTTTTAACTACTTTATTGGGCTAATTCTTGTCTGTTATATAAAATCCATAAATAAAGCAATTTATAAAGCAAGTTTATGGTAAAATAGGAGGTGTAAAAACAAAAATAAAAGTAAAAATTACTTAAAAACAGACAGAAACTAGCCCACGGCAGCTTTCATTATGCGATCTTGTGCCTCAAAAGCCAAACGCCGAAAGTTTAAGCCATATAAGTGGTAGAAGGGTAGATTATATAGCGTCCCCGTGGACGAATTGCTTTTCAGGCGATCATAGCCCTCAAATATTTGAGTTCTGCGATTGCCTGAATGCACTTCCTAGGGATGCAAGGCGGTTAGCCATACATTACCTAGGGCGTCGACCGCCTTTTTTATTTTCCAAAAATTTATATCTTGCTTTTTTATTAAAAATAGTTTATAATCAAATCCAGTTTATATACTTATTACAATAATATGGCTAAGAAAACAACTTATAGTAAAGAATTTTTAGAAAAAATGAAAAAAACTTTACGCCAAAAAAAAATGCGTTTAGAATTAGAATTAATAAAATTTACTAAAAAAAATCCTCATGGAATTGATGATTATGATGCTACCTTCCCAGATTATGGTGATAAAGAAGATGAAAATGCTATGGAAGTAGCTCAATATACTACTAACAAACCTTTAGAAATGAGTTTAGAAAAAAGTTTACGCGATACTAATAAAGCTCTTGAAAGATTAGAAAAAGGCACTTATGGACTATGTAAATATTGCAAAGAACCAATTGATGAAAAAAGACTTGAAGCCCGTCCAATTTCTAGTGCTTGTATTAACTGTAAAAAATCTTTAACTGATGAAATCTAAATATTGATTTAGTTTAATTAAAAATAACTTACATTAAATAATTGATTGATAATAAAGAATAAAAGATTTTATAAAAAAATATGAAAACAAAAGATCACTTAATAAGCTATACTCTAATAAGTGGTCTTTTTTTATTACTTGATCAAGTTTTAAAATATTTAGCAAGAACAAATTCTGATTTTACTTTTTATTTATGGAAGCCAATATTAGGTTGGGAATATTTTGCTAATCCAGGAATTGCTTTTTCTATTCCTATACCAAATTGGTTAATAATATTGATCACTCCAATTATTTTAATTTTATTTATAGGATTAATTTTAAAATCAAAAAAGAAAACCAAAATATTTTATTTTTCTCTTTTTTTAATTATTGCTGGAGCTATTTCTAATTTTATTGATAGAATATTATTTTCTGCTACAATTGATTATTTAAGAATATTAACAGGAATTATAAACTTGGCTGATGTAATGATAGTTGTTGGAACGGGAATAATATTATGGAGAGAATGGAAAATAAAATAATTTTAAAACAAATTTAAATTAATTCGTTGCCATTCTTTTTTACCTGTCTCGCTAAAGGCGGAAGGACTATTCCCCCTTGTCTGTTTCACTAAAGTCAAAAGAGATTATTCCCCCCTTGAGGGGGGCAGGGGGGTGTTATCCTATAATAAATTGCTAACACTTTCTCCATCTTCAGCGAGACGAACCAACACCCCCCTTCACCCCCCTTCCGTCATTTTGACGAGACAAGCAAGGGGGGAATAGTAAAAAGACAGGTAAGGTGAAATAAAGGGGGGAATGACAAGAAAAGAGTGTGAATGACAAGAGAAGTGTTGACAAACACATCTGTCATTCCCGCAAAGACGAGAATCTATTCAAGACAAAAAGGTATTATTTAATACCAAACTACCAACACCCTCCTTCGCCCCCCTTCCGTCATTTTGACGAGACAAGCAAGGGGGAATTTATTTATCATTCTTGTTCATTCTTTATTATTTCCACGAAAACCCACTTGTCATTCCCACGACTGTATATCACTAAAACTTTAGAGAAGGTGCAAAACGGGAATCCAATAAAACAGAATTATAAAAACAAATAGAATAAGAATTAAATAAATAATGTTTAAACCACCTGTCATTCCCGCGACTGTGTGTCGCTGAAGCTTTAGCGAAGGCGCAAGGCGGGAATCTATAACATCTTAATTTATTTAATAAAACACTGTTCATTTAAATTTATTCTATTTTTTTAATCTATATTCTATTTGTTTTTGTAATTTTATTATTCTTTCTTATATTATATTTACTGGATTCCCGTTTACACAGGAATGACAAAAAAAGATAGGCGGGGACGGGAATGACAAAGGATGAAATAGATTCCCGTCGGAGTTTATCCTCGCGTAGGCGGGGACGGGAATAACAAAAAAAGATAAACAAAGACGAGAATAACAAAAACAGAATAAGAATAATTTATTTGGTATTTTATTAAAAATAAAAAAATAGAATAAGTAATAAAAAATATGATATAATGTATTAAATTTATTTTTAATAATCATCTTGAACAAAGTTTTAAAACAAAGTCAAAAGATCTTATTGTTAACAAAAAGATTTTTCAACTCTTCTGCCACTGAGCGGATTCACTCAAGATGATGTGTATTTAATTATGTTTACAAAAACAAATTCAGCGGCGGTTTGCGGATTAGAATGCGAACCGATCGTGGTGGAGGTGGATTTGGGACGAGGTTATCCTGGATTTCAAATTATTGGTTTACCTGATACAGCTATTCAAGAAGCTAAACACAGAATCCGAACTGTTTGGAGAAATAGTGGATTAAAATTTCCTAATGGAAATAGTATTTTAATAAATTTAGCGCCAGCAGATATCAAAAAAGAAGGATCTGCTTTTGACTTACCAATTGCTGTTGGTATTTTTTTAAGTCAAGAAAAAATTACCCACAATATTAATGACAGTATTTTTATTGGTGAATTAGCACTTGATGGAAATCTTCGTCATACTAATGGAATTTTACCTTTAGCAATTTACGCAGCTCAAGCTGGTTATAAAAAAATTTTTGTACCAAGTGTCAATGCTGCTGAAGCCTCACTCATCTCAGATATAGAAGTTTATCCTGTAGAAAATTTTTTACAAATTACTGATCATTTAAAAGGAAAAAAGCTAATTGAAAAAAATAAACCAATCCCAATTGAAAAATGGTTTGAATATGCAGAAACTGAAATGGATATGGCTTATATTAAAGGACAAGAATTTGTAAAACGCGCTTTAGAAATTGCTGCTAGTGGTGCGCATAATATTTTATTATCTGGACCACCTGGATCAGGAAAAACTTTACTTGCTCGCACTCTACCTTCAATTTTACCAAAAATGACTAACAAAGAAGCTATTGAAGTTACAAAAATTTATTCTGTTGCCGGACTTTTACCCAAAGATAAACCAATTATAAATACTCGACCTTTTCGATCTCCACATCATAGTGCTAGTGGTGTAGCTCTTGTTGGTGGAGGAAAATTTCCCAAGCCAGGAGAAATTTCTTTAGCACATCGTGGTGTACTTTTTTTAGATGAATTTCCAGAATTTCCTAGAATGGTTTTAGAAACTTTACGCCAACCATTAGAAGATGGAATGATTACAATCTCTCGAGCACAAGGAACTATTACTTTTCCTGCGCGTTTTACTTTAGTCGCTAGTCAAAATCCTTGTCCTTGTGGTTATGCAACTGATCCTGATAAAACTTGTACTTGTTCACCAATGCAAATTGTAAATTATAAAAAGAAAATTAGTGGACCACTTTTAGATAGAATAGATTTACATGTAGAAGTACCTCGTTTACAATTTGAAAAACTTTCAAAAGATCAATTAGCTGAATCATCTGCTAAAATTCGAGAACGAGTAGAACAAGCACGAGAAAAACAAAAAAATAGATTTGTTAATACAAATATTACTAGTAATAGTGAAATGAGTAATAAAGAAATTAGAGAATTTTGTAAATTGGATACTGGATCTATGGATCTATTAAAACAAGCAGTAACTCATATGCATCTTTCAGCTAGAAGTTATAATAGAATAATAAAATTGGCACGAACAATTGCTGATCTGTCTAATTCAGAAGAAATAAAAACTGAACACATAGCTGAAGCCTTACAATACCGAGCCAAAGGGGAATGATAAAAAATATAAATAAATATTTTGTTTTTAACGAATATATTTAAGTGGATTCAAACGAGAACCATTGATTCGCACTTCAAAGTGAATATGAGGACCAGTAGAACGACCAGTAGAACCCATAGCTGCAATTGTTTGACCTTGAGTAACAGTATCGCCAACAGCTACATATAATTTTGAAGCATGTCCATAAACTGTTTGAACTCCATTACCATGTTCTAATATTATATAACAACCATAACCACCATTCCAACCACATTGAGAAATTTTAACTGTACCAGATTTGGAAGCATAAAGAGGTGTACCAACTGGACCAGCAATATCCAAACCTGTATGACTCCAACCATAATATTGGGTAATTTTACGAGCAGAAGTAGGCCA
Organism: Candidatus Magasanikiibacteriota bacterium; assembly: GCA_012800155.1. Classification (GTDB taxonomy): domain Bacteria; phylum Patescibacteriota; class Patescibacteriia; order Magasanikbacterales; family UBA922; genus JAAZJX01. The sequence goes on from JAAZJX010000075.1 coordinate 7,776, forward strand.
TAAATAACCTGAGCCAGCTGGTGTATCTACTGAAGGAGCTGGAGCAGTCACTTGACTCAAAGGTTTTTTATAAGTATTAGATACTGGAGCTACATAAACTGCTCTTGGTATCACTCCACCAGGAATAATTAGTTCTTCACCTATAACAATATCTGCTCCATCATCTTGTAAATTATTCGCATTAATTATTTCTTCTACTTTGGCTTCATATTTAGAAGCAATTTTACCAATTGTATCATTTTTTACTACTTTGTGTATTAAACCAGAAGTTGGTAATATTTTTAAATTATCACCCGGACGAATATAAGATCTAGCTGTCAAATTATTAGCCCATAAAATGGTGTTAACACTAATATTAAATTTTTCTGCTATTTCACCAATAGTATCTCCTGCTTCTACCACATAAAAAATAATATCTTTTCTTTTTGATAACATTGATGAATCACCAGAAGGTAGAGTGGCACCAGGAGCAATATTTGGTTTACTAACAGCTGAACCGCCAACACTAATAGCTGATATTTCTTGTTGATAAAGATTACTTATATTAGAAGTATTAACTGGATTAACAACAACGGCTCCTTCTTTCCAAGAATAACTTTCTTTTGGTATGTTATAAACAAAATCCATATCAATCTCTTCTAAACCTAAATCTTGATATCCAGGACTTACTAAATCATAAAGTAAAGTATCTCGTCCGGGAATCTTTTTACTATCCATAGTATAAAGACGACTCTGAGGAAATAAAATAAATAAAATTATTATAAACAAAACAATCTGTAAAAAACTTCTTTTTCCAAGCAATTCTTGTATTCTACTATCCCAAGGTATATGAATCTTACCAAACAATCTCTGCAATCTAAAACCTATTTTATAAAAACGAAAACCAATTGTACGATTAAACAAAATAAATAAACTTTTTCCACCCTCTAAAACTTTTTTACCTAACCAAAAAAAACCTTTTTTTATTAAAATAAGAACTTTTAACAAATAAAAAAATATTTTATAGATAATCGGTTTCATAATATCCAAGTCTGTATTATGATCAAAAATAGTCTAATTGTCAATCATAATCATATCATAATAAAGAAACAATGACTATTAAAAAATAAAAGAAATTTTAAATTTTTGTTTATTTCCAAGTTAGTTTTTTTATGATAAAATATGATAGAAGCAGTAAACTTCATTATTTTTTGAACTACTAATAACTATTTTATGGGGAAAAAACCTAAATCTAAAAAAAGTCAAAGTTTTGATCCAGTACTTTCTAAAGGAATTTTAGCTGTCATTCTTGTAATTATGGCTATTATTATTACTCTTAGTTTTTTTGAAAAAGCAGGAGCCGTAGGAAAAATGCTTAATGATTATATTTTAAGTTTTTTATTTGGTTCTATTCGTTTTACTACGCCAGTTATTCTTCTTATTTTAGCTTGGTTTTTAATAATAGATAAAGAATATAATTACCGTAAAACTCATGGTATTGGTAGTTTTATGTTTTTTATTGCTATGTCTAGTCTCATGCATATTGGTTTTGAAACTTCTGAAATGTGGTCTATGTCATTAAATGGACATGGTGGTGGAATCTTTGGTATGTTAGCTTGGCCAATGCGTCAATATCTTGGAACTATTGCTGGTTCAGTTTTATTAGTTGGTATGGTGATTGTTTCTATTTTTCTTATTTTTAATACAGCCATTACTCATTTTATTTTTATTAATAAAAAAATCTTTGCTGGACTAGGAACGCTTGGTAAAATGATTCTTAATACTTTTGGATTATTTATTAAAGAAGAAGATAAAAAACAAATAAAATTTAAAACTCTTAATAATGAAGATGAAGATGAGGAAGAAATAATAGAAGAAGATGAAGAAATTGAAGATGAAGAAGAAATAGAAATAAAAAATAAAAAATTTATAACTAAAAAACTCAAAAATCAAGAAGAAGATGAAGAAATTGAAGATGAAGAAAAAGAAAATAAAAATAAAACTTCAACCTGGGAAAAGAAAGTAGTAATAAAAAATTTACCAAAACTAGAACTTCTTACCAGTAAAAAAACTAGACCCACCAGTGGAGATATTCAAGCCAATGCTCAAATTATTCATGATACTTTATCTGAATTTAATATTGAAGTAGATATGGGAGAAGTAAGAGTTGGTCCAACTGTTACTCAATATTCTTTCAAACCAGCTAAAGGAATTAAACTCTCTCGTATTACTGGACTTTCTAATGATCTTGCGCTTGCGCTTGCAGCTCACCCAATAAGAATTGAAGCGCCAATTCCTGGAAAATCACTTGTTGGAATTGAAGTACCAAATGAAAAAGTTGCTATGGTTACTCTCAAAGAACTTTTAGAAAGTAAAGAATTTGCCGAACGCCCACACAACATGATGATTGCTTTAGGAAAAGATGTTGCTGGAAAAGTTTGGTTTGCAGATCTTCCCAAAATGCCTCATTTGCTAGTAGCTGGTACAACTGGTTCTGGAAAAACAGTTTGTATCAATACTATTATTATGAGTTTACTTTATCAAAATACTGCAGAAACTTTGCGTTTAATAATGGTTGATCCAAAAAGAGTAGAGCTCACATTATACAATGGTATTCCTCATTTATTAACTCCTGTTATTACTAATGTTCAAAAAACTGTAAACGCTCTCAAATGGTGTATTGGAGAGATGGATAGACGTTTTGAAGTTTTTTCTCAAGTTGGTTGTCGTGATATTACTTCTTATAATAAAAAACATCCTAACGAAAAAATGCCCCATATTGTTTTCATTATTGATGAATTAGCAGACCTCATGGCTACAGCAGCTGGAGAAGTAGAAGCAGGAATTATTCGTATTGCTCAAATGGCTAGAGCTGTTGGTATTCATTTAATTGTAGCTACTCAAAGACCAAGTGTAGATGTTATTACTGGTTTAATGAAAGCTAACATTCCAGGCAGAATTGCTTTTTCTGTAGCTTCAGTAATTGATTCTCGCACTATTCTTGATTGTCCTGGTGCAGAAAAATTACTTGGTCGTGGTGACATGTTATTATTAACTGCAGAATTATCTAAACCTAAACGCATTCAAGATGCCTTTGTTTCTGAAGAAGAAGTTAAAAATGTTTCTGAATATTTAAAAGAAGGTGCTAATGTAGAATATGATGAATCAATTGTTGAAAAACCAACTAATAATGGAACTCTAAATATGTTTGGTGGAGCAAGTGATGATCAAGATCCATTATTTATGGAAGCTAAAGAAACAATTTTAGAAGCTGGAAAAGCTAGCGCTTCATTTTTACAAAGAAGATTAAAAATTGGTTATGCTCGAGCAGCTAGAATATTGGATGAATTAGAAACAGCAGGAATTATTGGACCGGGTGAAGGAGCTAAGCCAAGAGAAATATTAGTTCAAGCTGAACCAGAAAATATGGGAGCAGGAGCAGAATTTAATGTTTATAATGATGAAGACAGTGCTGATAATAATTTAGACGAAGATAATTTAAATAATGAAGAAAATGATGATGAAATAGAAGATGATCAAGAAGAAGAAAATGAAATAGAAAAAAATTTACAAGATGAATGGGAAGAAGATGATTAAGAAAATATTAATTTATGGTAGTAAATATTTTTAAAAAAAAATCTTTAAATAATCCTCCTGAAAGAGTTTGTTTGCGTTTAAAAAAATTACGCTTAGAACAAAATAAAACAATTGAAGAAATTTCTCAAAAAACTAAAATAGATAAAAAATATTTAAAAGCCTTAGAAGAATGTCGTTTCAAAGATTTGCCACCAACAATAATTTATCAAAAAAATATTTTAAGATCTTATGTTAAAACTCTAGGCTTAGAATCAGAACCTTTTCTCAAACAATATTTTCTTGAAGAAAATATTATTAAGAAAAAAAATACTCCTCAAAAAAATAAACAGAATTGGCTTTATCGTCTTCCTGAGATTATGAAATATGGTGTTTTGTTTTTTTTAATTTTAATTTTAATTTTTTATTTAGTTTGGCAAGTAAAAAAAATTGTTGATCCTCCAAAACTAATTATTTATTCTCCTCAAGATGGACTTATTACTGATCAAATACAACTTGTGGTTACTGGTCTTACTGATAAAGGAGCTTTTGTTTCTCTCAATGGCAAAAATATTACCCACAATGAAGAAGGAAAATTTGAAGAAATATTAGATTTACAAGAAGGAGTAAATACTATTACTCTTATTGCCAAGAAAAAACATGGAAAAACTATTAGTGAAACTAGAAATGTCGTACTCAAAAACTAATATTGACATTATAAAATAAAACTTGTATTCTATTAAAGACAAAAGAAATAAATATTATTTTTAAATAAAACTTTTATGTCAAAACAAGAAAAAAATGATCGTCTCAAAGATGCTCAAAATGCTATTGATGAGATAAAAAAGAAATATGGTGAAGGAGCTATTATGCGCTTTTCTGAAAGCCGATCTCTTGATGTGCCAGCTGTTTCTACTGGATCAATTTCCTTAGATATTGCTCTAGGAGTAGGAGGAATGCCTCGTGGAAGAATCATTGAAATTTTTGGACCTGAAGCCAGTGGTAAAACTACTTTAGCTCAACATATTGTTTCAGAAGTACAAAAATTAGGTGGAATAGCTGCTTTTGTAGATGCTGAACATGCTCTAGATCCAGATTATGCCAAAAAAATTGGTGTAGATGTAAATAATTTATTAATTTCTCAACCAGACACTGGTGAACAAGCTTTAGAAATTGTAGAAACTTTGGTCCGCTCTAATGCTGTAGATGTTATTGTAATTGATTCAGTTGCAGCTCTTGTTCCTAAAGCAGAAATTGAAGGAGAAATGGGAGCTCAACATATGGGACTTCAAGCTAGACTCATGAGTCAAGCTTTAAGAAAATTAACTGGTACTGTTAGTAAAACCAAAACTGTAGTAATTTTCATTAACCAAATCCGACACAAGATTGGAGTTTTCTTTGGTAATCCTGAAACTACTCCCGGTGGTAATGCTTTAAAATTTTATTGTTCAGTTAGAGTAGAAGTTCGTCGCGCTGCTCAAATTAAACAAGGTGATAGAATTATTGGTAATAGAGTAAAAGTAAAAATTGTCAAAAACAAAGTAGCTGCTCCTTTTCGTACTACTGAATTTGATATTATGTATAATGAAGGTATTTCTCTTTCTGGTGATGTCTTAGATACTGGAGTTTTATACAAAATAATTAATAAATCTGGTAATAGTTATAATTATGGAGAAGAAAAACTTGGTGTAGGTAGAGAAAAAGCTAAACAATATTTAAAAGAAAATCCTAAACTTATTAAAAAAATTAAAGATGATATTTGGAAAGTAGTAAAAAAAGGTGAAACTTTAGATGAAAAAGAAAATAAAGCTGGAATAAGTACTACAATAGAAGAATAAATATAAAAACAACCTTCCTCCATTATATTAGAAGGTTGTTTTTTGTTTAATTTAATGATAAAATAAATTTATTATTGAAATATTTTATATGCTTAAAGAATTTAAAAAATTTGCCATGAAAGGTAATGTTATGGATATGGCTATTGGTGTAATTATTGGTGGAGCTTTTGGTAAAATTGTTAGTTCTCTTGTAGCTGATATTATTATGCCTCCTTTAGGATTTTTGACCAGAGGAATAAATTTAACAAATTTAAAAATGACTCTAAAATCAGCTACTGCAGAGGCGCCCGCTTTAACTCTAAATTATGGTACATTTATTAATACTATTATTGATTTTTTAATTATTTCTTTTTCTATTTTTATTGTTATTAGACAAATAAATAAATTAAAAAAGAAAGAGGAAGCCAAACCTGTTTCACCTAGTGAAGAAATATTATTATTACGAGAAATTAGAGATTCATTAAAAAAATAATAAATAAATACTCTATTATATAGAGTATTTTTATTTTAAAATAATTAAAATAAATTATTAAAAATAAATATTATTTTGGTAAATCTATTCCACCTTTACTCCATGGATTACAACGCAATATACGCCACAAAGTTTTTGAAATACCAATAAATATTCCTCTTTTTTTAATTATTTGATAACCATATTCACTACAAGTAGGATAAAACCGACAATAACCATAAGGATGAAAAGATTTACAAATTCCATGATCTGGAGAAAGAGTCTTTTGATACAAACGAATCAACCAAAGAAAAGGATAACGAGGAAATAAAATAATTGTTTTTATAATTTTTTTCACAAATAAAATTTTATAAAATAAACTTATTTAAACAAATTTATTTTTATTTATTAATTTATTTAATTCTTATTTTACTCATTATAATAATTTAACTTTTTTTAAAAGTTGTTCAAGACTTTTTTCAATTTCTAAATAATTTGCTTCTAAAATCTCTTTTTTAGCTAAAATAAGTAAAAAATAACCCTTTTTTAATTTAGTTTTTTTAAGAATAAGACGAACAATTTCTCGCATTTGTCTTTTAATTTTATTGCGTATAACCGCACTTTTAGAAAGTTTTTTACTTACAACAAAACCAATTTTTAGATCTTCTAAAGAATAATTTCTTTTGGGATATTTTTCTGGATTAATTTTCCAAATTTGAGCATTCATTAAACTTCCAGATACAAATTTACCTTCTGTAAAAAGAATTTTAAAATCTCGATCAAGTTTTAAACGATTTTCTCTTGGCAACATAAATATTTTATATTTAAATTTAAACTAATTATAACATAAAAACCCTCCGTTGTAATGCCGAAGGGTTTTTATAAATCAAAGAATAATTATCTAGTTTTTCTAGTTCTTTTACCAGTTTTTTCATCACTTACAGTCAATTTTTTTCTACCTTTATTTCTACGTCTTTTCAAAACATTACGACCAGCAGAAGTTGACATTCTAGTAATAAAACCATGACTTTTTGCTCTTTTTCTCTTTTTTGGTTGATAGGTTCTTTTTGGCATATAAATTTATATATAAACAAGTGTGCAAATTATAACTTAATTTTATTTTTTTGTCAACAGTTATAGTGTTATTTAATAATAATTTTTTAATATTTATTTAAAATTTTTTATTTATTCTATATAAATTAAATTTAAAAAACCAAAAATCATACCAACAAAATATGACTTATCCCCATTGTCCACAGTTTTTCCCCATTTTGTTCACTTTTTATCTATTTTTAGCCATTTTTTGTTTCTAATTTTTATGTTAAAATGAATCTACTTAGTTTTCAATTACATATAAATACTAAATTATGACAAACTATGAAATTTGGCAAGCTGTTCTAGCTGACTTTGAACTTAAAATATCAAAAGCAAATTTTACTACTTGGTTTAAAAACACAGGAATTGCCAAATATGATGCTGGTCAAATATTAATTTGTGTACCAAATACTTTTACTAAAAGTTGGTTAGAAAAAAAATATAATTCAGATATTGTAAAAACTATTGAACGCGTTACTAACAAACCAGTAAAAAAAATAGATTATAAAGTAGAAAATATAAAAATGATTGAAGAAAAAGAGTGTAATATGACTTCTCAAAAACCAACAGTCTCTAGTATTAACACTCCAATTTATTCTCAACAAAAAATAACTGCTACAAAATTTGGTTTGAATCCAAAATATACTTTTGCTAATTATATTGTAGGAAAAAATAATGAACTTGCTCATGCTGCTGCCAAAGCCGTAGTTGATCGTCCCGGAGAAGCTTACAATCCCTTATTTCTTTATGGTGGAGTAGGATTAGGAAAAACTCATTTATTACAAGCTGTAGGACATGCTTTATTAGAAAAAAATCCTCAAACAAAAATTATTTATGTTAGTTCAGAAAAATTTACCAATGAATTTGTTGCTGCAATCAAAGAAGGCAGAACTAAAGAATTCAAAGATAAATATAGAAACATTGATTTACTTTTAATTGATGATATTCAATTTATTGCTGGCAAAGAACAGACTCAAGAAGAATTTTTTCACACTTTTAATGAATTACATCAATTAGGTAAACAAATTGTATTAACTAGTGATCGACCACCAAAAGCTATTCCTGCACTTGAAGATCGTTTGCGTTCTAGATTTGAATGGGGGATGATAGTAGATATTGCTACTCCAGATTTAGAAACTAGAGCAGCTATTTTGCAATCCAAAGCTCAAGAAAATAATTTTATTATTGCTCCAGAATTAATTAACATGATTGCTACAACTGTACAAAATAATATTCGTGAATTAGAAGGCGCTTTAAATAAAGTAATTGCTTTTCATCAATTAAAAAATATAACTCCTTCTAAAGAAAGTATTAAATCAATTTTAACTAGTTTTGAATCACAAAGTTTAAAACGATCACTCACACCAAAAGATCTTATTAATACTGTTTCTGAATTTTATGATGTTTCTATTGATGATATTATTGGAAAAAGTAGAGAAAAAAGATTAGCAAATCCAAGACAAATTATAATGTATCTTTTACGCGAAGAATTAAAAATGTCCTATCCAGCAATTGGTAATGAACTTGGAGGAAGAGATCATACTACAGCTATGCATGCTCATACCAAAATTAGAACTGAAATTGAAAATGATCCAAAATTAAAACAAGAAATAAAATCTATTAAAGAAAGATTATATATAAATAATGTATAAACTGTTAATAAACTATTAACAATATTCTGTAATAAATGTTCATAAAAATTTACTTATCCTCAAACAAAAACTAAATTTATAAAAACAAAAAAATTATACCCAAACAAAAATTTTTTATGCAAATTTCATCCCCAAACAAAAATAACTAATTTCAGCTTAAAAAAAGATTTTTACACACTATCCACAAACTATATTATTAATACAATTTTTAAATATATAAATAAATTATAATTATAATATATGAAATTCACATGTACCAAGGAGAACATTTCACATTCACTTAATCTGGTGAGTAGTATCGCTGGTAAACAAGTGAATTTGCCAATTCTTTCTAATATTTTAATACAAGCAAATGATTCAGGAGTTAAATTAATTGCCACTAATTTAGAAATTTCTATTAGTGTAAATCTTCGAGCCAAAGTAGAAAAAACTGGTTCATTTACTGTTCCTGCTAAAACTTTAACAGATTTTATTCATCTTTTATCAGAAGAACAAGTTGAATTAGAAAAACAAGATAATGAAATATCTATAAAATGTGGAAAATCAGCTACTAAAATAAAAGGAATGGATGCTGAAGATTATCCAGTTGTTCCAAATTTTGAAGAAGAACATCCTTTTACTATAGAAGTTAATAGTTTTAAACAAGCCCTTTCTCAAGTAGTAGTTGCTTGTGCTAAAAATGAAATTCGTCCTGAATTATCAGGTGTTTCTTTTAATTTTTTTACTAATAATTTTTCTGGATTAGTTTTGGCTGCTACAGATTCTTATCGTTTAGCAGAAAAAAAATTATCAGTTTTACAAGGAAATGATGAAATAAAAGTAATTGTTCCTGCTAGAACAATTCAAGAAATTATTAGATTATTAACATTAAGTAAAGATCAACAAGCAGAAAATAATGTTCGTCTTTGGGTAGGAGAAAATCAAATTGGTTTACGCTATGATAATTTTGAATTTTCTTCTCGTTTAGTAGATGGTAAATATCCAGATTATACTCAAATTATTCCTAAAGAATTTAAAACTGAAGCTGTTTTTCCTTCAACTACTATGATTAATAAAATAAAAGTTGCTAGTTTATTTACTACTACGGGAGTAAATGCAGTTTCGTTTGATCTTAGTCCAGAACAAAATAATATTGGTATTTCTTCTACTAGTATTCAAACTGGAGAACATAGTTCAGAAATTGAAGCTGAAGTAAAAGGTGAAGAAAATTCTATACTTTTGAATCATCGTTATGTTTTGGATGGTTTACAAAATATTGAAAGTGAAGAAGTAGAATTTAAAGTTAATAGTGGAGAAGCTCCTTGTTTATTTCAAGGAAAAGGAAAAGATGATTATCTTTATATTGTGATGCCAATAAGACAATAATAAAAATTGTAAAATAAATTTCATTATTATTTAAAAGTGTTTATTTTTATATAAAAAAACCATTATTTATGGTTTTTTATCTTCTTACTTTTCATAACTGAAAAGTAACAAAAGGTTTCGGGGGGATAAAACTCGCGTTTAATCCCTAGAATAAAATTATTATTTTTCTAGCCTCTGACGCTCAAACAGCTATCCCCCCGAACCCCCTTTGGTGATTTAAAAATATTATTTTGTTTAATTAGTATAATTATTAAAATATAAACCACCAATGATTAGTTGGTGGTTTTAAATATTAAAATTTAATTTTACTAAATAATAATAACATATTTTTCATCTTTTGTCAATATTTAATTTATAATTAAAATTTTATTTTTACTAATTTTTCCACTTTTTATTTCTATATTATTTTTTGGTATTTTCCATTCTTTAGCAAGAAATTTTATTAATTCTTCATTAGCTTTGCCATCTATTGGTGGAGCTTTTAATTTTATTTTAATAGTTCCATCAGACATTTTTTCTACAATTTCATTTTTACTAGAATTAGGAATAACTTTTATTTTATAAACTGGCATATAAAGTTTTTAGAAAAAAGAAATTAAATTTATTTTATGTCTTTGGTGAATTTTAAAATTTTATTATGAAGTTTACCATTGCTAGCAATTAAATTATCATCTGTTATTTGCCATTCTTTTCCTTGCCAGTTAGTAACTTTACCACCAGCTTCACGAACAAGTAAAACTCCACTTAAAACATCCCAAGGATGAATTTTAGATAAAATAGCAGCATCAGCTTTTCCTGAAGCTACCGCACTAAGTTCTACTCCAGCTGCAGCAAAAAAACGAAAACGTAATTTAGTAATATCTAATTTTTGTAATAATTTTTGGTAACGATTTTTTCCAAGAGGAGAATGTCCAGTACAAAGTAAAAACATACTATTTTCTAAATTATTAGTTGTGGAAACTTTTATTTTTTTACCATTACACCAAGCTCCTTTATTTTTTTCAGCATAATAAATTTCTTGAGTAGGAGGAAGACCAATAGTTCCTAGTAAAGTTTCTTTTTTATTTTGCAAAGAAAGACAAGTGGCAAATTCTAAAAAACCATAAGCAAAATTGGTAGTGCCATCTAGAGGATCAATATACCAAGTTTTTGTTCCTGGATTATCTATTTTTTTAGCTTCTTCGCTTACTATGTCATAATCAGGAAAGTATTTAAGTAATTTATTAGTAATATATTTATTGGCTGATAAATCCGCATCAGTAACAATTTCTGCATGTTTTTTAAATTTAATATTATTGTTGCCACTGCGTTTAAATTTGTTCATTAATAATTTATTTACAGCTTGAGTAATTTGTATAGCAGTTTTTAATTCTGGATTCATAAGTAAAATTTAAAAATTTAATTTATTATAGTATAGCAGTTTTTGAAAATTATTAAACTAGGATTGAAATTTATTATGAAATTGTGTTAAAGAAAATTTAAATGAATTTTATATAGATTCCCACCTTGAATAGATTCCC
>JAAZJX010000076.1 GCA_012800155.1 Candidatus Magasanikiibacteriota bacterium
TCTTTTTCAAGAAAATAGGTTTTTATTTTTAAGAGGCGGAATAATTCCGCCCTGCCTACCGGCAGGCAGGCACTCGGGCTTTTTATAATTTTTTGTTTATTTATATTATTTCTTTTTCAAGAAAATAAGTTTTTATTTTTTAATTAAATACTTGGATATTTTTTATACCCATACATTATAAAATATCTTGGTATTTTTGTCAATATTTGTTATAATATATTTATTATGTCAAAAGTAATTTCAGTAGTAAATCAAAAAGGTGGAGTAGGAAAAACAACCACAGCGATGAATCTTGCAGCTAGTTTAGCAGAATTAGGTTTTTTTGTGTTATTAGTTGATATGGATCCACAAGGTAATGCTTCTAGTGGTTTGGGTATTCAAAAAGATAATTTAAAATATGGTATTTATGAGGCTTTGTCACAACAAAAAAGACTTCATGATATAGTAAGAAATACTGCTCATGAAGGATTGCGTTTAGCTCCAAGTACAACAGATTTAGCAGGAGCAAGTATTGAGTTAGTAGATATGGAAAGAAGAGAATTTATTTTATTAGATCTTTTAGAAGAAGTAAAACATGCTTATGATTATATTATTATAGATTGTCCACCATCTTTGGGATTACTTACAATAAATAGTTTAGTGGCAGCTGATGAACTTCTTATTCCTGTTCAAGCAGAATATTATGCTTTAGAAGGATTAAGTCAACTTTTAAATACTATCAATTTAATAAAAGATAATATTAAACCAGATCTTCAAATTTTAGGCGCGGTGATTACTATGTTTGATAAACGCACTAGACTTTCAGAAGATGTAATGAATGAACTTTATAAATATTTTCCCGATACTATTTTTCGAGCTGTTATTCCTCGCACTGTTCGTCTTGCAGAAGCTCCTAGTTTTGGTAAAACAATTTTTCATTATGAACCAAGTGGTAAAGGTGCTAAAGCTTATGAACGCTTAGCTCGAGAAATTATTGAAAAACATCAAACAAATTATTTTTAAAATTATTTTATGGCTTTAGGAAAAGGTTTAAATTCTCTTATACCTCAACAAAAAACTAGAAAAATTATTCGTCATGAGACCGGCATTGTAAATGGAGAAGGTCGGATTTGGGATGTCTCAATAACTGAAATTGCTCCTAATTCTGAACAACCAAGAAAAGAATTTTCTCATCAAGAATTAGAGGATTTAGTTAGCTCTATAAAAAAACATGGTATTTTACAACCATTAGTAATAACTGAAAAAGCTGATGGGGGTTATGAATTGATTGCCGGTGAAAGGCGTTTGCGCGCTTCACAAATTGCTGGTTTAGCAACTGTTCCTGCTATTATACGCAGTGTTAGTCAGCAAGAAAAATTAGAATTAGCGCTTATTGAAAATATTCAAAGACAGAATTTAAATGCAATTGAAGAAGCTTTCGCTTATCGTCGTCTTATAGATGAATTTAATTTAACTCAAGAAAAAGTTGCAGAACAAGTTGGTAAAGCTCGTTCTACTATTGCCAATCTTGTGCGTTTATTAGATTTACCAGAAATTGTTCAAAAAGCTTTGGTAGATAAAAAAATTAGTGTTGGTCAAGCTAAAGCTTTGTTAAGTCTTAATAGTGAAAAAGAACAAATTAGTGTACTCAAAAGTATGTTAGGTGAAAAAATGACTGTGAGAGAGGTAGAAAATGTTATACAAAATCGTCCAGTAGTTTCTCGTAAAGGTTCTGTTCGTAGAGATCCAAATATTATAGCTTCAGAAAGAATTTTAGAAGAAGCTCTGGGTACCAAAGTACATATCACTCAAAAAGGAAATAAAGGAAAAATTGAAATTGAATATTATTCTGCTGAAGATTTAAAGCGTTTAATTAATGAATTGAGTTAAAAAATCCCGACTAATCAAGTCGGGATTTAATTTTTATTAATTAACCAATTTACAATATTAAATTGTTGTTGTTTGCGTAATGCGGAATTGATTCGTTCTTTGGCACTTTTAGTTTTGACAAATTTTAACCAATCTCGACTTGGACCTTTGCGGTTTTTATCAGTAATTATTTCTACTACATCACCATTTTTTAATTTAGTATCTAAAGTTGCCATATTTTCATTTACCAAAGAGCCTATACATTTATTACCAATGTCTGTATGAATATGATAAGCCAAATCAACAGGTGTAGCTCCTTCTGGTAAATCAATTACATCACCTTTTGGAGTAAAAACAAAAATTCTAGTTTGTAAAAAATCCACTTTAATTTCTTCTAAATCTGATAAACGATTTAAAATATCTTTTTGTATTTCAGCTAATTCTTTGGCCCAACGCAAATCTTTTTTGGGTATTTTTGAACCAGATTCATCATAGTGCCAGTGAGCCGCTATACCAAATTCTGCTTCATCATGCATTTCTGGAGTGCGAACTTGGAATTCAACAATTTCTCCATTATCAGTAAAAACGGTTGTATGTAAAGATTGATAATAATTTGGTTTGGGTTGGGAAATATAATCTTTGATCCTTCCTTTGAGAGGTGTCCAAAGTTTGTGTAATATTCCCAAACTAGCATAACAATCGGCTATGGAAGGAACAATAATACGAATAGCTACCAGATCATATATTTTGTCTATATCATTATTTTTTTCTAATAATTTTTTGTATAGACTGTATAATTTTTTTTCTCTACCATGAATAGAAATTATTTTTATTCCAGTTTTTTCTAATTCTTCTTTAGTTTGTTTTTTTATATTTTTCAATAATATTTGTTTATTCTTTAATTTTTCTTCTTTTAATTTAAAAACTCTTTCATATTCTTCATGATTGATATATTTAAAAGATAAATCTTCCAAAATTCCTTTGAATTCACCCATACCCAATCGGTTGGCAATTGGAGCATAAATTTCCAAACTTTCAAGAGCAATGCGATGTTGTTTTGGTTCTGGTTGTACATCTAAAGTTTGTAAATTGTGAATTCGATCAGCAAACTTAATAATCATTACTCTAACATCTTCGGCCATAGCTACAAACATTTTACGCAAGTTTTCTATATATCTTTCAACTCCACGATATTTCAATTTACCTAATTTAGTAATTCCTTCTACTAAAGAAGAAATTTCTGAACCAAAATTTTCTTTTAAATCTTCTAAAGTACGATTAGTATCTTCGGGAACATCATGTAATAAAGCGGCACAAATAATTACAGGATCAATTCTCATTTCTGCTAAAATAAAAGCGGTGGCTAGAGGGTGGGTGATATAAGGTTCTCCGGTTTTTCTAGTTTGTCCTTCGTGAGCTTCAGCAGCAAAATCATAAGCTAAACGAATCATTTCTAGATCAGCTTTTTTATCATAAGACTTTACTAAGTCTAATAATTTTTCAATACTTTGGTTTTTAGTCATATAAAGTATTTTGCCTTATTTAACTAAATTTTGCAAGTTTTTGGTGGATTTTTGAGTATCTTATTTTAAATTTATTTTGGATTAGTTTGTTTATTAGTGTTAAGTAAGTACGATAAGCGGGAAGATATTGACTAGTTTGTCTTGATTTTTAAGCTTTTTTTTAAAGGAGTAATGATGGTCTTGACAAAATAATTATTTTATGCTATACTTATAAATAGTAATGATAAGGTGATGTAAACACAACGCCGAAGAAAAACCCTGGCCGATATGGATGGGGTTTTTCTATTTTTATTTGATTTTTTATTTGTTTTTTGTTATTCTTATAGTGTAGCGGTCAGAGGGCCTTATCATTACCAAACGGCATTGGGGTTACCTCCTCACCGCTACAAAAGATCCTATATTATATAATATGGGATCTTTTGTTTGTTTTGTTTTTATAATTTTATTTTACTGGATTCCCGTTCACTCTTTTTGTCATTCCCGTCCCCGCCTATCTTCTCTTGTCATTCCCGCGAAAGCGGGAATCTATTCAAGGTAAAAATATTATTTAATACCAATCAATCAACACCCCCCTGCACCCCCCTCTAGGGGGGAATAATAAGAACTTCTTTCCTGCTATTTTGACGAGCTAACACCCCCCAACCCCCCTCAAGGGGGGAATAATTCCTTCCGCCTTCAGCGAGACAGGTCCGCCTTCGCTAAAGCTACGGCGAGACAGGCAAGGGGAAATAATAATAAAAAAGAATAGATCTTGACAAAACCTTGTTTTTGTGTTATAATATATCATTAGTTTTAATAATATAGTAAAATTACTATATTAAAACTAAAGTTCATTAAAATTGAGATGTTTTTTATCATGCGAACCATAGTTAATCTAAATATTAGATCAACTATGGTTCGCATGATTGTGCGAATGGAGATTTTACTTTTTAGTATGTCGCAAGATGCGACAAAGGAGGGTGTCATGAGTATTTCAAGAAGGTTACAAAATGTAACAAAGAAGGATCTTTTGAGGTTTTTTTTGATTGTAGTGTTCAGTATCATTTTTTCACCGTTCCTTATTGCATTGATTTTGTTTTCCATTATAGGTTTATTTTCTATAATTGGGATGGCATATGAAATTGTTGGAATCATTTATGATTTTTATAGAGATCAAAATATTTATTTTGATCCATTTATTACATTTTTTATTTTGACAACAATTTCTTGTTTAGGTTTTATATTTATTTATAAGACCGGGGATTGGGCTTGTAATATTTTTCTT
Source organism: Candidatus Magasanikiibacteriota bacterium (assembly GCA_012800155.1). GTDB lineage: Bacteria > Patescibacteriota > Patescibacteriia > Magasanikbacterales > UBA922 > JAAZJX01. The sequence goes on from JAAZJX010000076.1 coordinate 4,636, forward strand.
CGTTTGGGAGAAAAATATGTATCGAGAAGAGGTGTAAAGGACAAGGAAATCTAAACTTTTCCCCCACCTTATCGACAATTTCGCTTTTAAGCGAATACTGTCGTTTTAAATATAACATCTCAAAACACCCGGTCGCGTGCTGAAATAAGTACGCGACCGGGTAAGGAGTTCATAATTCATAAAATATTTGTGAATTGTGAATTAAAAAACTCTCAAAATTATTTGAGAGTTTTTTTGTTTTTAGGTTTTCTTTTTTCGGAAAGTTCTTTTCTTTTTTTCTGGAGCAGCTTTGATCAGTTCTTCACATTCAGCAAGAGTAAGTTCTTCGGGGATTTTGTCTTTGGGAATTTTGGCATTTTTTTGACCGTCGGTGATATAAATACCATAGCGACCATTGAGAATTTGAATATTAGAATTTGGAAAAATTTTTATTTCTTTATTAGCTTGTTTTTCTTTACCAGCGCGAATAACTTCTTGAGCTTCTGCAAGAGTAATAGTGTAAGGATCTTGTTCTTTTAGAGAATAATATTTTTTATCTACTTGAATATATGGTCCGAAACGACCAATATTAGCTTTGATATCAAAGCCTTCTTCATCTTGACCGAGAATTCGGGGAAGAGTAAGAAGAGTAAGAGCTTGATCAAGAGTGATTGTTTCTACACTTTGATCTTTTTGTAAACTAGCAAAACGAGGTTTTTCTGCATCATCTTTTGAACCGAGCTGAACAAAAGCTCCAAAGCGTCCAATACGAGCATAAACTGGTTTTTTAGTTTTGGGATCAATTCCAAGTTCACGCATTTTGAGTGTATCTTTTTTACTAAGTTCTTCATTTTTTTGTTCAATTAAATCATGGAAGGGACGATAAAAAGTTGCAATAATCGGTTGCCAATTTTTAGTACCTTCGGCAATTTCATCTAAATTTTTTTCTATTTGCGCAGTAAAAGCATAATCAACAATTTGTGGAAAATGTTCTACTAAAAGATCGTTTACTACAAAAGCAATATCAGTTGGTTTTAATTTTTTGTTAGTATCACGCTCTACATATTTTCTTTCTTCAATAGTTGCAATAGTAGGGGCATAAGTAGATGGTCGTCCGATGCCATATTCTTCTAAAGTTTTTACAAGTGTGGCATCAGAATAACGAGCCGGTGGTTCGGTAAAATGTTGTTCAGGTTTTAATTCTTGACAATTTACAATATCATTTTCTTTTAATTCAGGAAGCATTTCTTCTTTTATATTATTAGGATAGAGAGTGAGCCAACCAGGAAAAATCATTGATTGACCATTAGCGCGAAATAAATATTTTCCAGTTACAATATCCATAGAAACTTTATTCAATCGAGCAACAGTCATTTGAGTGGCTAGAGCGCGTTTCCAAATAATAGTGTAAATTTTTAATTGTTGAGGAGTTAAATAATTTTTGAGTGAATCAGGAGTGCGATTGGCATTAGTTGGACGAATAGCTTCATGAGCTTCTTGAGCGCCTTTGGATTTATTTTTATATCGTCTTGGTGCAGATAAAGTATATTTGTCTCCCCAAGTATTTTTTATATGTTGATTAGCTTCTTGAATAAATTTATCTGATAAATTTAAAGAATCAGTACGCATGTAAGTAATCAAGCCCACTTGACCTTCAGTTCCAATTTCTATACCTTCATAAAGTTGTTGAGCTAAGCGCATAGTTTGTTTTGCACTATAACCAAAAATATTATTGGCAGTTTGTTGTAAAGAAGAAGTGGTGAATGGTGGCGGAGGAGTGCGCTTTGTTTCTTTATTTTCAATTTTAGTAATAGAAAAAGTTTTATTTTCTAAATCAGCTAAAATTTTATCTATTTGATTTTTACTTTTTAAATCTAATTTATTTATTTTCTTTTTATCAATTGCATGAAGATTGGCAGTAAAAATTTGTTCTGTTTTTTCTGGAGAATAAAAAATACCTGATAAACTCCAATATTCATCAGAAATAAATTTTTGAATTTCTCTTTCTCTTTCTACAACTAATCGAACGGCTACTGATTGTACACGACCAGCTGAAAGTCCGCGAGCAACTTTTTTCCAAAGAAGAGGAGAGAGTTCATAACCAACTAAACGATCTAATATTCTACGAGTTTGTTGAGCATCAACTAATTTTTGATCAATTTGACGAGGATTTTTCAAAGCTTCTTCAATTGCTTGTTTAGTAATTTCGTGAAAAACGATTCTTTTGGCTTGTTCTGGTTTAATTCCTAATACTTGAGCTAAATGCCAAGAAATAGCTTCTCCTTCTCTATCTTCGTCAGATGCAAAAATAATTTCTGAGCTTTTTTTAGCTAAATCTTTTAATTTTTTGACATGTTGAGTTTTAAGTTTGGGAATAATATATTCTGGTTCAAAAGTACCACCTTCAATATCTATACCCATTTTGCTTTTAGGTAAATCTCGGACATGACCAAGAGAGGATTCAACTGTAAAATCAGATCCTAAAAATTTGCTAATAGTTTTGGCTTTTGTCGGAGATTCGACAATAACGAGTTTATTCATAATTATCAGTCTAAGGTATTTTTGAGGTTTTGTCAATTTAGCTTCATAAAATTGACTTATTTTAGCTTTTTTTGTGTTATTTTTATAAAAATAACATTATCTACCCAAAATATAGTTCATACCACCTAAATTACGGACTTTTCCTTTCATTTCCATAAGAGTTAAAGTTGCATTAACTGTAGAGCTATCTAATTGAGTTTTTTTAGTAATAACATCAACATGAATTGGTTCTTTAGTCAGAATTTCAAGAATTTTTGCTTCTGTGGGAGAATCAGGAATAATTTCTTGATTATCTATAAATTCTTTAATTTTTTCTAAATTTAAGACTTCCAAAATATCTTCAGCTTGAGTTATTAGATGAGCTCCATTTTTTAATAAATTATTTACACCAGTAGAATTGATTGAAGTGATATTTTGTGGTATGGCAAAAACTTCACGATTATTATCTAGGGCATATTGAGCTGTGATAAGTGAACCAGATTCTTCAGGCGCTTCAATTACTAGAGTACCAACAGATAAACCAGCGATAATTCGATTTCTACGAGGAAAAGAATATTTACTTGGTAATGCTCCCGGAGGATATTCGGAAATAAGAGCTCCACCAGAAGCAATAATTTTTTCTGAGAGTTGATAATGTGCAGCTGGATAAATATGTTTTTTATTTATTCCAGTTCCAAGAACGGCAATTGTTTTTCCACCTGCTTCAATAGTTGCATTATGAGCAATACCGTCAATTCCTAGAGCTAAACCACTAATAATGGTTATTCCTTGTTGAGCAAGTTGGGATACAATTTCTTCGGTTATCTGTTGACCATAATTAGTAAATTTTCTAGTACCTACAACTGCAATAGGAAATTTAATCATATCTAAATTACCACGCACAAAAAGACAAAAAGGAGGATCGTAAATTTGTTTGAGTAATTCTGGATAGTTTTCATCATCACGCGTTAAGCAATAAATATTTTCTTGTTGTAAAATTTTGGTAATTTTTTCTTCATCAATTTTATTTTTCCAATTTAAAAATTCTTGAATAACTTTTTCTTCCCAACCAGTTTTTTTTAAAATTTCACTATCGGCTTGCCAAGCTTTATCTAAATTACCAAAAACAGTTATTAGTTGTTGGTAGCGTTTTACAGTAGCTTTGGGAAAGTAGGAGAAGAGAATTTCTTTTTTCATAACATTGATTGTGCAGATTAAATATTGATTATTTATAAAAAAGATAATCGTAATAATTTATAATTTAAGAAATTTTTGTTTAAAAAATTTGCAGCCAGACAATTGTCTGGCTTTTAATTTAAAATTTTATTTTTTAGTAGTTTGAATCAGTATTATTATTTTTTCAGTCGTTTGCTCTATTATTTCATTAATTTTTTTCTTTTCGGAAAAAGCAAATTTATTAAGAACAAATTTGGCTGTATCAGCCATTTTTTTGGGATTTTCACTAGCAATTCCAATACGAATACGGTGAAAATTTTTTGTACCTAAGTGTTTAATAATAGATTTAATACCATTATGTCCTGCATCACCACAACCAGTTTGAATTTTTATTTCCCCCAAAGGTAGATCTTTGTCATCATGAATAACAATTAATTCTTGAATTTTTATTTTATAAAAATGAGAAATGATCTGAACAGCAATACCAGAATCATTCATAAAGGTCATAGGTTTGACTAGAATTATTTTTTGATTATTAATTGAGGTTCCGCAGATTTCAGCATTAAATTTTTTACTTAATTCCCATTTAGATATACCATATTCAAGCAATTTTTCCTGAAGATTTTCTAATACCATAAAACCGACATTATGACGCGTCTTTTCGTATTGTTTTCCTGGATTGCCAAGTCCTACAATAAGATACATAGGCTTTATTTATTTTTTACTTTTAGATAATTTGATAACTACTGGTGTAGCAAAAAAATTAAATTTTTCTCGAAGTTGATTTTCTACAAAATTGATATAAGAACGATGAATAGAAGTTCCATGTTTAACAGACATTTCAAATATTGGTGGGTTATTATGAATTTGTTTTAATCCTAAGATTTTTGGTTGATTGGTGCCTTTACCTCGAGAAGGTTGATGTTTGTAGGTTATATTCGTTATGAATCTAGTTAGGGGAGCAGTGGTAATTTTTGTTTGTCTAGCTTGCCAAGCTTTGATAAGTACAGGAAAAATTTTATGAATATTTTCTCCAGTTTTTCCACTGACAAAGATAATGGGAGCAAATTTTAAATGAGGAAAATTGGCATAAACAAATTCTTTAATATTATTACGATGTTTATCAGTAGTATCTTTGTTTAAATCCCATTTATTTAATAATATTATTACACTTTTTGATCTTTTTTCTAATAAACCACCAAGTTGTCTATCTTGAGAAGTAATTGGTTCATTACCATCAATTACAAATAATATAATATCGGAATTTTCTGCTGATTTAATACTTTTACTAATTCCTTCTCTTTCTATTTTTCCACTAACATTGGCTTTGCGTCGAATGCCAGCTGTATCTACAAAGTTTATCAATTGATTTTGCTCTTTATTTTTTTCATCAGTATAAGTATAAGAAACTAAGGTATCATGAGGTTCTCTAGTGGTGTGAGCTAGAGGACTAACAATAACTTTGTCCATGCCGATTAATTTATTAAAAATTGATGATTTACCAACATTTGGTTTACCAATTAAACTTACTTGAAAAATATTTTTATCTTCTTTTTTTATTTTGGCTGATTTTTTTATTTTATTAGCAGTTTTATAAAGTAAATCTAATAAATCTCCTACACCTCTACCATTGGCAGCTGAAATTGCAAAAGCTTCTCCTAGACCTAGTTTGAACCATTCTGGATTATTTAAATTAGATTCTATTTTTTTATTATCAACTTTATTAGCTACAAAAATTACTGGTTTAGTTTTTAGGCGACGCATTCTTTTGGCTAATTCTTTTTCTTGAGGTAATATACCATCTTTGGCATCAGTTACAAAAATAATAATATCTCCTTCTTTCATTGCTTTTTCAGTTTGTTTCAAAATATCTTTTTCTAGAGGTATTTCATCAGTAAAAGTGAGTCCGCCAGTGTCTATTATTTTCATATATTTACCACGCCATAAAATAAAACCTTCATTACTAGTGCGAGTTGTTCCAGGTATATCAGAAACAATTGCTTGATTTTGTTCTATCAAACGATTGAATAAAGTAGATTTACCAACATTTACTCTGCCAATTAGCACTACAATTGGTAAATTATCTTTTTTTATTTCTCTTTTGTGTATCATATATCAAAATCAGTTCCAATTATTAATAGTATATCAGTTGTAGTGGCAACTTGTATACCCTCTGGCAATTTTTCTTTTATAGGAATATGAGTTTCTTCTGCTAGGGTTTTTAAATTATCAAATAAATTTTTATCAGTAATTTTGTAAATTCCACTTTTTTCTATTGGTCTGTTGTTGGTATTGCCAATTTGAGTAACTAGAAAATTTTTATCAGTTAATCTTTTTTCCATTCTAGCAGCCATACCAACTATCCAAGTACCATTTTGAATTTCAATATTAGCCGAAGTTAGAATTGGTCGTTCTTGTTGAGGGGTATTATTTTTTTCTGCTTTTATTTCTTCAAAAATATTTTTTATAGTTTTAGAAATATTATCAAAATTTCCTGTGACTGGTTGTAAAACAAAAGCACCATTGGCAGTAAAACTATTTTTTAAAAAACCATTCTCACTATTATCTATTACTAAATGAATAATATTTTGAGTATCTAATTCTTTTAACATTTTTAATAATGACATAATATCAGAAAATTCAATATCAGTACGAATATTTTTTTCTAAAGTTTTTCTAATATTATTTATTTTTATAGGATTGGTAAGTGTAGAAAAAGATAATACTTTTTCTTTTAGAGCCAGAATTATTTTTTGTTGTCGTTTGGATCGAGCAAAATCAGAACCTTCGCCATTGTTACCATGTCTTGATCGAGCAAAGATTAAAGCAGTTTTTCCATCCATCGTTTGAATACCTTTATTAAATTGAATAGTTTGGTATTCGTTATTAGCAGCAGGATACAGTTGATCTATAAAATTATTATCTACATTAATTGTTATTCCTCCAACTTCATTTATAATTTCTTCAAAAGCTTTGAAATCCATACGCAAATAATAATGTAGATCAAGATCAAAAGCTTCTTCTATAATTTTTTTTGTAGTAAGAGATCCTTCTCCAGGATTTTTATTTTCACCAAAAGCATTAGCAAAATTTATTCTACTGTAACCATATCCCGGTATATTTATTTCTAAATCACGAGGAATAGAAATCATGGCAATTTGTCCAGTAGAAGGTTTTATACTTATAATCATTATGGTGTCAGTTAAATAAGGACCATCGTGTCCAACTCCACCTATACCAAGAGTTAAGATATTTATACGATCATCTTTTTGTCCTTTTAACTGATTTTCTTTGGTAAATACTAAATTAGAAATTTTTTTAAAAAATCCTTCAGGTTTTTTGGCTTCTAATGTTTCTGGGTCATAAGCTTCAGGGTCATTTGGAGCATATTCACCTACAATATTTCTAGCCAAAAAACCTATAGTTAAAAGTATTATAAAAATAATCAAAAAAATGAGCCATTTAGGTTTTTTTGGCTTAATTATTTCAGTTTGTTGATGTAAAAAATTGATTGGCTGTCTTTCTAACATACGGCAATAGTATAAAGCAAAAAGAACATTTTGGCAATATTTATTAAAGTAGTATAAATTGTTTATAAATGAATAAGTTGTTGTTTTTTTATAAAAATGTTATAATATCTTTATAGGATTTAATTTTTTTATATGTCTCAAATTATTAGAGAAGATACTTTGATTGGTGATATTCTAAAGGAATGGACCATTCAAGAGTATGAAAAATATAATAGGGGTATTTTATGGTATATTATTATGGGTGGTTTAGGTATATTTTTTGTTGTTTATGGTGTGGTAACTAGGGATTTTTTATTTTCATTAATAATTATATTGTTTGCAATTATTTTGTTTTTACAAGCTCACCAAGATCCAAAACAAATTTCTTTTAAAATTACTGAACTTGGTGTAGTGGTGGGTAATCGTTTTTATTCTTTTTCAGAATTAGATTCTTTTTTTATTATTTATAATCCACCGGATGTAAAAACATTATTTTTAGAAACAAAAGAAGTTTTGAAACCAATGATTCGTGTTCCTTTATTAGATATGAACCCGGTAGATGTAAAAAATGTTTTGAGAGCTTATTTACCAGAAAATTTTGAAAGAGAAAATGAACCATTATCTGATCGAGCAGCTAGAAATTGGCAAATTCATTAAAGTTAAAAGCTAAAATTTATAAAGTTTAAAGTCGTCAAGATCTTGACGACTTTGTTTTTTTATAGTATAATTTTTGTGTTTTAAATACTCATTTTTAATGAATATTTATTTGATAGTTTATAGGCCCTTGTCGTTCAACGGATAGGACGCAAGATTGCGGATCTTGTAATTGAGGTTCGATTCCTCACAAGGGCACCAGAATTAAACTTTTATAAATTTTACTAACTGAATTAGTTGTGTGAAGTGTAGCTCGTATTTTGGTTTTTAAAAAAATTATTTAGTTTGTTTGTAGTGTTTTTGTTTTGTTAAATTATTTTTTTGGGAATTTGATTATTGATGTAAATTTGATTTTTGTTGAAAGTATAAAATAAACATTCAGATTTATAATGAATATTTTTTAATTTGATTATTTTTAGTTATTGACAGAAAATTATTTTTTGTTATAATAATTTATTAAAATATTGTTCTTTAACAAAAAAATAGGTTTATCTTGGTTTTCTTTAGGTTAATTTACTTAAAAAATTGTTCAAAAGAAGACCAAAGATAATCTTTGGTCAATTGTGATATATTTTTATACTATGCATTGGGCATGGTATAGGATTTTCATAAGAAAAAGGAGATTAGATGAAAATGAAACAGATGAATTTGGGCAATTTGTTTATGTTGAAGAGATTAAGTTTAAGTAATCCACCTTGTCGGATACATGTTCCGCAGCTTATTCCTGATTGGATTATAAATGTTGTGGAGGATGTCAGGCCGACTAATTTTGAGCTATTTAAACTTGAATTTTTGAGTTTAAATGAGGTAAGTTGTTGGAGGAAGAAAGGATTAGGTCTTTCCGATGTTCCTTATTTACTAGGAAAAGACGGAAAAGGTCTAGAAGTTATTCCTGTTGAGCTACAAGGAAAAACTTGTATTCTGTTAAGTGGTACTGTGGTACAGATTTACGGTAATAGCTTGCGTATTCCTTGTCTTGTTTATAACTTTGTTGGCAATGGTAGCGCATGGAGATTGGGTTTTAAGGATATCAACTTGGATAATTGGAAGGATGAATATGATCGTTTAATTCTTCCATGTAGTAAAAGGAATTACAAGAATTTTGCTTCTAAATTTTTAGAACTAATTCGTGATTTCTTGAATTTCTAACATTCATGTTTCATTCATTTTGACATCTCTCCTTCAATGACCTATCTCTTTTAACCCACATGTGAAAACTTTAAAGTTAGTAGCATGTGGGCTTTTTTATTTACAATTTGTAAAATTATACAGATTTTAATTTAATAATATTAAATAAAATAAAAAGATTGACAAGATATATTTAAAAAAGTATAATTAGTTTAATTAAAATTAACATAATTTAACAATTTAATATTTATTCAGGGAAGTCTGGTAAAATCACTTTGGGTGACTAATTCCAGCACTGTGCCGCAACTGTAATCCTAAATTTTTTAGGGAGTCAGAATGCTGAATAAGTAATCTACATTTGTAGATATATCCCGAGCAGGAATTATATTTAGTTTTTATACTATTGTATAATTTTTTCACCTCGGGAGAGGTGTTTTTTATTTATGAGTGAATTTGAATTTAGAGGAGAACCTCAGGAAGAGGATAGGGAGGAATATCAAGGAATAGATAATGATATAAATAATAAATTTTCTGATGAAAATCCTGAGAAAGAAATTGACAATCCAGAATCTGTTGAGCAATTGGAAAGTAATGAATCTGTCCCTGATTTTGAAATTGCGGAAAGTTTAGATGAGGAAAATAAAATAAATTTTGAAAGTGATAAAGAAGTTGAAAGTTTGTCTGAGGCTGTGAGTCTGGAAGCAGTTATAGAAAAATATGGTGAAGGGGATTGGAAAAAAACTTTTGATTCTAATTCAGAAAATTTTGTATATAGGTATAATCCAGATAAAAAAATAATGGAAAGTGTGGAAGAGTCAGGAGAAGTTACTAATATTACAGAAAGAGTTTCAAATTCAAATGAAGAACAATATATAAATATTCATCGCGAGAGTTTAAATCATTTTCAAAATAATTCAAACGAACTTCATTTTATTCATTATACAGAACAAACAGAAAAGGGATATAGATTAAATGTAACTGTTGAAAGTTTGGGATTAAACAATGAAATTTATTCTCAAACTTGGACTAGAGAAATAACAGAACAAGAATTTTTAGATTTACAAATTCCTGAAACTGATAATAATGAATCTATTTATGATTTTGATGATAACGAATTTGTCTATGATTCTGAAACAAATGATAGTAATGATGATGAAGTTTATGAAACAGATACTTATTTTACACAAGATCATGTATCAGCAACAACTGAAGTTATTTCTAGTAAGGATAATGTAGAAAATATAGAAGAAATTAATAATCTTCAAGAAGATGAAGTTATTATAGACATGACAGAATATTTAGATTTTGATGATAACGAATTTGTCTATGATTTTAAAACTGATAACAACGAATCTGTCTATGATTCTGAAACAAATGATGGTGATGATGAAGTTTATAAAACAGATACTTATTTTACACAAGATCATGTATCAGCAACAACTGAAGTTATTTCTAGTAAGGATAATGTAGAAATTATAGAAGAAATTAATAATCTTCAAGAAGATGAAGTTATTATAGACATGACAGAATATTTTGAAACTGATGATAATCTTAATGAAGAGGTTTTTGAAGTTGAGGAAGATGTTCTTTTTCAAGTTAAA
>JAAZJX010000077.1 GCA_012800155.1 Candidatus Magasanikiibacteriota bacterium
ATAGTTATAAGAATGTAGGGGTTGATGTAAAGTATTTTACTGTAATGATGTTTCTGTCTGGTGTAGTGGGTGTTTTAGTGGCTGTAGCGATAGATCAATCAATGATCTCCTTTGAGGGGATTACATACGTTTCTCCAGCGATTGCCTTTATCATTGGTTACGCCGGAGGGGACTTTTTAGATGGTATATACAAGATACTTTTGAAGAAGGTGAAGTGACTTTATAAATATGTTATTAGGAATAATTAAAAAATCTGCAATAGAGAAGGATTTTAAAAATATATTATATAGATAAGGATAATTCTAGTGTTGGTTGGAGATATATTGAACCATATAGTTTTACTGATGATGATGGGGAGAAAGGTCTTTTTGCATGGGATATTAATAAAAACGGAATTAGAAGATTCTCATTGGACAGAATAAAAAAAGCAGAGATTACAAATAATTATTACTCTCCACGTTATAGAATAAATATATAGGATGGACAAACCTAAAAAATTTAAATTAAAAATAGACAAAAAGTATTACTTTTAGTTGATTGGGCTAATGTTTATGGTTGGAAAAAGAGTTTAGGATGGGAAGTTTGTCCTCAGAGGCTTTATAATTTTTTTGACAGACCTAAGGTAATTAATAAAATTTTTTATTACGGAGAAGATGAAGGACAGGAAAAATCAGAAAATTTTATGACGGAAATAAAGAATATAGGATTTGATATTTCTCCCAAAAAAGTTAAATGGGTTCCGGTATTATTAGAAAATCAATCTCACTTTAAAAAAAATTGTTAATAATTTATTTGATATTTTAAATATAATTAAAATTAGAAATTCAGAAATATCTAATAACTTATATAAGCTAGTTTCAAAAATTAAAAAAACAGAGGAGGATAACAATACTAACAATAGAGAAGTAGAAGAAATATTTGAGTCAATTGAAGACATAGACTATATTTTGGATAGATTAAACATTGATATAGATGATTTAGAAAAAAACCTTAAAGAAAAAGTTTCTAGGAGGAAATGTGATTTTGATGTTGAGATAACAAGGGATGCATTAAATCTAATCAATGAGTATGATATTTTAATTCTTTTCAGTGGAGACGGTGACTATTTTTCTTTAGTTGAAGATCTAATCAAAAAAGGTAAAAAAGTTATTCTAGTATTTGCTAGAGGACACAAAGGAAAAGAATATGATGAAATAAAGAATAGCTTGTTTTTCGCCTGTTCGGTTGACAAATTAAGAAATGTTCTAGAAAGAAAAAGCTAAGGAAAAACCCTTAGCTTCTTCGTATCCTAATAAATAAATTTACTAGGCGTGATTAAGTAAATACTAACATAAGAAGGGCTTTAAAGTCAAGGCTTTATTTCGAATATATAAGATACTTTTGAAGAAGATTAAGTGATAATTATATTATTTATAATAATAATGTTATATTGCATCAATTAACCCGAGAAAACACAAACTTGACTTTTGTTTTAATCGTACTAAAATGAAAGTATAATGTTAATTATAG
>JAAZJX010000078.1 GCA_012800155.1 Candidatus Magasanikiibacteriota bacterium
GTGCTATGGCTAAAAAATCTAATTTACTTTATGTGGCTTATGAAAAAGCAGCTGAAGAGGCAAGAAAAACTTCTCATCTTGGAGTACCAATGCATTTACGCAATGCTCCAACGAAGTTTATGAAAAATATTGGTTATGGAAAAAATTATAAATATACTCCAGATTTTCAAGGAGAAGCTGCTAAACAAGATTATTTGCCAGTTGAAATTAAGGGACATATATATTTAACTAAAGAAAATAAGAATTAATAAATTTAGTTTAGTAAGAAATTAAAACAGTGGATAGTTTGTAAATTTTATCTTGACAAAAGATAAAATTTTTTGTATTATGAAATATCCAAGATTGGCTTGGATATTTTAAGGAGGTGTTACATGTCATGTTTTAGTCACAAATTTGGACAATGGACCATTGAAGGAGATGATGATCCAAATTCAAAAGATTTTGGATATGGGATCTTTAATAGAGGTCCAAATGGAAAAAGGAGGTTTTACAAAGTTGTTCCAGGGAAGTATGGACAACCTATCATTGTTGCAGAACCTGATCTTGCGTTTAAGGTACCGAAAAATCTTGTCTATGTTAATACAGATGGCGAGATTATTAGGCCAGAAGAGAAGATAGCGGGGATTATTTGCCAAAACGGTCCTCGCCTGTCTTTATCAAATGCGAAAAAACAGGATATTGTCATAAAAGTTAATGACGATAGTTCTATTCAGGTAGGTGAGGAGAAGTGGTGGTTATCTACTCTTTTCCAAAAGGACAAAAATCGGTTTAGAAATTATGACGCTTATTGTGTCAAAGAAAAACCGAAGTTTGTAAAATTATTTGAACTTGGTGATCTGGATTTATTCTAGCACCATTCATTTCCATCCACCTTCGGTCTTCTTCAATCCTGTCCTTGGGATGTCGCGAATTTCGCGATTGTGCAGTCTGACCAACTGTTATTTCACAGTTCTTTGTTAGGAGGATAGCTGTTGGGCAGTATTGTCCAACAGCGCACTCAAAAACAGCTTAAAATAGGCTGTTTTTGTTATTTTACAAGTTAGTTAGTTTTTGTTATTATATAAAGGTAATTTTTAAATAAAAATATGAAAAAAAATATTTTAGATGATATCAAAGCTATTAAAAAATTAGATTCTGGGAATATGCTTGGTAGTCTTCAACTTTTATCTAAACAAGTAGAACAAGTTTATAATTTTAGTCAAAATTTATTTATTCCTACGAGTTATAAAAATATTAATAAAATTGTTGTTTTGGGGATGGGAGGTTCAGCTTTAGGAGCGCATTTAATTAAAACTTTATTTGTTGAAGAATTAAAATATCCTTTGGAAATAGTAAATGATTATCATATTCCTAGTTTTGTAGATAATAAAACTTTGGTAATTGGTTCAAGTTATTCTGGCACTACGGAAGAAGTTTTGTCAGCTATTAAAGAAGCGAAACAAAAGAAAGCTAAAATTGCAGTGATTAGCGCTGGTGGAGAATTAGCTAAAATTGCCAAACAAAATAAATATCCTGCTTTGATTTTTACTACAGAAAATAATCCTTGTGGTTCACCGCGGATGGGTTTAGGTTATTCAATTGTTGGTCAATTAATTTTATTTTCTAAATTAGGAATATTAAAAATTTCTAAAAAACAAATAAAAGAAATAATTAAAACTTTGGCTTATTATGATACTTTGTTTGGGGTTTTAACTCCAGAAAAAGAAAATCCTGCTAAATGGTTAGCTAAACATACTTTGAATAAATCAGTTTGGTATGTGGGAGCTGAACATTTAATAGGAAATATTCATATTGCTGCTAATCAAATGAATGAAAATGCTAAACGCTTTGCTGGATTTTTTGCCATTCCAGAACTTAATCATCATTTAATGGAAGGCATGATCAATCCCAAAAGCAATCAAAAAGATTTATTGTTTGTTTTTATAAATTCTTTTGCTTATGATAAAAGAATACAAAAAAGATTTTTAGTAACTAAGAAAGTTTTAGAAAAAAATAAAATAATAAATATAACTTATACTTGTCAAGAAAAAAGTAAATTTTTACAAGCTTTTGAAATTTTAGTATTGGGAAGTTATGCTAGTTATTATTCTGCTTTATTAAAGAATATTGATCCTACTGCTATTCCTTTTGTTGATTATTTTAAAGAACAAATGAAAAAATAAATTATGGATCTTTCAATTATTACTGTTACTTGGAATGCAGAAAAAGAAATTGGCCGACAGATAAAATCGGTTATTTCTGGTTGTAAAAATATTAGTTTTGAACAAATTATTATTGATAATGCTTCCAAAGATAAAACGATTGAAATTATTGAACAAGATTTTTCACAAGTAAAATTGATTAAAAATAATAAAAATACTGGTTTTGGTTTTCCTAATAATCAAGGCGCTAAAATTTCTACTGGAGAATTTTTATTATTTTTGAATCCAGACATGCAAGTAAAAGAAGGAAGTTTAGATAAAATGGTAGAGTGGATGAGAAAACATCCTGAGGTAGGCTTAGCAAGTTGTAAACTTATTGATGAACAAGGAAATTTTAATGTTGAGGCTCGACCACGAAGATTTCCCAAAGTGTGGGAAATGTTAGTTTTGATATTCAAAATTCCGCATTTATTGCCACAAATTTTGAATAATTATTATATGAAAGATTTTGATTCAAATAAAGAACAAGAAGTTCCTTCAGTTCGAGGATCTTTTATGATGATGCGAAGAGAAGTGTATGAAAAATTAGGTTGGGCTTTTGATCCTCGTTATTTTATTTGGTTTGAGGATGTAGATATTTGTCGAGAAGTTTGGCAAGCTGGATATAAAGTTGTTTATACACCAATTGTTTCTTGTGTAGATTTTATTGGTCAGAGTTTTAAAAAACGAGCTAATTATTGGAAACAAAAGAATTTTACGTGCTCCATGTTAACTTATTTTCAAAAATGGGAACCTTGGTATAAGTGGATATGGATTGCAATCGCTAGACCATTTGGTTTAGTTTTAGCTTGGATAAATGATAAAATTAGTAATTTATCAGGTTAAGTATAATTGAAATATCTCAAGAAATTTCTTTGATTTTATTTATTAATATTTATTTTGTTTAGAATAATCTAAATATATTTATGAAGTTATTTATTCATTTAGTTACTTGGAACGGGAGTAAATATATTCCTTATCTTTTTGAATCTCTTAGAAATCAAACTTTTAAGAATTTTAAATTGATTATTCTTGATAATGCTTCAACTGATGATACAGTAGAAAAAATAAAACATGAATTACAGAATTTTTCTTTTGCTTATGAATTAATAATAAATAAAGAAAATAAGGGATTTGCTGGAGGACACAATCAACTGTTTGAGATTAAAGATCAAAAGTCAAAAATTAAAAATGATTATGTATTATTACTCAATCAAGATATGTATCTTATGTCAGATTGTTTAGAGAAGATGGTGAAATTTATGGATGAAAATAAAGAGATTGCAGGAGTAAGTCCAAGATTAATGCGTTGGGATTGTTCTGGATTATGGACAAAGGATTATGAATTAAATAAAAGTTTTACAGATTTAGTTGATTCTCTTGGTTTGAAAATTTTTAGAAATAGACGAGTGATTGAACAATATACGCAAAAGAATTGGACAGAAATAAAAAATAATTTTTCTAATAATATTTTAGAAACTTTTGGTTTATCTGGAGCTTTTCCAATGTTTCGTCAATTAACGATTAGTAAAATTTTGTTACAAGGAAAAATTTTTGATGAAAGTTATCATTCTTATAAAGAAGATGTAGATTTAGCTTTCCGAATGTTATCTCATGGTTTGGTAAATAGGGTTTTATTAGATGTAGTAGCTTATCATGATCGAGCGGGAGCTGGACCAAAAGAAATGGATGATAGATCTGCTTGGAAAAGTAAGCAAAAACAATCAGATTGGGTGAAATATCATAGTTATAAAAATCATTTAATGACACTTTATAAAAATGAATATTGGCAAAATTTTTTACTTGATTTTTTTCCGATATTATGGTATGAATTAAAGAAGTTTGGTTATTTTTTATTGTTTGATAGCTCAGTTTTGAAAGGTTTAAAAGAGGTTTGGCAAATGAGGAAAGATTTAAAAAATAAGAGAAAAGAAATTATTAAAAAAAGAAAAATTAGTTGGAAGGAAATTAGACAATGGTGGAAATAAAAAATTGTAGAAATTATAATAATTTTATAAGTAATTTGTTTTTATTTGTTTAATTTATAGTTTAGGCTTTTATTTAAATGTAAATTTTTAATCAATGTTATGAAAGATATAAATATTGTAATTGTAAATTATAAAATGAAAGATGATATTGATAAATGTCTAACTTCTTTATTTTTGGATACCAAAGATTCAGGTTTAGAGATTATAGTAACAGTAGTGGATAATGCTTCTCATGATGGAATTGCTGAATTGCTAAAAGAAAAATATCCAGAAGTTAATTTTATTCAAATGTCAGAAAATGAAGGTTTTGGACATGCTCAAAATACTGGTATGGAATCTTGTGAGGCTAAATATTATTTTGCTTTGAATCCTGATACTGAATTTTTACCAAATTCAAATGCTATAAAAAAGATGTTTGATTATATGGAAAAACATGATAAAATTGGTATGATTGGTCCAAAGATTATTTATCCGGATGGTTCTTTACAGTATTCTTGCTATCGTTTTCCTTCTTTTTGGCAACCAGTATTTAGTCGTACCAAGATTGGTGGAGAAAAATTGCGAAATAAGATGAATGATAATTTTTTGATGAAAGATTTTGATCATAATAGTACTAGACCAGTAGATTGGATTATGGGTTCAGCAATGTTTGTTAGGAATAAAGCTGTCAAAGAAGTGGGAATGTTTGACAATCGTTTTTGGATGTATGCTGAAGACAGTGATTGGTGTCGACGAATGTGGGAAGCTCATTGGCCAGTTTATTATGTTCATGACATTGTTATCAAGCATGCTCATGGTCGTGGTTCAGCAAAAGTTCCTGGAATTTTTAAAGCTTTAATAAAAAATAAATTAGCTCGTATTCATCTAAGTAGTTGGCTTAAATATATGTGGAAGTGGCGAGGTAAAAAAATTTAATAAACTTATTTTGGGATAGTCCAAAGATGATAAAAATTATTATTAAATTATAAAATAATGTGGTTAATTTGTTAAAATCTAGTTCAAAATTATTTAATTAATTATGCCTGAAGAGAAAAAAGATTCTTTGCCTTTGGCTCAGAATGAATTTAAAAAAATTGCAATTATTTATTTATTATATTATCACAATCAATCATATATAGATGATATGGTTTCAGCTTTGAAACGCATGACTTATCCAAAAGATAAGATTGAGTTAGTGATTGTTAGTAATCCTCATCCTGTGGAAGGATCTTTTGTTCGTTATCTTGAAGAAACAGTAGTTCCATTATCAGGAAAAGAAATTCCTCATGTAACAATTTTGTCACAAAATGAAAATCTTGGATTTGCTGGAGGTAATAATGTTGGTACTGAATGGGCAATTCAGAATAATTTTGATTATGTTTATTATCATAATAATGATGGTTTTTTTGCTAGTAATGCTTTGGAACCTTTGGTACAAGCTTTTGAGAATGATGAAAAAATTGGTATTGCTCAATCATTGATAATGCTTTATCCAGAAACTGAGTTGATCAATTCTGCTGGTAATGATTTTCATTATTTAGGATTTGGTTTTTGTCATGGTTATAGAGAAAAAATTCAAAATGTAAAATTACCTGCAATAGCTGAAGTGAATTATGCTAGTGGTGCTGGCATGATGGTAAAAGTTGATTTGATTAAGAAATTTGGTATGTGGAATAAAGATTTTTTTATGTATCATGAGGATTTAGAATGGTGTTTGCGTTTACGAATTGCAGGATATAAAATAAAAATTGTGAGAGATTCAATTTTTTATCATAAATATCAATTTGGAAGAAGTGTTGATAAATTTTTCTTTATGGAAAGAAATAGACATGCTGTTATGTTGATGTTTTTTCGTTGGCCAACTTTATTGCTTCTCTTTCCAATAGGAATTATTTTAGAATTTGGTTTATGGTTATTTAGTATTAAAAATGGTTATGTAAAAAAGAGAGTGGAAGTATATAAATATTGGTTAAAATGGTCTAATTGGCAACTTTGGCTTAAAAAGCGTAAATATATTCAAAGTATTCGTCAAGTGAGTGATCGTTATTTATTGAAACATACAGTTTCGGGTATTAATTTTCAAGAAAAAGAAGTAGAAAGTGGTTTAGTAAAATATGTAGCTAATCCTATAATGGGATTGTATTATTGGTTAATCGTGCGTATTTTTATTTTTTGGTAATAAATTTATGAAGATTCGTAAAGCAATTTTAACAGGTGGTGGTAGAGCAACACGCTTGTATCCAATCACTACAACAATTAATAAACATTTATTACCTTTGGCAAATAAACCAATGATTTTTCATGCTATTGAAAGAGCTGTTGAAGCTGGAATAGAAGAAATTTTTATTAACACCAATCCTGGTGAAACTGAATTACAAAAATATATTGGTGATGGGGGACATTGGGGAATAAAAATAAGATTTTTTGAACAAACTGGCGGACCACAAGGAATTGCTCATGTAGTTAAATGCGCTCAAGAGTTTATTGGTGATGAACCATTTATGTTTTTCTTGTCTGATAATATTATTCTTGGTAATTTACCAGAAATGGTAGAACAATTTGAAAAAGATAAATTGGATTGTATGTTGGCTTTTGCTCGTGTTCCAGATGCTCGTCATTTTGGAGTACCATATTTTGATGACAGTGGTAAGTTAATTGATATCAAAGAAAAACCTAGTGATCCACCAGATAATTTAGCGCAAACAGGAATTTATCTTTATGGACCAAAAGTATTTTTTGAAGTTTTTGATAAAATAGAAAAAAGTCCACGAGGAGAATATGAAATATCTGATATTCATTCATATTTTTTGAAAAATAATTATAAAGTTGGTCATAGAGAAATTTCAGGTTATTGGAAAGATACTGGTAGAGCAGAGGATTTACTTATGGCTAATAAATTATTATTAGATCAAGCTATTGAAAGAGATTTTTCCAATCACGGCATGTTAGATGCTTCTAGTAAAATTGAAGGTAAAGTTTTTGTTGGTATAGGTACTCAAATAGGTAAGAATGTAAAAATAATTGGTCCAGCCATTGTAGCAGAAAATTGTTTTTTGGAAAATTGTGAAATTGGTCCATATGTTACAATTGGTACAGGTTCTGATATTAGACAAGCAAAGATTAAAAATTCTATTGTTTTGGATGGAGCAATGATTGATTGTGATATTAAAATTTTTGATAGTTTGATTGGTAAAGGCATTAATTTAAAAAAACGCAAATTAGAGGAAGAAGAAGGACATAAAATGATTATTGGTGATAAAACAATTATTGAAATATAAAAACTAATTCTTTTCATTCTTCTCTTAAGGGGAAAATAAGAGGGATGTTGGTTGATAATAATAAAATATTATAAGTTCGTTGTTTATAGATTCTCGTCGGAGTTTATCCTCGCGTAGGCGGGGA
>JAAZJX010000079.1 GCA_012800155.1 Candidatus Magasanikiibacteriota bacterium
AACATCTCATCTATCTCTTCAAACGGTTCCCAGACCGGTGACCAGCGTATTAATGGCATATATTTATAATTAATTATTAATTAAATTTTATTATATTAAGTAAAATTGCATTAAACGAAATGAAATTGAAATATCTCTTGCTTCATAAAACTTTCTCAACTTAAGACTGTTCATTCTTAGTTGGAGGTCCTACTTCATTTTGTTCATCATGATAATTCATTTTATTTTTTGCTACAATAACTTTAGCAACTTTTATTACTTTTCCTTTCATCGTATATCCAGCATCCACTTCTTTTAAAATTGTATGTTCTAATTGATCAGATTCTTCTTGTCCGATTGCCTCATGTTGTTCTGGATTAAACATTTCACCAATCGTTTTTATTTCTTCTACATTATAATTTTTCAAAACATTTTCAAATTGTTTCATAATAAAACCAATTCCATCAATCCAATTTTTTACTTTCTTTCCCATTTCATCATTATTTAATTTTGGATGATGCGCAAAAGCTTTTTTAAAATTATCATATACTGGAATAAAATCTTCCAAAATTTGTTGTTCACTTATTCTTACCCATTCACTTTTCATCTCAGAAATCTCTTTTTGTAAATTTTTATAATCAGCCTGTGCTCTTTGCCAACCAGCCTTATAATCTTCAGTTTCTTTAATTAATTTTTCACAATTTTTACACTTTTTTAGAAAATTTTTTTTATCTTTTGCTTCTACTTCTAAATTTTCTTTTTTTTGTTTTTGTTGATCTTTCATATTTCAAAAACTTTTTAAATTTTAAATTGATTCTCTTATAAAATTTATTAAACTAACACTTTCAGCATAATTCATTCTTGTCGGACCAACTAAAGCTACTAAAGCATTATTAGATAATTTACAAGCTATTAAACCACAAGCACTACCAAAAGGATTATTTTGACCAATTAAAATTGATACACCTGAACCAATAGTTTCAAACAAACTATCTAAACAATTTTCGCACTGATCAAACATGCTAGAAATTGAAGACAGATTAACTTGATCTAAAAATTCTGGTTGAGTAAATAAATTGGATATACCTGTATAATAAATATTATCTTTATCAAAAGCTACAATTATAGCATTATTTGCTATTTCAGCAATTTTTTTAACTGTATTTTTAATTTTTTTTATTTCATCATTTGTTTGTTTTATAATTTGTGTCAAAATTTCTTTATTTTTTTTACTAATTTCTTGTGGTTGCATAAGATTCTCAACATAATATTGATAACCTTTTTCTGTGGGAATACGACCAGCTGAAGTATGTGGTTGAGTCAAAAAACCAGAATTTTCTAATTCACGCATTTCATTACGAATAGTCGGCGCGCTTACTTCTAAATCTCCTACTTCTACTATAAATTTAGAACCAATCGGTTCAGCAGTTTTTATATAATTCTCAATAATCAATTTTAATAATTTTTCTTGACGAGGTTCCATATTTATTATTTATCACTTTATTTATCACTCTAATCTTACGAGTGATAATATACCATTATCACTCTTACTAGTCAAATGATAAAATTGTGGATAAGTGATAAATAAAACCATCCTCTTTTAGGATGGTTATGATTTTTATTTTAAAAAAAATTATTCTCTTGTAGTTTTAATAAAATCTGCCACATCAGCAATTTCTGACAACAAAATGTTTTCTACATAAATACCTCGAGAATAAAAAATTCTTTCTAATTCATTTTTAAGTTCAGTTTCTACAGCATCCCGTTTGTGACCAATAATATCCTGTTTATCAAAACGACTCATTACCATTCTTATTCTACTACGAATTGAAGGACGAACAATTTTTGCTACAAAATCTTCCCCTATTGTTTGCCAAATTGAAGGTATTTGATGAATATCTAATCTTAATAAAACTGTTCCTTCTACACCAATCTTCTTACCATCTTGAGTAACTGCAGCAATAGGGATATCACCCAAAGCTTTTTCATTTTCTAAATTAAAATCACGGGAAATACTATATTCTAAAGTTTGAGTATTAAAAAGTTTAGCTTTTTGCCAAAAAGGAATCTTTAAATGAAGTCCTGGTGTTAAAACTTTCTTTAAAACCCCTCGACCAAGATCATAAACACAAGCCACATATCCCGGTGGAACATAAATAAAAATTCCTTTTAGTACATCCTCCATTACAAATGAATACATTAATTTGTCTAAAGATTCTCCAGATGACATACAAAATAATTTAATATTTAAATTTTATTAGTTTTTAAAAATATTTTACTAATTTGAGTAATAATAATAGAAAAAATCATTGAAGTCAAAATAAATAATGATTTAACCATTGGCAACATCCAAAGCAATAAAAAAGTAAACAAAGGAAATAAAAAGAAATAAGCCAAATCTCCTTTTTGTAATAAAACTTTATGTTTCCGATAATTTCTATATATTTCAAAAAATAAAAGTAAAGCTACAATCAATGCCCATAAACTATTATGTGTCTGACCTAACTCAAAACCATAAAATGTGGTATTTATTTTACCAGGATAATCAATAAAAGGATAGAGAATCTTGATCACCTTATCCCCAGTAATCCCGCGTAAAAATACTTGATAAAGAAGAACTAAAACTAAACCTTGTGCACCTAAAACTATTGCTTTACTCCAAGGATTCACTTTGCGTGTTTTTAATACTTTACGAATTTCTTCTTTACGCATAATGGGATCATTTGGAAAAGCTTTGCTAATTTGAGCCGCTTTTTCTCTTATTTCCAAATTTTTATTCTTATTCTTTTCAGAAATTATGGAAAAAGGTAATAAAATTAAACGCAAAATAATGGTCATATAAACTACTGCCCAACCAAGATTTTGATCTGTCCAATTGTTATATACCCAGATTAAAAAGTTAAATACGGGTTGATATAAAAAATCATGCCAAATAGTCAACATATAGCTTATATTATAACAATATAACCAAAAAAAGCAATTATTTACCTTGTTTCAATTTAGCAACTGTTACAATGTTAGTTCCTGTATCTTTATCTGCTTTTAAACCTTTTTTGGAATAATAATTTTCTAAAACTTCAAAACCAACTCTTTCTAATAAAATTTTTAATTCTTCCAAATCAAAACCATAATAATATCTCTCTCCTATTTTCTCACCCTTTGGACTTGACCACGACACAATAAAACCATGTTCTAAAATTTTAAACCATTTACCTTTAGCAATGGTTTTTTTAGCACTAAGAGAATCCATATTCCAATTAGTCAAAAATAAATAACCATCTGATTTCAAAACTCTTTTCATTTCTAATAAAGCTTTTTCTCGACTTATCTCATCTGGTAAATGATGTAAAGTGGCTATACAAAAAATAAAATCAAATTTTTTATTTTCTAATGGCAAATTAGTCATCTCAGCTAATAAATAATTATTATTAGGAAAATCTTTTTTAGCCATTTTTATTTGTTCTTCACTTTGATCTAAACCTAAATAATCTACACCTTGAAATTCTTTAAATAACTGATATAATCTGCCCGTACCACAACCAATATCTAAAACTGACATCTCATCGTGAAGATATTTTTTGAATAATAAAATATCATCCCAAAGATATTGTCTGGTACTATGAAACAACTGAGCAATTTTATTATAAGTTTCACGATTCAGTTTTATAAAGTCCATATTAAATTATAATTTATGTTAAGTAATGAAGAAAAAATTATTTTAGAAATAATTTCTCAAACTCCTAGTACTAAGGCTGAATTTAATAATATCCGTCGTCAAACTGCTAATAAATTAAAAATAATGCACCCTAGTAATCGTCAATTAATACAAGCTTACCAGAATTTAATTAAAAAGAAAAGAATTAAAATCAACAAAAATTTAGAAAACTTAATGAAAAAAGCTGACATCCGCACTCTTTCTGGAATTGCAGTAATTACTTCTCTTACCAAAGCTTATCATTGTCCTGGTAATTGTGTTTATTGTCCAGAAGAAGCCAAAATGCCTAAAAGTTATCTTGCTTCTGAACCAGCAGCTGCCCGAGCTCTTGGTCTGCAATTTGATCCTTATAAACAAATGTCTTCTAGAATTAAAACTTTAGAAAAAAATGGTCATCCTACTGATAAAATTGAATACATTATCAAAGGAGGTACTTGGAATACTTATCCTCTTAAATATCAATACTGGTTTATATTAGAATCTTTTCGAGCCTGCAATGAAATGAAAAAAATAAAAAACAAAAACTTTAAAACAAAAACCAAAAATAATATAAATAAATATTCACTTTCTGATTTACAAATTGAACTAGAAAAAGCTCAAAGAAAAAATGAAAAAGCCAAACATCGTATTATTGGTCTAACTTTAGAAACTCGACCTGATGCAATCACTCCCGAAACTATTTATCATATGCGTAAACAAGGCTGCACTAGAATTGAACTTGGATTACAAGCTCCTGATGATAAAATATTAAAATTAATTAAACGCGGTCATACTGTTCAGCAATTCAAAGAGGCTTTATTTTTATTGCGTCAAGCTGGTTTCAAAGTTGATCTTCATTTCATGCCAGATTTACCAGGCAGTACTGCTAAACATGATGTAGAAATGTATAAATTAATTTTTTCTGATCCCGAACTTAAACCTGATATGATCAAAATTTATCCTTGTACAGTAATAAAATCAGCAGAATTATATAATTGGTATATTTCAGGTAAATATAAACCCTATAATGAAAAAAAACTCTTTGAAGCTTTAATAGAAATGAAAATTAATACTCCACGCTATTGTCGTATTTCTCGTTTAATTCGCGATATTCCTAATCCAGATATTGAAGCTGGTAATGCTATTACCAATCTTCGCGAAGAACTAAAAAAAGAAATGCATAAACGAAAATTAAAATGTAATTGTTTGCGTTGTCGAGAAATTGGACATAATCAAAATTTTAAATTCAAAACTTCTGATCTAAAATTATTTATTGATAAATATAATACTATTGGCGGAGAAGAATATTTTCTTAGTTTTGAAGACAAAAAACGAAATGTGGTTTTAGCTTTTTTACGATTAAGATTGCCCAATCGTGATAAAAATTATTATGCTTCTAAAATTTTTAAACTACAACCTGAAATTAAAGACTCTGCTTTTATTCGTGAGCTCCATACTTATGGACAATTAATTTCATTAAACCAAAAAATTAATAAAACAAAAAAACGAAACGAAATACAACACACTGGATTAGGAAAAAGTTTAGTAACAGAAGCTGAAAAAATAGTCAAAAAAAATAACTATCCAAAAATTGCAGTAATTTCTGGTGTGGGAGTAAGAGATTATTATCGCAAACTAGGATATAAAAAAACAAAAACTTACATGATAAAAAAAATCCGCTAATCAGCGGTTTTTTATTCTTTTAAATATAGAAACAAATATTCCTTAATTATTAGTAAAAAAATAAAATAAATAAAAATATTAAAATTGAATAAAAAAACTGATTATGCTATTATAACATCATCTAATAAAATTAAATTATGGATAAAAATCAAAGGATAATTTGCTCCGGACCTGTTATTATAGAAAATAATAAAGTCCTTTTGGTAAAAGAAAAGAAAACTGCGGGAAATATTACACTCTGGCTATTTCCAGGTGGTAAAGCTGAACCAAATGAAACTGATCCGATTAAAATTTGTCAAAGAGAAGTTAAAGAAGAATTAGGAATTGAAATTGATATTATTAAACAATTACCTACATTGGAAGCATCAAGTGGGCATGATAATTTAAACAAAAAATACCTTCTTTATCATTACTTAGCCAAAAGAATTGGTGATATAAAACCTGGAGATAATATTATAGAATGGGGTTGGTTTGATATAAATAATTTACCTAAAGATTGTCATTTAAATGTTTATGAAATAATTAAAAATTATAAAATTTAAAATCTACAATCTAAAATTATCCTATGAATAAAAAAAATCTTACACAATTTGATCCTGAAATAAAACAAGCTATTAAAAATGAACTTCAACGCCAAGAAGAAGGTTTGGAAATGATCCCTAGTGAAAATTTTGTTTCTTTAGCTGTTTTAGAAGCCTTAGGCTCAGTTTTAACTAATAAATACTCTGAAGGTTATCCAGGAAAAAGATATTATGGTGGCTGTGAAAATATTGATGTAGTAGAACAATTAGCTATTGATCGCGCTAAACAACTCTTTCAAGCTGAACATGTAAATGTACAACCATTATCTGGAGCTCCAGCTAATATTGCTGTTTATTTTGCTTTACTTGAACCCGGTGATACTATTTTAGGCATGGATCTTTCTCACGGCGGACATTTAACTCATGGACATCCAGTTACTCACATGACCAAAGTTTTCAATTTTATTAGATATAAAACTAATGCCGAAGGAAAAATTGATTTAGATAATTTACATCAAATGGCTTTAGAACATAAACCAAAATTAATTTTAGTTGGTTACTCAGCTTATTCTCGTGAAATTGAATATGAAAAAATCAAAGCCATTGCTGATGAAATTGGAGCTTATACTATGGCTGATATTGCTCATATTGCCGGACTAATTGCTGGTGGACAAATGAATAATCCTGTACCAATCTTTGATGTAGTTACAACTACTACTCATAAAACTTTGCGCGGACCACGAGGTGGAATGATTATGTGTAAAGAAAAATTTGCTAAACAAATAGATAAAGCTGTTTTTCCAGGTTTTCAAGGTGGACCACATGAAAATAATATTGCTGGAAAAGCTATTGCTTTCAAAGAAGCTTTAGAACCAGAATTCAAAGAATATACTAAACAAATTAAAATCAATGCTAAAATTTTAGAAAAAAAGTTTCTTGAACTTGGTTATAAACTTTGTTTTGGAGGTACTGACAATCATTTATTATTAATTGATGTTACTCCCAAAGGTGTTACAGGTAAACAGGCTGAAGCAGCGCTTGATAAAGCTGGTATTACAGTTAATAAAAATATGATTCCTGATGATCCGCGTTCACCTTTTGATCCGTCTGGTATTCGTCTAGGCACTCCAGCTCTTACCACTCGCGGAATGAAAGAAAC
>JAAZJX010000080.1 GCA_012800155.1 Candidatus Magasanikiibacteriota bacterium
AGCTTCAAGATTTATAGGAGATTATTTAAAAAAAATTGCTGAAATAAGAAAAAAGATAAAAGAATTAAATAAAAAAATAAAAGAAGTTGATAAAAAAATAGCTAACAATCAAAAAGAAATACAAAAAATACAACAAGAAAGTAATAAAAAAATAAATCAAATGGAAGCTCAAATAAATGAATTAATTAATCAATCTTTATTTTAATCTAATAATTAAAAATATGACTGAGAAAAAAAAACGCCTACTAATTGCTATAATATTTATCCTAATTTGTATTATTCTTGGTTACCTTTTGTATAGAGTATTTTTTTATAAAAAACCTGTTCCCACCACTACTCTACCAGAAGACACAATTCCGACTAGTCAAATAGGAGAACAACTTCCAACTGCCGGAGAAAGCACAGATATTACTCCTACTGAACAATTTGAAACTTTACCAGAATCTGGTCAAATTTATACTGAAATAACTACTCCAGATGCGGTAACCAGACAAATAGATTCTCCTGTATCAGGTGTTAAAATTGATAATTCAGGTAATATTAACTTTTATAATGAAAGTGATGGAAAATTTTATCGTGTTTTAAAAGATGGATCAATAGCTTCAATGAGTGATAAAATATTTTATAATATAAGTAATATAAATTGGGCACCTACTTCAGATGAAGCTATTCTTGAATATCCTGATGGTTCCAATATTTATTATAATTTCAATACTAATAAACAAGTTACTTTACCAGCTTATTGGGAAGATTTTTCTTTTTCCAGCCAAAGTGACAAAATAGCTGCCAAAAGTATTGGATTAGCTCCAGAAAATCGTTGGTTAATAACTTCTGACCCTGATGGTAAAAATGTTTCTTATATAGAACATATGGGAGAAAATGCTCACAAAGTAATTGTAGATTGGTCCCCTACCAGACAATTTGTAGCCATGTCTCTAACTGGTGAACCACTTGGTGAAGATAGACAGCAAGTTTTATTTATTGGACAAAATAATGAAAATTTTCCTTCCATTATTGTAGAAGGTTATGGATTAGAAACAAAATGGTCGCCAACTGGTGACAAATTACTTTATAGTGTCTATAATGCAAATAATGATTTCAAACCAGAATTATGGATTACTGACACAGGAGTCAATAATATGGGATACAACAGAACTTCATTAGAAATAAATACTTGGACAAATAAATGTACTTTTGCTGATAGTCGTTTTATTTACTGCGCTGTTCCTAGAACATTGCCAATCGGTAGTGGTTTTGCTCCTTCTATTGCTGACAACATATATGATAATATTTATAAAATTGATCTAAAAACTGGTACCAAAACTGAAATTTCTACTGGTAATAAAAATTATACTATTGATACTATTTCTATTAGTGCAGATGAAAAAATGTTATACTTTACTGATAAAAATCAAACTGGATTATTAACTATTAAATTATGATTCCTAAAAAATATCTTTGGCTAATTTTCTTACCTGTAATAATTTTATCTTTAGGATTATTAGTTTTTTTGATTTACCAATTTAAACCTTTATTACCTAGTGATTCTGTATATGAAAAAGCAAAAATGGTAAAAAATTTCCATATTCCTATTTACTCTCAAGATCCTATTTATGGAAACATAAAAGCTACTACCACAATTATAGTTTTTGAAGATTATAATTGCACCGAATGTAAAAAACATTTAGCTTTTTTCCAAAATCTTTTAAAAAAATACCCTACTCAAATTAAATTGGTTTGGAAAAATACTCTCTTAAATAATTTTGATGAAAACAAAATTTTAGCTCATCAATACGCTTATTGTGCCAGTAAACAAAAACAATTTTGGCCATTCCAAATATTTGTTTTTGAAAATGAAAAAATATTATCCCCTTCTATACTCAATGCTATTGTCAATAAATTAGATTTAAATACCAGAAAATTTGAAAAATGTCTTAAAAATGAAGAAACTTCAAATTATTTAGAAAGAAATAAAATTCTTGCTCAGTTGCTTGGTATCAAAAATATACCAACAATATTTTTGAATAATAAACAAATAAATTCTACCAATGATTTAGTTAGTGAACTTAATAATCTTTTTGGTGATAAAAAATAAAATAATATGAAGAAAATTCTACTTACAATTATTTTTTTAATCTTATTCATAATATTTCCTCAACAGGTCTCTGCTAACAAACCGAAAGTTGCAATAATTGGTTCTTCTAGTTTTTATCATGGCTGTAAAGAATTATCTTATAGGAAGGGTTTTGTAATCCAGCTTAGAGAAGCTTATCCTGATAAAAACTTTGAATGTTTTGCAAAAGGTGGACAAACTACTAAATATTTCAAAAATCAATTCAATGACAATGTCAAAGGAAAAGGTTTTAGTGAATTAATCATCTATGCTGGTTTAAATGGATTAGCCAAAGAATTAAAACCAAGCCAAGACGATTTAATTGAAATATTTCGAGATGCTGAAAAAGAAAATATAACTGTTATAGTTATAAGTGCCCAACCTTTTGGAAAATATGGAGATTGGACTCAAACATGGGGTGATAATATTATTAAAAATCACGAATGGCTAAAAGGGAAACCAGAAGGAATTGATTATTTTGTAGATATTTATTCTATTATTAAAGATAGTGCTGATGAATATAAAATGAATCCTTTTTATGCTATGACAGATGGATTACACATGAATCAAGAAGGTCATAATTTAATGTTTGAAAAAATTTCTGAAATTTACGAAACAGGTTCTATTACAAATTTAAATAATACATCCAACAACACAGCTACTCCTGTCTCCTTAACAGTCAATGAAATAGACAGAATGGTAGCTCAACCTACTCTACAAATACGCATACCTGGATTAAACTTTACAGGTGGACTTAAAATAACAAAAAAAGATGGAAAAACATTTATTCAAACTGATTTCTTTCAACAATATCTTGTAGCTGTTTACAAGTATTCTGTTATAGCTATTAGTATCTTAGCTGTTTTTATGATAATAGTTGCTGGTATTCAATGGATGATATCAGGTGGTTCGCCAGACAAAATAAAAGCAGCTCAAAAAAGAATTGGACAATCTATAATAGGATTATTAATAGCAGTTGGTTCTTATACAATTCTCTATACTATTAATCCTTATTTAGTTGGATTTAAAGCTTTAGAAACTCAATATTTTAATCTAGAATCTACAGTAACATATGCTGAAGGTGAAGACAGTATTTCTGGTAAAACTGTTAATGAACAATGTCTAATGGAAAAATTTCATTTAGAAATTGGAAAAAAACCAGAATTAGAAACTGTTGAAATGTTTAATTTATTCAAAGTACAGGTGAATAAATATAGTGCTAGTGCTTGGGAAAAAGTCTCTGACGAAATCTTAGCCAGTGATGATCCTGAAATAAAAGGTATTCTCCATTACATGAAAGATTTTAAAAATAAAGAAGTACCAGATCTCGCTGGAATACAAGATGGAGCAGGTTTAGTTTCTCAAAAAATTGGCAATGGTGTAGGATATTCTAGAAAAAACGGAGAACCACTTAAAAAAATTACTTATGACATGCATGTCAATGGTTTAGCAGTTGATTTTATGACTAGAAGTAATTGGGATTTTAAAACTCCACTATCAAAATCAAAAAAAGGAGATACAATTGAAAAATGGTGTCCAATATATAAAAGAGGACTAGAAAACCTAAAAAAATTAAAGCCGGATGACCCATATAAAATGTATGACAGACTAGATAAAAAACTTGAAAGCTGTTTTAATAATTTTAATAATGGTACAGATCCTTGGTCAATTTGGCCTGACGAATGGATAAAAATATTTGAAAGAAATAACTTTCGTTGGGGAGGTTGGGGTTGGAGTGCTCCTCCAAAAGTCCATAGAACTGATGGTATGCATTTTGAATATTTAGGAGAATGTGAAAATGTTGATAATAAAAAATATCCATCCAAAACCACTTAACATCCAAATTCATCAGCATCCGAATCATCAGCACATAGATCATGCTGTATAAAGATAATCGGGAATAATGTAGAAGAATTGGGAAATATGACAGAAAGTGAATGTGAGTCTAATGATCCAAACAATATTTTTACGGGAGTTCCTTGTTCTTCATAAAAATATTTTAATATCAAAAAATCACTAACACAATAATAATTTTATTATTTTATTTACTCCAAATGCACTCCTCTTTCCCATTCTTTTACTTTTTCTTTTAAGATCTTATTTTCTTCAAAATTTGTTCCTTTTGCTAAATCACGAGATAATTTTATCAATTCCGTATCTTTCATAGACGCCAAACGAAAACTCAATACTCCACTTTGATTAGTGCCATATACTTCTCCTGGACCGCGAGTTTGAAGATCATATTCTGCTACTTTGAAACCATCATGATTGTTTTCAAAAAAATGCAATCTTTCCAAAGCTTTTTCATTATCTGTATCAGTAAACACAAAGCAATAAGATTGATGATTGCTCCGACCTACTCGACCTCGAAATTGATGTAATTGAGCCAAACCAAATCTTTCAGCGCCTTCAATCATCATTACACTAGCATTAGGAATATTTACACCTACTTCTACTACCGAAGTAGAAACTAAAATATCTAATTCCCCACTAGAAAATTTATTCATAACCTCTTCTTTTTCTTTTGCTTTTAATTTACCATGTAAATAACCCACAGCTAAATCAGGAAAAATTTGTTTAGATAATCTTTCATATTCACTCATTACAGTTTTTTTCTCATCAAAATTTATAAAATCATTATCTGGATAATTCAATATTTCTAAATAATTTTCAGTAAACTTTTGACTTTCTGACTTTATAGACTTTTGACTAATAAGTGGACAAATAACAAAAACCTGTCTGCCTTTTTTTACTTGATTACGAATAAAATCATAAGCTTTAGCACGATTATATGATTCTACTACTCTAGTTTTAATAATTTTTCTCTCAGCTGGCATTTCATTAATAATAGATAGATCTAAATCTCCATATAAAGTAAGAGCAAAAGAACGAGGAATCGGTGTAGCAGTCATACTAAGAAAATGAGGTAAAATTTTTGAATTATTAGTTTTTTCTTTTATAGTTTTCCTCTGTTCAACTCCAAACCGATGCTGTTCATCCACAATTACTAAACCTAATTTATTAAACTCTACTTTTTCTGATAACAAAGCATGAGTGCCAATAATAATATCTACTTCACCATTTTTAATTGCTTTTATTACTTGTGGTTTAGAAATTTTATCATTGGAAATTTTAGCTTTGTTTGAAAATTGAAAATTGGAAATTAAAAATTGAGAATGTGTCAATAAAGCAATACGCAATTTATCACCTAATAATTTATTTAAAGAATCATAATGTTGTCTACTAAGTATTTCTGTTGGTGCCATCAAAACACCTTGAAAATCATTCAAAGCTGAATTATACAAAGCCAAAGCTGCTACCACTGTTTTTCCTGAACCCACATCACCTTCTAACAGTCTATTCATTGGTTCATCTTTTTCCATATCACATAAAATTTCCCAAGCAGCTATTCGTTGAGCTTGAGTAAGATGAAATGGCAAACTGTTTACAAAGTTTTTAATTTCTTTTTCTTGAAAAACAATCCTTTCTGCTGAAAATCTTTTCAAAGTCTGACGCACCATCTCTGCGCGTAATTGAAGTATATATAATTCACCGAATTTTAATCTTTTTATAGCTTGCTGTAAATCTGTATCATCAATCGGAAAATGAATTCCTCGCATTGCTTCAGACAATGGTATTAAATCTGCTCGTTCCAAAATATTATCTGGAATCCATTCCTTTATTTCTTCAGCTAAATAAATAATTTGACTAACTAAAAAACGAATTTGTTTTTGTGTAATTCCTGATGTCAAATGATACATCGGTACAATTCTACCAGTATGAGTAAGTTCTACTTCTCCTCTAGCTTTTTGAGCTGATTCCTTTTCATAAGCTGGATTAACCATTTGTAAACCAATTTTACTATCAGTTACTTTTCCAGATAAATAAACTATTGCTCCTGGATTCAAAATTTTAGTAATAAAAGTTTGTCCAAACCATATTATTGGCAATCTTCCACTTTCATCAGCTACAACTGCTTCAGTAATCAATTTTTTACTTTTCCAAGATCGACGACTCTTGATCACTTCTACTCTACCACGAATACTTACTTGCTCACCTGCTGACAAACTATCTATTTCTCTTACTTGACTATAATCTTCATAACGAAAAGGTAAAAAAAATAATAAATCTTGAACAGTTAAAAGACCAAGTTTTTTTAACTTAGTACCTAATGATTTACTAATATGATTAATTTTTACCAAAGGAGTGTGTAAATTCATAATCATATTTTAACACAAAACTTTCTTCTTGAGGAGTTATTATATAAAAATTTAATCAAAACCACTTAAATTTAATAAAACATTAATTTTAATTTATTTTATTAAATCCCTTCTTGCCTGTCTCGCCGTAGCTTTAGCGAAGGCGGACCTGTCTCGCCGTAGCTTTAGCGAAGGCGGA
>JAAZJX010000081.1 GCA_012800155.1 Candidatus Magasanikiibacteriota bacterium
ATAATAACTCATATATCTCACAGGGTTATTCCCACCAGATTAGGGGCTTAATAAGCTTGTAGTCCAATTCTTTCGTGTTTATCTTGCTTCCGTCGGTAAATTCCACCTCGCCGTCTTTTATGGCCTTAATCCATTTTCCTGTTAGGTTTGATAGCGTTTCCGCAATATCAATATCGGGATAAAGCTTGTTCAAATCCACCTTCACTTTTTTGTTCTTATAATCTATTTCCAAAGCTGAAAGCATTTTTTCATCTTTCATAAATACATAATCCTGATATGCTTTATCGCTTGTCTTACTAAACAAATCGCCGTTGCCATATTTACAATTTTTTAAAGCGTCCTCATATTGCTCAAGCTCGTAATACTTGAAAAATCCACCACCTTGCCAATTATATTCTTTAGATATTCCAGTTGGCTCATGATCCCCAACGCCGGCAAGAACTTCTTTCATCCTGGGTAATGCTTTAGAATAAAAATGCTCTCCCATTTCAACGCCAAACCATTTTTTTCCCATTTTATGTCCTACTGCTGCTGTTGTTCCTGAACCAAGGAAAAAATCGCCCACAATTTCACGATTATTAAGAGATGAAGTGATAATTGCCCTTTCGATAACTTTTTCATGATTTTCCGTTGTAAATCCCCAAGTTGAAGAATACCCAACCCAATCAGTCCAGTTATCAGTTAGTTTCTGCGTATCTGTTTCTTCGGTTTGTGGCTCACCATTATCACTCCATTGTATTTTGCCTTCTTTTTCTAATTCAAAAACGGATTGTTGACTTAGGGCCCAATGACGACCATCAGGCGGTAATAATTCTTTTCCAAGTATTATTCGTGCTCTAGTAACTATTTTTCCATTCTTTTCTTTTAAATTTTCTTTTGAAAAAAGTTTTACATAATTATCTGGTAACGGCGACCATCGAATGCCTGGCAAGTGCATTCCCCTCCATTTTGGATTATCTCTCTTTTTTGTCGCAGTAGAAAATGTAAATTGATCAGTGTTAGAATAGAAGAACAAAGAATCGTGACCACTGTGATATTTATTGATCTGTTCTGTTAATTTTGCTGACTTACTAACAATTATTTCATTTTGATAATTAAAAATTTCGTCCATTATCGGTCTCACAATCCAATTGCCATTATAGTCACAACGGAGAAAAATACTTCCTTTTGTATCTAAAAAATATTTTGCTATTTTCAAACGATTTTCTAAAAGTGTCGCCCAGTTTGAATCTTTATAATTTGTGCGATATAGGAATTGATCAGAAGAATCAAGATTAAATGGCGGATCAATATAAATTGTTTGCACTTTTTCTTTGAATTTCGGTAGTATTGTATTTAATGCTTGATAGTTCTCGCTTTTTATCAGCCAGCCGTCTAACTGATTGTCTAAATCATCAAACAAAGACAAAATTTCAAGTTCTAAATCCTTAAAATACTTTGTATCTATCGGCAAATGTTCATATTTCTTATCTCCAATGTCTTTAACTTTGAATTTGCCGTCAACGATACCAAGCTCCTGCCATTCCTTTATTTGATCTTTAAATCCGGAATGTTTTAGTATTTTTTCAACTATTTTTTTATCTGTGATTCTATCCAGCGTAATCACATAATTGCTTTTACGCGCGAATTTTGGCTTATTCCAAA
>JAAZJX010000082.1 GCA_012800155.1 Candidatus Magasanikiibacteriota bacterium
GTCCAGTACCAAAAATTTTAAGTTTATAACCCAAACGATTGAAAGCTTTGACTAATAAATCAAATTTTTTATATGGAACTAATCTTCCTCCTGCCAAAAAATAATCACCCACTTGATCAGCAATTTTAAATTGACTTATTTCTGCTGGAGGATAAATAACATCACTATCACGACGATAATATTTTTGAATTCTTCCTTTTACAGTGTATGAATTAGCAATAAAATCATCTACTCGATCAACACTCATTTTATCCCACATTCGCAAATAATGAATTAAGCGAGGTAATAAAGATTTTATCAAACGATTATATTTTAAATCTTCAATATATTCATGAGTATCTGTCCATAGATAACGAGTAGGAGTATGACAATAAGAAATATGAAGAGTGTTAGGACGAGTTAAAATTCCTTTAGCAAAGGCTGAAGTGGAAGATAAAACAATATCAAAATTATGTAAATTGTGTCTTTCATTAGCCAAAGGCATAAAAGGTAAATACCATTGATATTTTTTCTTACTCATTGGCAATTTACTAATAAAAGATTCTTTTATTTTTGCATTTTCAAATCCTGCTACTTTATTTTTATCATAAAACAACACAAAAATTGGCGCTTCCGGCCATACTTCATGAAAGGCTCTTAATACTCTCTCTGCCCCTCCATCCTGAGAAAGATAATCATGTACCAAAGCAATCTTCATAAATAATAATACTAATTTTACTATTTAATATAAATAAAACATTAATTTGAAGAATCAAATAAATTATAAAAAAATATTTAAATTCATTTAATTAGTTTTATTTATGTTCTATTTTAAATAATTAAAGCGCTCCTCTTCGTCGCAAAACCACAAACGGTGTTTTGATAAAAATAATAAAAT
Source organism: Candidatus Magasanikiibacteriota bacterium (assembly GCA_012800155.1). Classification (GTDB taxonomy): domain Bacteria; phylum Patescibacteriota; class Patescibacteriia; order Magasanikbacterales; family UBA922; genus JAAZJX01. Next base: position 878 of record JAAZJX010000082.1, read on the forward strand.
CCAAAAGCAAACTCCATTTTTCTATATAAAAAATATCTAATTTAATTTCTTCTTCAAAAGATAAATTACTTCTTCCAGAAATTTGCGCCAACCCGGTAATCCCTGGTTTCAATGTAAAAACTTTACGATGAGATTGTTCATATTTTTCAACTTCTCTAGGCTGATGCGGACGCGGACCAACAATACTCATCTCTCCCAACAAAACATTAAAAAATTGAGGAAATTCATCTATACTCCAACGACGAATAAATTTTCCAAAAGGTGTTACTCGAGGATCATTTTTTATTTTATAAATTGGACCCTGTTTAATACTACTTGTTTTAATTAATTCTTTTTCTTTTTCTTCAGCTTTCATTCCACTTTCACCAAATTGAACACCAGTAGAATCTTTTTGATACATTGATCTAAATTTAAAAGTAAAAAACTTTTTACCTCTAAGTCCTACCCTTTCATTTTTATAAATTATTGGTCGACCAGTCTCAAACAAAATAATTAAAGCAGAAAGCAAAGTCAAAGGACTAGATAAAATAATAACAATAATACTCATAATAATATCAAACAATCTTTTTAATACTCTCCCCCAACCATCCAAAGGTGTACGACGCAATTCAACTATTGGTACTCCGGCCAAAGCTGAAATAGAAACATTAGTAGAATAAGTGGAAAAAAGATCTGCTGGATATTTAAAAACTTTATGATTTTCTTCACAAAAAGAAATTGCTGACAAAGTTTCATTTTCATTGACTCTAGGAGCAAAAAAGATTAATTCATCAATTTTTAATTTACTAATTTCTTTCGCGCTTTGTTTATTAAAATTAGCAAATTGACCAACTACTTTATATCCCAAACTTTTTCTTTCAGATAAAATTTCAGCTACTTCTTTAGCATCTTTTTTATCTCCAATCACAACAATTCGACGCAAACCTAATCCAAGTCTATATAAAATACCTTTGAAACCACGCATTAAAATTCTTCCCAAACAAATATAAACAATTGCAAATCCCCAACCAGTTACTACTAAAAAACGAGAATCAAATTGTTGTAAAGCAAACATCACATAAATAGCAATTATTCCTAAACCAACCGAACAAGCTAAAATTACTTTAACTAAATCACTAGCTAATTTTCTATTCTGATCCGTAGAATAAAGTCCAAAAATCGCAAATATAATTATCCAAATCAAACTCACCAAAGTTATTATATTTAAAAAATTAATAATTGACATCTCAAATATTACCGGACGCAAAGCTACTGCCCATTCACTAAAACGCAAATAATAAGCTGAAATTCCAGCCAAAATAAGTAATAAAAAATCTATTGGCACTTGTAGCACCATGAGAATAATTTCTGATCTTTTCATAAAAACAATTAACTTTATTGATTAAAAAATTTAATAATCAATCAAGTATCTTTATATAAATATAATAACTTAAAAACGAACTTTGGTCAATCACTAAATTTTTTAACAAAAAACCCGCTCTTTAGCGGATTTTTTATACTCATTACATAATTATAAGCCGAATTTTGTCCGGTATAGTTCAAAGAACTTAACCGGGATAATCATTTATCTAGGTTTATTATTACTAATAAACTCAAACGAGCGAACTTTTCACGGTTCCACTTCATTATACCATGTAAACCAATATTATTTATAAAACTAGTTTATCTTGACATAACAAAGCGGAACCGCGCTGCTCTTTCTCTAGGTAGGGCTTGCCACTCCGATACTTTATAATATCGGAGAGTACAGTAGCTTTTGACTCGAGAGCAAAAACCTCCATACACTTTTCACCTTTTACAAGCTTACGAATAAATTCGTCTTCTCGTTAGTATTGTCTCTGTGGCGCTATCCCGAATGTATTATCACTAATACACTGATGGATGTTATCCATTACCAGTACTCCACTACGCTACATCTGGTAAACTAATTTACTCTTTAAAATAAATAATTTATCCGATGTAACGCAATGAAGCTTAGAGTTCGGACTTTCCTCCCATCAATGTTCTCCGAACTACGACAAGCAAACTTCTATATTTTCTAAAAAATAGAGTTTACATAACGAAGTCCGAAGAACAAAGTTGGGCGATTATCCATTATGCAATGAGCTAAAAAAGTATAACAAAAAAAACTTCGTTTGTCAAGATTTAATATTTCTCTCATTTATTAATCTTCTCAAAACCTCTTTAATCATTTTCGCAAAATCCTCTTTGTTATTTTTTTAATTTCCCCTTATATATTTCACCGAAAGCGAAAGAAAAACTATTCCACTTTGTTTATCTCATCAAAATAACAAAAAAACTATTCCCCCCTTGCCTGTCTCGCCGTAGCTTTAGCGAAGGCGGACCTGTCTCGCTGAAGGCGGAAGGGAGGTGAAGGGGGGTGTTGGCTTGTCTCGCTATAGCTTCAGCGACACACAGCCACAGGAATGACAGTTAAATTTGTCAATACCTCTTCAAAAAGAAATAAAAAAACAAATAAAAAAATAAATACCAAAAAACATGATTAAATCATGTTTGGCACTTAGTGCGCGGAAGAGGACTTGAACCTCCACGCCTTTCGGCACTACCACCTCAAGGTAGCGTGTATACCATTTCACCACCCGCGCTTAATCAATTTTATCAATCTTCAATCAAGATAATTTATAATAAATTGTTTAATCAATATTTTAAAACTTTCTTTCTTTTCCTACAATCATCTCTACTCTCTTTTTCGCTAAACGAATTTTTATTTTTGTTTCTTTGGAAATTTTACCATCAGCATCAACCACAAAAGGAGTTTTAGCTGACACAATCATTTCTTCAAAAGGAAAAACACTAGGTTCTTCATATTTATATTTTCCAAATAAACTTTTTTTAGTTATTGGTAATAAAAAAGCTTCCAATTTTCCATCTTGAGGGTGAATCATGTATTCCTGTTTCTCACCTTTCCAACTAAATGGCTGTAAATTGCAAATTATTAATTCACTTTTATAATTCGTAGAGACTTTAAATTTTTCATCATATTCAATCGTAATTTTACTAGGTAAAATATGTAAACGAGAAACAAAATAACGATTATTAAACCAACCTGTATCTAATTTTATTTTTCTTCTTTGTGCCAAAATATCACAAGCCTTTTCTCCTACAGGAATACCTAACACTTCAGCTATTGAATTATCTGGACCAACCGGCAAAAAACCAAATAAAATTCCACAAGTTGCTGCTCGGGAAAGAACATTGCCAAAAGTTCGGTCATTGCCAACTATGACTATTGTTTTTGCTCCTCGATTTATTTCATCATCAATCACTGCTTTGGCATTAGTAAAATTTTGTAAACGAATAATTTTACCAGCAATACCAAAATCTGTCAAACGAGTTTCCATAGCTTTGACTAATAAATCATATTTCTTTTGTCTCAAAAAATCATCGTAAAGATAGACATACATAAAACACAAATCAATACACCAATTAAATTAATTAGTTAAAAAAACCAGTATCAAATAGACAATCAATAATCAAAATTATTAAAGATCTACTTAGACTACTGTTTTTTAAAATCTTAAACTGTTTCACCTTCATCATTATCTTCAACCAAATCTTTTACTTTAGATTTAAGAGAAGATGTTTTTTTTGTTTGTTTTTCTTCAATCTCTAAACCTTTCATTGAAACTTTACCTTGTATCAAAGCCCCTGATTCTACAGTCAATACTTTACAAACTATATCACCTAAAATTTGAGCAGTAGAACTCAAATCCAAACGATCTACTACTTTAACATTACCTTTTACACTTCCAGAAATATGAGCATTACCTGCTTTTACATTAGCAAAAATTTTTGCGCCATCTTCTACAGTCAATAATTTACTAGTATTCACACTTCCTGAAACAGTACCTTTAACTACAATATTTCCTTCAGAAGAAAAATCTCCTTCTACATTTACTGAAGGACCAACAACTGTCTCAACATTATCATTATTATCATAATTTACATTTGATGTATATTCATCTTTTTTAGAACTGCTTTTTTGAAACATATTTTAAAAATTAATTTATTATTAGTTTATATATAATACAGATTTTTTTAGATTTAGGCAAATTTTTTCTTATAAAAGAAAATAAAAAAGAAATATTGATCAGTTTGATATTAGATAAATTAAAATATCTAAATTCTACTTTTGTATATATTTCCACTCACTTCTTATTCTTCACTATTAATTTCCTCTTGCTCGTCTCGCTAAAAAGATAAAGGAAATCATTCCCCCCTTGCTTGTCTCGCCGTAGCTTTAGCGAAGGCGGAACCTGTCTCGCCGTAGCTTTAGCGAAGGCAGATTCTTATTATTCCCCCTAGAGAGGGGGGTGAAGGGGGGTGTTGGTTGGTATTATAAGTTAATTGTTTATAAATTCTTGTTTTGAATAGATTCCCGCTTTCGCGGGAATGACAAGAAAAGAACGGGAATGACAAGAAAAGAACGGGAATGACAAAAGAAAACAGACAGGAACGAGAATGACAAAAGAAAACAGACAGGGACAGGAATGACAAGAAAAGAGCGGGAATGACAAAAAGTGAGTGGGAATAACAAATAATTCATTTATTCAGCTTTTTTCTTTATTTGTCTTTTATTTGGTATCCAGAATCCAAATTCACTACCTTTACCTAAGCCTTGACTATGTGCCCAGACATGGCCTTCATGGGCTTCTATGAATTTATTACAGA
>JAAZJX010000090.1 GCA_012800155.1 Candidatus Magasanikiibacteriota bacterium
AACAACAGCAGTACTCCTGCCTCGGGTATTTTAAGCACTATAAGGAGAATAATGACAGCTGCAAACGCGGCAATCATGTACAGCGGGGAAACCGCGAAGGTCAGAAGCCCGAAAAGCATACCGGCAATAAAGGCGATATTGCTTACCGGCTGTGACGCCTCGCCGATATCGACCGAACTGCGCCGTATGCCGAGCATTCCGAAGAGCAGAAAGCCGGCAGCCCGCGATTCGGCAAGCGCTTTACCGAGCGGTATGTGGACGGTCAGCAGGGGAATTCCCATTACCACCATCCAGAATCCGCATAGAAGATCAAGCGGTTCCAGACCCTCGATGTTAAATGCATACCTGGACAACAGCCACGCCGCCACCGAGTACAGTCCGAAAGATATCAGAAACACCCCGTAAACATACAGCTGACAGGTCAGCAGCGACTTCAAACTTTTGCGGAGTCTGCCGAGTATGTAGGAGTCCTCGAAACCGCGCATAAAAACCCGCTTTACGGGAACAGTCAGACGTGACACCTCGAGAGAAGCCAGCCATTTCATAACCATACTCTCGCGCACTTTGTCGCATAACCGGTCGTAGCCGGTGAATATCCAGCCGAAAAGCCCGTCGGAGGCACACCTGTAAATTAGATCGGTAAGTGCCGAAATGACTCTCAGTATTATACTTGAGCCGACAAGACCGCGCAGCATTCCATATCTGCTCTTGGGCACCGCTGCCGCTGTTCCGCTGCCTTGACGGGACGGAGCGGCACTTTCGGCGACAGCTGCAGCTTCGGAGGGCGTATTATCGGCTGCGGTTTCTCCGGGAGGCGTTTCGGCTGCGGCAGGCGCTTCCGAAGTCTGATTATCCGGAGGAGCGGCTTCATAAACCTGTACATCCGGAGTCTCGTCCGCTGCCTGAACAACCGGCTCCTCTGATTCTACAGGTATTTGCTTTTCGTTTTCGTTGTTTTTCAACGTTTATTACCTTCTTCCGTTGAATTGTCGCGAGTTTTACTTCTTAATACAGTAAATCCGGCAAGGCACGGTACCGCATATATGACCGCACCCGCGGCGAACACGGCGCAGATTATAGAAAAATTAACAATCTTTGAAGCACTCCCGGGATCTGAACCAATAAGTCTGCGCACTGTTTCCATAACCGCCCCCGAAAGAGCTGCAGATGCGGCAAGTCCGAGACAGCTAAGGACGAAACGGGGCGTGAACAATCCTTTGATCCGCAGCGCCGAGGCTGTAAGCAGCACAATCGCCGTTGCCCATTGTCCTGCGGCTACCGCAGCTCCCACCGCCCCCATTCCAAGCTCAAAACCGAAAATCAGCAGGCAGGAAACCGCAAAATTAGCGGCGATGCCGCATACCGATGCCAGCATCGGAACTGTCGTCTGTCCGCGGGAATAGAAGGTGCGGGAAAGCAGTTCGCAGACCGCAAAAGCCGGCATGCCGATAGATATACCCCGCAGCGCCGAAGCGGTAAGCAGCGTATCGGCGGCTGTGAACTCT
>JAAZJX010000083.1 GCA_012800155.1 Candidatus Magasanikiibacteriota bacterium
ACAGACCTTAGCATGTCTATAAACTGCTTTTTTTCTTTGTTAAAATTATAAAAGTTTTATTTATTATATCAAGGAAATGTTTAGGTTTGCAAGTTGATTTATAAGAAATAAAGATCTGGATATTTAAATATATAAAAGTTTTGTTTGATTGTATCAAATTGAAAACTAAATAAATAATTTGGTAGGAATTTTGAGTTTTTTAATACTTGATTTTTTAAAAAAGAAATTGTAAAATAATTTAAATGAATGGTTTTTAAATTTAGATTTTATAATTTTAATAATTTATAAATTATGAGTGGTCATTCTAAATGGCATAATATACAAGCCAAAAAAGGAAAAGCAGATAAAGCTCGATCTAATATTTTTACTAAAATGTCAAGAATGATTTCTGTTGTTGCTCAACAAGGAGGGGGAGATCCAATGATGAATTTTTCTTTGCGATTGGCAATAGATAAAGCCAAAGCAGTTAATATGCCCAAAGATAATATTGATCGAGCAATTAAGCGTGGAACTGGTGAGGATAGCGAAGGAACGGTTTATCAAGAATTGTTGTATGAAGGTTTTGGACCAAATGGAGTAGCTTTTTTGGTTGAAGTTTTGACTGATAATAATAATCGTACAGTGGCTGAAGTAAAAAATGCTTTTACTAAAAATGGTGGAACAATGGGTGGACAAGGAAGTGTTAAATGGCAATTTGAACAAAAAGGTGTAATTCGTTTTACAACTGATAAAAAAACTTTGATCAAAGATTGGGAAAAGGCTCAGCTTGAATTGTTGGATGCTGGAGTATTGGATATTAAAGAAGATGAAAACGGAGTAGAACTTTTTAGTGCTAGAGAGGATTTTCAAAAAATGTCTGAAGTTGTAGATAAGTTAGGAATAGAACCAGATGAATCTGTTTTGGAATGGATTGCCAAAGAGACAGTTTCTCTTGATGAAGAAACTTCAGCTAAAGTAGAAAATCTTTATAATATTTTGGATGAATTGGATGATGTGCGCGCGGTATATACAAATGAAGAGTAAATATTTTGGTGAAATGAGATTTTTAAAAAGTAAATTAGATTTTCATTTTGTGTAGATTTTTGTTTTTGTAATTTTATTTTATTGGATTCCCGCTTACGCGGGAATGACAATTGTGTTTGCCAACACCTCTCCGTCTTCGCTAAAGCTACGGCGACACACAGTCACGGGAATGACAGGTAAATTCTCCCCTTGAGGGGAGATACTTGTCTCGCCAAAGGCGGAAAGAGGGGTGTTGGCAATTTATTATGAGATAATATCTTTCCGCCTTTAACGAGACGAGCCAACACCTCCCAACCCCCCTCAAGGGGGGAATAGTCTTTTTCACCTTCAGCGAGACAGGTTCCGCCTTCGCTAAAGTTACGGCGAGACAGGTTCCGCCTTCGCTAAAGCTACGGCGAGACTGACCAACACCCCCCTTCACCCCCCTCTAGGGGGGAATAGCAAAAAGACAGGCAAGGGGGGAATAAAAAAACTTCCTTTGTCATTCCCGTTCTTTTCTTGTCATTCCCGTCCCCACCTACGTGAGGATAAACTCTGGCGGGAATCTATTCAAGGCAAAATCTATAAACAATAAACTTTTAATACCGACCAATACCCCCCAACCCCCCTCTAGGGGGGAATAAAAAATCTTCTCCGCCTTTAGCGAGATAGGCAAGGGGGAATAATCTCTTCCGCCTTTGGCGAGATGAACCAACACCCTCTGTTCCGCCTCCGCTAAAGTTACGGTGAGACAGGTAAGGGGGAATAGTAAAAAACAAACAAAAAAATTAAGAAATAAAGTGAATGATAAATAAAATATGGTAAAGAGAAATAAAAAAGAAATTATTCTTGGTATTGATCCTGGTTTTGGGAAAACAGGCTTTGGAGTGATAGAAAATTCTAGTGGAGAATGGAAATTGGTAGCTTGTGGTTGTATTGAAACAGAAATCAATGATCCTTTTGTTGAACGATTAGTGGAATTACATTTAGAATTATTAAAAGTTATAAAAAAATATAAACCAACGAGAGTTAGTGTAGAGGATTTATTTTTTGCTCGCAATGTAACCACTGCAATAAAAGTTGGACAAGCGAGAGGAGTGATACTTTTGACAGTCGCGCAGTTAAAAATACCAGTAGAAGAATATACTCCTTTACAAGTAAAACAAGCTATTACTGGTTATGGTCGAGCTGAGAAAGGTCAAATTCAGCGCATGATTCAAATGCAATTTAGACTTAAGAAAAAAATTACTCCTGATGATGCAGCCGATGCTGTAGCTGTTGCTCTTACTTGTGCCGCTAGTTTGAATCTCAAAAGAAGATTAAAAAATAATGTTGTGAAATAAACAAACAAAATTTAAGAAAAAATTAAAAAGCGCTTCTAAATTTAGAAGTGTTTTTGTTTTAATAAATAATATTTTAGTGTGTAGATTTAATAAATTAAATTGATAAAAATGAACTTATTTAAATCAATTAGTTTGGTTCGTATTTTATAAATAATTGTGAATTGAAAAAAAAGAAAATATAAGTTATAATGTGTAATATAAAATTTTTATTATGAAAAAAATTAAAAAACAAGTTTGTTGTCCAACTGTTTTGATAATTTTAGATGGTTTTGCTATTCCTAAGAATAAAAAAATTAGCGCTATTAATTCAGAGACAGCGCCAAATATTTATAATTATTTGAAAAAATATCCTAATTCTCGTCTAAAAACCTATGGAGAATTTGTAGGTCTTTTTCCTGATCAACAAGGTAATTCTGAAGCTGGACATTTAAATATTGGCGCTGGTAGAATTATTAAACAAGATTTATCTATTATTTCTGAAGCCATTGAAAATGGAACTTTTTTCAAAAATACAGCTTTTAAAGAAGCTTTATTTCACGCTAAGAAATATAAAAAAGCTGTACATGTTATGGGACTTTTAACTAATGGTAATAGCGCTCATTCTTATCCAGATCATCTTTATGCTTTACTAGAATATTTTCGTCAAGAAGGACAAAAAGAAGTTTATTTACATCTTTTTACTGATGGGAGAGATTCTTCTCCACAAGGAGCTGTGGATTTTTTACAAGAGCTTCGTAAATATATGAATAATGGAGAAAAAATTGCTACAATTATGGGAAGATTTTATGCTATGGATCGAAATAAACTTTGGAATAGAACAAAACAAGCTTATGAAGCTATGGTTTTGGGCAAAGGTTGTACTGCTAATTCAGCTGAAGAAGCTTTGACACAATCTTATAATCGTGGTGAGACTGATGAATATATTTGTCCAACAGTAATTTTAGAAAAAGGCAAACCAGTGGCAACAATTAAAGATAATGATGTTATTTATTTTTTTAATGCTCGAAGTGATCGAGCTCGTCAAATAACCAAAGTATTTGTTCAACCAGATTTTGAAAAAATTAATCCAGGTGCTTTTGTGCGCAAGAAACTTCCTCAAAATATTCGTTTTGTAGCTATGAGTGATTTTGGTCCAGATTTGCCCGGCATTTTAACAGCTTTTCCATCTTATGTGATCACTAATACTTTACCTATGGTTTTGAAAAATAAAAAACAAGTGTATATTGCAGAGTCAGAAAAATATGCTCATGTAACTTATTTTATAAATGGTGGTTATGCTGATCCAGTTAATGGAGAAATTAGAATAAAAATAGATTCACCTTTGGTAAAAACTTATGATGAAAAACCAGAAATGTCTGCTTATTTAGTAACGGAAGAAATTTTAAATTGTTTGAAAGAAAATAAATTAGATTTTTATTGTGTTAATTTTGCTAATACTGATATGGTGGGTCATACTGGAAATTTAGAAGCTGCCAAAAAAGCGGTTTATGCAGTAGATGAATGTGTTAAAAAAATAGTTGATGAAGTTTTAGCTCGTGATGGTCAAGTAATTATTACTGCTGATCATGGCAATGCTGATATTATGATTAATGAAAAAACTGGAGAAGTAATGACAGAACATACTTTGAATTTAGTACCATTTATTTTGATTAGTAAAAAATTAAAAAATATAAAATTAAAAAATGGTATTTTAGCAGATGTAACTCCTACTTTATTAAAAATGTTAAATATTGAAAAACCGACTGAGATGACAGGAAGAGCATTATATTAATTTTATGAGTAAAAAAATAACTGTATTAACAATTCTTGATGGTTGGGGAGTGACTCCAGATAATGATGGTAATGCGATCACTAAAGCCAATTTGCCAAACTTTCAAAAATTTCTAAGTGAATATCCTGTCATGACTCTTTTTGCTTCTGGTAATGAGGTTGGTTTAATGTCAGGAGAAATGGGAAATTCTGAAGTCGGTCATTTAAATATTGGCGCTGGTAGAGTTTATTTTCAAAGTTTACCTAGAATTAATAAAGAAATTTTTGAGGGAAGTTTTTTTACTAACAAAGCTTTATTAAAAGCTATGGATAAAGTAAAAGAAAATGGTAAAAATCTTCATTTGATTGGTTTGATTGGGCCCGGACGCGTGCATTCTAGTCAAGAACACCTCCATGCTTTATTAGATATGGCTCGTAAACAAAAAGTAAAAAATGTTTTTATTCATGTAATTTTGGATGGTCGTGATGCTATTTATAATTCTGGTATTGATGCTATGGAAGAATTACAAAAAAAGATAAAAGAAGTTAAATGCGGTAAAATAGCAAGTATTTCAGGAAGATTTTATGCTATGGATCGAGATAATCAATGGGAAAGAACAGCTTTGGCTTATCGTGCGATTGTTGAAGGTAAAGCTGAACAATATTATAAAGATCCTCTTAAAGCTATTGAAGAATCTTATGCTAAAGAAGTTTTTGATGAAGAATTTGTTCCTATAGTTATTGGTAAAGAGAATCATCCAGTAGTAACAGTTGAAGATGATGATGCAATAATCTTTTTTAATTTTCGAGCTGATCGCGCTCGTCAATTAACTAAAGCTATTATTTTGCCAGGTTTTTCTAAATTTGAAAGAACTTATAAAAAAGGATTAGAATTTGTAACTATGACTGAATATGAAAAAGATCTGCCAGTTGCAGTAGCTTATCCTCCTCAGGTAGTACACAATTCTTTGGCTGAGGTAATTAGTAAAGCAGGATTGAAACAAATTCATATTGCTGAAACACAAAAATTTGCTCATGTTACTTTCTTTTTGAATGGCACAATCGAAGAACCTTTTCCTGGTGAAGATAGAAAAATTATTCCTTCTAAAAAAATTGCTAATTATAAAGATGCTCCAGAGATGAGTGCGCGAGAAATTACTAAAGAAGTTATCAAAGCAATTGAATCTGATCAATATGATTTTATTGTTGTTAATTTTGCTAATCCGGATATGGTTGGTCATAGTGGAGATCTCAAAGCTACTATTGAAGCTTGTGAAGTAGTTGATGAATGTGTTGGTAAAATTTCTGATCATGTATTAGCCCATGATGGAGTGATGTTTATTACTGCTGATCATGGGAATGCTGAGGAAGTAACTAATTTACAAACTGGTGAAATTGACAAAGAGCACAGCATTAATCCGGTCCCTTTTTTTATTGTGGGGAATCAATATCGAGGACAAGCTGGTTTAGCTGGAGATCCACCAGAAGGAGATTTGAGTTTAATGTCACCTGTGGGAATTTTGGCAGATATTGCTCCTACAATATTGAAAGTTATGAAAATTGAACAACCTCCAGAAATGAATGGTCGACCATTGATATAAATAAGAAATTTTAAAAACAATAAAATAAAAAACACTTCTAATTTTAGAGGTGTTTTGTTTTAAACTATTTATAAAATAGAATTTAAATTTAATTAGTAATAATCAATTTGTTGTAATTTGTGTTTTTTAATTTTTTTAAAAAAATTAAAACTGTGTTTAAGACACAGTTTTTTTAATAGTTTCAATTATTTTTTCTTCTGCTTGTTTCAAATTAGTATTTTCTAAAATAGTTCTAGCTTGTTGCTTATCACCATTTACTTGACCGAATGGTCGGAGTAATTCCAAAGCATTATATTCTTTATTAGTATCTAGAATAACATGGATTTGTTCATTTTTTTCATATAATAAAACTAAAAGTTTTATTTGTGGAGAATTGGATAAAAGTTCTTCAATAATATTTGATAAATCTTCAGGAGTAGAATTAGAACGGATAAAATCATCACGAGTAATTACTGACCAAGCTAGATTAAGATTGTTATCATTTTGTAGATGAGATAAAACACTTCCCCAAAGTTTTAAAGTAGCAATAGTTTTGGTACGATAAAGATTTTGCACAATACGCTCTCGTTCAGCTCCAAGATTGATGAGTTCGCTGGCAGTATTTAAAGTTTGTGGTTTTATATTTTGACTTTTGAAACTTCTAGTTTTACTAATAATTCCAGTTAATAAACTAGTAGCTATTTCTTGATTGATTTGTTCAGGACCTATTTCTTTAATTAAATGATAAATACTTTCGGCTGTAGAAGTATGAGTAATATCAATTAAATTGATTTGACCAAAATTTTCATTACTGGATTTATGATCAATATTAATAATTGGTTTTTGATAAAATAATTCAGTATTATTATCATAAATATTTCCTAATGATTCTAAATCTGGAGTATCAACTACAAAAATTAAATCATATTTAAAATCAGATTGGGCAGTACGAATATTTTCTCGATTGAGAAAACTTTGTTTAGGAGTAATAAAAATACGGAGTTTATTGTCTTTAACATCATAACTTAATTCTTGTAAGCCTGTTTTATTAATGTCCACACTAATGACAAATTTTTGAAGAAAATCAAAACCAGATTTTATTTCTTTAGCTTTATTTAAAAATTTAAAATTATTAGGTAAGTTAAAATCATCAGAAATAATATCAATTCTTTTACCCATTTTTTCTAAAAATAAAGCTAGCGCCACTGCACTACCAATCGCATCTCCATTAGTTGGTTCACCAAAAACAATCAAAATATTTTTTTTGTTTTCAATCAATTGTTTAATTTGTTCATTTTCATTTAACATATTTTCAAATTCTGGTTTTATTAATTTTTGGTAAATAAACAAAACAAGAAAAAGAACTAATTATAAAAATAACTTAATAAAGCATTTTATCAATAATATTAAAATTTGTCAATTAGGGTGTGGTTTATTTATTAAATAACCTTTAGTTTGTATTAGATAAAGTTTAATTTTTCTTGATTTATCTCTAAGTTTGAGGTAAAATAAGCTAGTTAGTTAGCTAAGATTTAGCCTAAGTTTATATGAAAAAGTTGTCAAAAACATACGAACCACAACTTTATGAAGATAAAATTTATAAATGTTGGGAAGCTAGTGGATTTTTTAATCCTGATGTTTGTGTTGAAAAAGGAGTTTGTGAGGAAAATGCTAAACATTTTTCTATAGTATTGCCACCGCCAAATGTAACTGGAACTTTGCATATTGGACATGCGATGATGTTAGTTATCCAAGATCTGATGATTCGTTATCATCGGATGAAAGGTGATAAAACTCTTTGGTTGCCGGGAACTGATCATGCAGCGATTGCTACTCAAACTAAAGTAGAAAAATTATTAATGGAAAAAGGTATTAAAGAACCAAAAAAAGAATTAGGAAAGGAAAAATTTTTAGAAGCAGTAAATAAATTTGCACAAGCTTCTCATGATACAATTGTAAATCAATGTAAAAAAATGGGTTCTAGTTTAGATTGGAGTCGAGAAGCGTTTACTCTTGATGAAGAGAGAAATTTAGCAGTTAGAACTGTATTTAAAAAAATGTATGATGATGGTTTAATTTATCGTGGATATCGGATTGTCAATTGGTGTCCACATTGTCAGTCAACAATTGCTGATGATGAAGTGGAATACAAAGAACAAAGAGCCAAGTTTTATACTTTTAAATATTCTGTTGATTTTCCGATTACTATTTCTACGACTCGTCCAGAAACCAAACTAGGTGATACAGCTATTGCAGTTAATCCAAAAGATAAAAGATATAAAAAATATATTGGACAAGAATTTGCAATTAAAAATTTTGCTGGTGGTCCGGATTTAAAAATAAAAATAATTGCTGATGAAAATGTTGAAAGGGAATTTGGAACTGGAGCTTTAGGTGTTACACCAGCGCATAGTTTAACAGATTATGAAATGGCACAAAAAAATGGTTTACCAATTATAAAAATTATTGATGAAGCTGGAAAAATGACTTCAGCAGTTGGCGCTAATTATGAAGGATTGACTGTTAAGGAAGCTAGAAAAAAAGTAATAGAAAATTTACAAGATAATAATCTTTTGGAAAAAGAAGAAGAAATAAATAATAATCTTTCTATTTGTTATCGTTGTGGAACTCCAATTGAACCAATTCCTTCACGCCAGTGGTTTATTGAGGTTAATAAAAAATTTAAAATTGGGGATTGTAAATTAAAAAATATTAAAAAAGGTCAAACAGTAACTTTGAAAAAATTGATGCAAGAGGTAGTAAAGTCAAAACAAATTGAAATTATTCCAGAAAGATTTAATAAAATTTATTTTCATTGGATAGATAATTTGCGTGATTGGTGTATTAGTCGTCAACTTTGGTATGGGCATCAAATTCCTGTTTATTATTGTAAACAAGGATTTTCTAATAATCAATTATCAATTTCTAATTGCAAAGAACCAATAGTGAGTGTAGAAAAAATTTTTAAATGTCCGCATTGTGGTGGTGAAGTTGAGCAAGATCCAGATACTTTGGATACTTGGTTTTCTTCTGGTCTTTGGACTTTTTCTACTCTTGGTTATCCTGATTTAAATGCTTCTGATCTCAAAAATTATCATCCCACTTCAGTAATGGAAACTGGTTATGATATTTTATTTTTTTGGGTAGCGAGAATGATATTGATGACAACTTATGTTTTAGGCGTTATTCCTTTTGAAAAAGTTTATTTACATGGATTGGTGCGTGATGAACAAGGACGGAAAATGAGTAAATCTTTGGGAAATGTAATTGATCCATTAGATGTTTGTAAAAAATATGGTACTGATGCAGTGCGTTTATCATTGCTTTTGGGTAATTCTCCTGGTAATGATTGTAAATTATCAGAAGAAAAGATTGCTGGGTTTAGAAATTTTTCTAATAAACTTTGGAATATGAGTAGATTTATGTCATTGCAGATTTCAAATTTTAAAATACAGAATGATAGAATACCAGAAACTAAAACTTTAGCTGACCAATATATATTGTTGAAATTAAATTCAACCATTGATGTAGTTTGCAGGTTAATAGAAAGTTTTCAATTTTCTCAAGCTGGTGAAATTTTGCGTGATTTTACTTGGACTGAATTAGCAGATTGGTATTTGGAGATTGCGAAGATTGAAGGAAATAAAAGTGAAATTTTGAATTATATTTTAAATACAATTTTAAAATTATGGCATCCATTTATGCCATTTGTAACAGAACAAATTTGGACAGAAATTTATAGTGAAGAAAAAATGTTGATGATAGAAAAGTTTCCTCAAAAACAAAATATTTCGGTTCATTCAGAAGTGTTAGAAGATTTTTATATAATAAAAAATATTATTACTGGCATTCGTTCACTGCGCGCTGAAAATAAAATTGAACCAGCTAAAAAATTAAATGTTAGTATTAGTGCTGGAGATAAAGTTAATTTACTAAAAGCTAATGCTGAAATAATAAAAGGTTTAGCTAGAGTGGAAGAATTGAATATTTCAAAAAAAGCTGAAAAAACAAAAACTGCTATTGGTTTTGTAGAGAGTGGAGTAGAAGTTTTTGTAGATTTATTTGGTGCAATAGATATTGAAGCTGAAAAAGTTAGATTACAAAAAGAAATTGCTAATGTTGAGCCTTATGTTATTGGTTTAGAGAAAAAATTAAATAATATTGAATTTGTAAATAATGCGCCTGAAAAAGTGGTTATGATTGAAAAAAAGAAATTAGTTGAAGCTCAAGAAAAATTAATTAAATTAAAATCACAATTAAATAGTTTAAAATAATTTTATGAAAATAAATACTGATCAACAAAAAATTGAGGAAATATTAACTAGAGGAGTAGATGAAGTAATTGAAAAAGAGAGTTTGAAAAAAAAATTAGAATCTGGAAAGCAACTTAGAATTAAATTAGGAATTGATCCAACTGGTTCACAATTGCACATTGGTCATGCCGTGCCACTTCGTAAATTAAAACAATTTCAGGATTTAGGACATCAGGTAATTTTACTTATTGGTGATTATACTGCTACGATTGGAGATCCGTCTGGTCGTAATGAAACTAGACCGATTTTATCAATGGAACAAATAAAAGAGAATGAAAAAACTTATATTGATCAAGCTGCTAAAGTATTGGATATGTTAAAAGTTGAAATAAGACATAATGGAGAATGGTATGGTCAAAATAATTTTACAGGTTTATTAATGGAATTAACTTCAAAAATAACAGTAGCTAGAATTTTAGAAAGAGATGATTTTCAAAAAAGAATAAAGGAAGGTTCAGATATTCAGATGCAAGAAATAATGTATCCTTTACTTCAAGGTTATGATTCTGTTGCTTTGGAAGCAGATGTAGAATTAGGTGGAACTGATCAAAAATTTAATTTATTAATGGGTAGAAAAATACAAAAGCGTTATAATCAGAAAGAACAAGATGTGATAACTGTTCCTCTTTTGGTTGGTACAGACGGAGTGAAGAAAATGAGTAAAACTTATGATAATTTTATTGCTTTGGAAGATAAAGCAAATGAAATGTATGGTAAAACAATGTCAATTGCAGATGAATTGATTATAAAATATTTTGAATTAGTTACAAATGTGTCTATGGAAGAAATTAAAAAATTAGCAAAAGAATTAGAAAATGGCGCTAATCCTCGTGATTTAAAAATGCGTTTAGCTTTTGAAATTGTAAAAATGTATCATAATGAAACTGAAGCTAAATCTGCTCAGGAAAATTTTATTAATACTTTTGCTAAAAAACAAGTTCCTGAGGAAATGCCAGAAGTAAAACCTAGTGTTTATGATCTTATAACTATTTTAACAGAATCTAAGATTTGTAAGAGTAAATCTGAAGTTCGTCAGATGATTGATCAAGGTGGAGTGAAAGTGAATGAAAAAAAAGTACCAAATGGTGAATATAATTTTGTAATAAAGTCTGGGGATATTGTGCAAAAGGGGAGTAGATTTTTTGTAAGAGTGAAATAAAAGATAAGAAAAATAAAATAATAAATTAAAAAATAAAAACACTTCAAAGATAGGAGTGTTTTTATGAAGGGTTTTTAATTTTTTAAGTGTTCTTGACAAAATAATGTTTTTTAATTATAATAAGCGCACTTAATAAATAACCCGTCACAATGCTCTCGTAGTGGTTATTAATAAATTAAGATAATTTAATTATGCTTATTATTCGTTTGCAAAGATTAGGAAAAAAGAAACAACCAACCTATCGTTTAATTGTTTCTGAAAAACATAAAGATACTCAAGCTGGAAGCTTGGAAATTTTGGGTCATTACAATCCAACTGTTAATCCCAAAATAAAAGAATTTAAAACTGAGAGAATAAAGTATTGGCTTCAAAAAGGCGCTCAATTATCTGATACTGTACACAATCTTCTTTTGGAAGCTGGTATTGTAGAAGGTAAAAAGAGAAAATCTGTTTATCTCAGTAATAAGCGTCGAGCAAAAATTGCTGAAAAAGTAAAAGTAGCAGAAGAAAAAAAGAAAGTTGCTGAAGAAAAGAAGATGAAAGAGGAAGAAGAAGTTAAGACAAATGCTGAAGCTGAAGTTGAAACTCCAATTGAAAATTCAGCTGAAGAAAAAACAGAATAATAAAATAAAATTTCCAGTCTTTAAAAGACTGGATTTTTTATTCACATTAATTTGATTGACTAATTAAGAAGAGTATGTTATAATTTTTTTACTATTTTGATGGACAATCCATTAAAATATAATTAATTTATAGATGAACAGGAATATGGAGCAAGATCAAGCTTTCCTAGAGGTCGTCGTAAAAGCGGTTGTAAATAACCCAAACGACGTCAAGGTTACACGTACAGTAGATGAACGTGGAGTCCTACTTACTTTGGATATCAATCCAAGTGATATGGGATATGTTATTGGCCGTCAAGGTCAAACAGCTCGTGCTATTCGCACTTTGTTAAAAATCGTTGGTGCCAAGAATAACGCTCGCGTTAACTTGAAAATCAATGAACCAGAAGGTGGACGCGGTCCAGCTAGACCAGCTGTGGTCAGAAATGACGAAGTTGATACTAGCGCAGTAGATAATTTGGATATCTAATCTAAAACATCTAAAAATTATCCAGCTCTCTAAAAAGAGCTGGATTTTTTATTTTTAAATAAAAATTTATTACTTTTTTTAGAACTTTATTTAATTAAAAAAACTTTTTTTAAGTAATATTTTTATAAATTATATATGAAATAAATTTGTCGGAGATACGAGACTTGAACTCGTGACCTCAGGACCCCCAGCCCTGTGCGCTACCAACTGCGCCAATCTCCGTTAGATTTTAATATAAATAGTTTTTTTGTGCATTATTAACTATGTCATAATTTAATATTTTATTTTAATTTATTTGAATAAAAAAAGTATAACAATAGTTTTTTATTTTTTCAAGAAATTTAGTTTGAGATTTTTTTAGAAGATTATTATAAATTTTATAATTAAAATCACTCTGATTTATTTCAGAGTGATTTTTGATTATTTTATTTTATTAGTTTTGGTGCGAGTACAACGAGTACATTCTAATTTCCCTTTTGATTTTTGTAGATTTGGTTTTTGAACTCGAAGGGTTTTTCTTTTTGAGTGGCTTCTATTAGCAGCTTTCAAAGCAGTTTTACCACAATTAGCACATTGTCTTGACATATAAAAAGTTGATTATGTAAGTGAAATATGTTAAAGTGTAGGCATTATATAAGTTAATTAGAAATTTGTCAATAGTTAGTTTATTAATTTAAAATTTTAAATTAAGGTTATTTTATGGATTTTTTACCACTTGTATTTTTTTTCTTAGTTATTATTCCTTCGGCAATTATTCATGAATATGCTCATGGTTGGATGGCTGATCAACTAGGTGATCCGACTGCTCGTTATGCTGGCAGATTATCTTTAAATCCTAAAGTTCATATTGATAAATGGGGCACTTTGTTAATGCCTTTAATTTTATTTTTTATAACTAGTGGAAGTTTTTTGTTTGCTTATGCAAAACCAGTTCCTTATAATCCTTACAATTTGAAAAATCAAAAAACTGGTCCAATGTGGGTAGCTTTGGCTGGCCCATTATCCAATTTACTTTTGGCTTTATTATTTGGTATTACTTTGCAAGTTTTACCGTTTAGTAATATTTCTCAATTTTTGTATATTATTGTTTATGCTAATGTTTTATTAGCAGTATTCAATCTAATGCCAATTCCACCTTTAGATGGTTCCAAAATTTTATATGCTTTAATTCCAGATTCACAATACAAGATAAAAATGGTATTAGAACAATATAAATTTGTAATTTTGTTAGTTTTTATTTTTTTCGGTTTTAAATTTATTAGACCAATTATTTATTTTTTAACTAATTTATTTACTGGGGGAACATATTTTTGAATATTAATTATATTGAAATGACAGATTATATAAAATAAAAAATTCACCTTATTAGTGAATTTTTTATTATTCTCAATATTTTTCGTGAAAAATACAGAGAATGGTATAGTTTAAAAGTTTTGTCAAGTCTTTTGTAAGTTATTTTGTAAATTTAAATTTATATTTTGTAGTATTTAATACTGAGTTTTTATAAAAGAGTATTTAGTCTTGACAAGTTTTTTATTTTATTATAAAATAATGCCATCATTAAAATTCTTGAACTATAAAAAGTTTAAGACAGACGAGTAATTCTAGATTCAATATTTAATCTAGAGTGAAGATGACCAATGAGGTCAGCGTTTGAATACTATTTGTGGCTAGATAGTTTTTCTTATGCGTCCTCAAAAAGGATGTTTTTTAATTAATAAATAATTTATAAACAATTTTAAATTTTAAATTTAAAATTGAGAATTAAATTTTATGCCTACAATGAATCAAATCATTCGTAAGGGACGAACTAGCAAAGTGGTTAAATCAAAATCACCAGCTATGCAGTACACTTACGATTCATTGCACCGCAAGAAGACAGAACTTCGTAGAGGTTGTCCTTTTAAACGCGGTGTATGTACTAAGGTGTATACTACTACACCAAAAAAACCAAACTCTGCTTTGCGTAAAGTTGCCAAAGTGCGTTTGTCAAATGGTACAGAAGTTATTGCGTATATTCCAGGTGAGGGACACAACTTGCAAGAACACTCTATTGTACTTATTCGTGGAGGAAAAGTAAAAGACTTGCCAGGTGTTCGTTATCATGTGGTACGCGGTGTTTATGACACCCAAGGAGTAGCAGATAGAAAAAGAAGTCGATCTATCTATGGTACCAAGAAACCAAAAAGTAAGTAATTTTTAATTTATAATTTTCAATTTATAAACAATTTTTAATATTTTATTTAAATATTTTGGACTGTTTTTCAAATTGAAAATTTCAAATTTAGATTTGTATGTCAAGAGGAAAAAGAATACCAAAAAGAATTATTGCTCCAGAACCAAAATATAAGAGTGTGATGGTAGCAAAATTTATAAATATGGTAATGAAAGATGGTAAAAAAACTATTGCTCAAAAAGCGGTTTATGGTGCTTTAGATATTTTGGCTGAAAAGAAAAATGGCGATAGTTTAAAATTATTTGAGCAAGTATTGGATGCAATCAAACCAAGTGTTGAAGTGCGATCCAAAAGAGTTGGCGGAGCAAACTATCAAGTACCAATGCCAGTTTCTAATGAGCGTCAAAATACTTTGGCTTTTCGTTGGTTGATTAGTGCCGCTTTAGCTCGTAAAGGTCAAACCATGATGGATAAATTAGCTGCAGAAATGTTAGATGCTCTTGAAGGTGTGGGTGGAGCTATGAAGAAAAAAGAAGATGTGCATCGTATGGCTGAAGCTAATAAAGCTTTTGCTCATTTTGCTCGTCGTTAATTTTAGCTTATTAATATTATTATATGTCTCGAGAATATTCTCTAGAAAAAACTCGTAATATTGGCATCATGGCTCATATTGATGCTGGTAAAACAACTACTACTGAACGAGTTTTATTTTATACTGGAAAAACTCACAAAATTGGTGAGACTCATGAAGGTACAGCAACAATGGATTGGATGGAACAAGAACAAGAGAGAGGTATCACAATTACTTCTGCTGCTACAACTTGTTTTTGGAAAGATCATCGTATTAATATTATTGATACTCCAGGACATGTAGATTTTACAGTAGAAGTAGAAAGATCTTTGCGTGTGTTAGATGGAGCTGTAGCAGTTTTTGATGGTTCACAAGGTGTAGAACCACAATCAGAAACTGTTTGGAGACAAGCTGATAAATATAGTGTACCAAGAGTTTGTTTTGTTAATAAAATGGATAAGATGGGGGCTGACTTTTTTATGAGTTTAGATTCTATTCATGAGCGTCTTTCAAATAAGGCTATTGCTATTCAGTTGCCTATTGGTGCAGAATCAACTTTTTTAGGTTTAGTAGATTTAATCAAAAAGAAAGCTTATAAATTTGAAGGTAATCATGGAGAAAATATTATAGAAATTGATATTCCAGCTGATATGAAGGATAAAGTTGATACTTATCGTGCCAAAATGGTAGAGAAAGTAGCCGAAGCTAATGATGAATTAATGAATAAATATCTTGGTGGTGAAGAATTAACTGAAGAAGAAATTTATAAAGGATTGCGTATTTTAACTTTGAATAATGAAACTTATCCAGTATTGTGTGGTTCTGCTTTGGGAAATATTGGTGTTCAATTTATGTTGGATGCTGCTGTAAAATTTTTACCATCTCCTTTAGATTTACCAGAATTGTTTGCTACTGATGCTGATGACGAAGAAAAGAAAATTTTAATTAAACCAAGTGATAGTGAACCTTTTTGCGCTTTAGCTTTTAAAATTGCTACTGATCCATTTGTAGGTAAGTTAGCTTTTTTTCGAGTTTATTCTGGTAGTATCAAAGCAGGTAGTTATATTATAAATACTAATACTGGTGATAAAGAGCGTTTAGGTCGTATTATTCGTTTGCATGCCAACACTCGTGAAGAAGTTACTGAAGTATTTTCTGGAGAAATTGCAGCTGCTGTTGGTCTTAAAAATACTACTACAGGTGATACTTTGTGTGAAGAAAATCATTTGGTAAAATTAGAACAAATTACTTTTCCTGAACCAGTAATTTCTATTGCCATTGAACCAAATAGTAAAGCTGATGCTGAAAAAATGAGTATTGCTTTGCAAAAATTAGCTGAAGAAGATCCAACTTTTAAAGTTCATACTGATGAAGAAACTTTACAAACTATTATGTCTGGTATGGGTGAACTTCATTTGGATATTTTAGTTGAACGCATGAAAAGAGAATTTGGAGTAGAAGCTAAAATTGGTAAACCACAAGTTGCTTATAAAGAAACTATTAAACAAAGTGCTGATGCTGAAGGTAAATATATCAAACAATCTGGTGGTCGTGGTCAATATGGTCATTGTT
Source organism: Candidatus Magasanikiibacteriota bacterium (assembly GCA_012800155.1). Taxonomy (GTDB): domain Bacteria; phylum Patescibacteriota; class Patescibacteriia; order Magasanikbacterales; family UBA922; genus JAAZJX01. Next base: position 16,558 of record JAAZJX010000083.1, read on the forward strand.
GGCTCAAAGTTGAACCTCAAGAACCAGGTAAAGGATTTGAATTTGTTGATGAGATCAAAGGTGGAATTATTCCAAAAGAATATATTCCAGCTATTCAAAAAGGTGTTAGAGAAACTATGGATAAAGGTGTAATAGCAGGTTATCCTTTAGTAGATATTAAAGTTACTGTTTATGATGGTTCTTATCATGAAGTTGATTCTTCTGAAATTGCTTTCAAAATGGCAGGTAGTATGGCTTTTGTAGCAGCAGTAAAAAAAGCTCTTCCTGTTATATTAGAACCAATTGAAAAAGTAGAAGTTACTATGCCAGAACAATATATGGGTGATGTGGTAGGAGATATTAGTTCTAAACGCGGTCAAATTTTAGAAATGACTAATCGTGGTATGGCTAAAGTTGTTCGTGCTTTGGTACCATTAGCAGAAATGTTTGGTTATGCTACTTCTCTTCGTTCTATGTCTCAAGGACGCGCAGCTTATAGTATGGAGTTTGATCATTATTCTGAAGTACCAAAAAATGTTGAACAAGATATTATTGCTGGTAAAAAATAGAAATAAAATATCATTTTTTCATTTTTTAGTTTTACTTGTTATTTCTCTTATAAATTCCCCCTAAAAGGGGGAATTTGTTTTGTTTTTTAATTTTTATTTTGTTTGTTTTTGTAATTCTGTTTTACTGGATTCCCGCTGGAGTTTATCCTCGCCTACTTTTTTTGTCATTCCCGCGAAGGCGGGAATCTATTCAAGGCGGGAATCTATAAACAATGAAATTATTATACCGACCAACACCCC
>JAAZJX010000098.1 GCA_012800155.1 Candidatus Magasanikiibacteriota bacterium
AAAAGCTTTCGGAGCTTACCCACCGGTACTACCGGGGCAAGATGCAAACCCTGCCCAAAGCGGGCATCTGGGGGTTCAACTGGTTCAATGTCTGGTACACACCCGGCGTTTCCGCTGTGTCCACAAGCATCCGTGATAATCAGGAAAGCTCCTGGGAACTGAGCAACCGCGGCAACCTGGTGGCGGTGGTGAGCGACAGCACCAGGGTCTTGGGGGATGGCGATTGCGGGCCTTCCGGCGGCTTGGGCGTGATGGAAGGCAAGGCCATGCTGATGAAGTATTTAGGTGGCTTCGACGCCCTCGCCCTCTGCGTGAACAACCGGGGGGAGGACGGCAAACCTGATCCCTCCAGGCTGATAGATTTTGTCAGGATGCTGGCTCCCAGCGTGGGCGCGGTGAATCTGGAAGATATCTCCCAGCCGAATTGTTACCGGGTGCTGGACGAACTGCGCGAAAGCTGTGGCATCCCGGTGTGGCACGACGATGCCCAGGGCACCGCCTGCGTCACTTTGGCGGGGCTGCTGAACGCGCTCGAGCTGGCGGGAAAGCAAATCGGGGAGATTCGCACGGTGCTTTTTGGCGCCGGAGCGTCCAACACCACGATCGCCAGCATCTTGCTGCAATCGGGGCTTGATCCCGCCAATCTGGTAATGTTTGACAGCAAGGGAGCGCTGCACTCCGGCAGGGAGGACCTGGCCAGCAATCCGGACAAATACAAGCAGTGGGCTCTGGCGAAGATCAGCAATCCCAGACGCCTGCGCGACATGGACGAGGCGATGGCGGGGGCTGACGTGCTCATCTCCCTTTCCACTCCCGGACCGCATACCATTAAACCCCAATGGATCAGCCGGATGGCGGAAAAAGCAATCGTCTTCACCTGCGCCAATCCGGTTCCTGAGATCTATCCGCATGCCGCCAAGGCAGCCGGAGCCTATATCGTGGCCACCGGAAGAGGTGATTTCCCCAACCAGATCAACAACTCCTGCGGCTTTCCCGGCATCCTCAAAGGTGCGCTGATGGTGCGGGCCAGCAAGATCACAGACGGCATGGCCATTCGCGCCGCCCATTCTTTGGCGGAATACGCGCGGCGCAGGGGTATCGACACGGAAAACATCGTGCCCCGCATGGACGAGGCGGATGTCTTTGCCCATGAGGCTGCCGAAGTTGCGGATCAGGCCGTTGCCGAGGGTGTTGCCAGGCTGCCACTGAGCAGGGAGGAAGTTTTTGCCCGCGCCAAGGCGGATATCGACGCCACCCGCACCCTCTGCCACAAGATGATGGATGACGGCAGCATCCCCGCCCCTCCTGCGGAACTGATCCAGCAGGCTCTGGATTTCGCCGCCGCGCAGGTAGGGAAGTAAAAAGGAATAGAACTATTGTCGAAAAGCAAGTGGCGCCTGGTCTTTAACCTGCTCAAGGTCTGCCTCACAGCCTTAATCCTGTGGGGAGTTTTTGCCAGGATCGACCTCAAAGCCCTGTGGACGGGCATCGCGGCGCTGCCTCTGTGGCTCTTGCCTGCCCTGGTGCTGCTCAGTCTGATCCGGAACTGGGGGCAGTTCATCAACTGGTGCTATTCCCTGCAAATCAACCCCAAATATATTCCCGATCGCAAGGAGCAACTGGTTTCCTATCTGATCGGCCTGCCTCTGCGTTTCGCGGTTCCCGGGGGTT
>JAAZJX010000084.1 GCA_012800155.1 Candidatus Magasanikiibacteriota bacterium
GGAGTAAAAGAAGGTTTTTTGATTAATCCTATTGTTTCAGACGCTAGGACTGAAATCACTACAGAATTATTGTCGGAAAAAGGTTATGCGGTTATGGTTGAAAATGAAGAAGGTGGAGAAAGTGAAGAAACTTTTTTCCAAAAAGATTTTGAAAAGAGATTCTTTTCAGAAAAGACTAATCAAGTTTTTTGTCAAACGTTTATAAAAAATGCTCTTAGGGATCCGCTAAGTGGTGAAATTGGTAAAAGTATTATATTTTGTGTTAGTCAAAAACATGCTTCAAAAATAACTCAAACACTCAATCAAATGGCAAGCAAAATTTGGCCTGACAAATACAATTCTGATTTTGCAGTACAAGTTACCTCTAACATTTCTGATGCACAACAATTTACAATAAATTTTGCAAATAATAACTTAAACGGACACACTAAGTTTTTAGAAAATTACAAATCTAGCAAAACAAGAGTTTGTGTTACTGTGGGAATGATGACTACGGGCTATGACTGCCAAGATGTTCTAAACCTTGCTCTCATGCGCCCAATTTTTTCACCTACTGATTTTATACAAATAAAAGGACGTGGTACTAGAAAATACACTTTCGAATATGAAGACGAACACAATGAGAAACACAGAAAAGAGAAAGAAAATTTTAAATTTTTTGACTTTTTTGCTAATTGTGAATATTTTGAAAAAAAGTTTAATTATGATGAAGTCTTAAAATTGCCAATTACGAAATCAAGTGGAGGAGGTGATGGTGGTGATGGTCTTGGAGTAGATGTAGACGAAATAGAAATCTTTGATCCAGATAAAGTTAAAACAATTACTGAAACACCTGTTGGAATTGAAGGAATGAAGGTTGATCGTAAACTTTTTGAAAAAGCCCGCGAAGAACTACAAAAAGATATAGAAGTAAAATCAGCTGTTAAAAACGAACAATGGGATAAAGCCGTGCAAATTATGCGCGACAAATATGAAGATAAACCACAACTATTCCTTAATCTTGAAAAAATCCGCAAGAGCGAAAATCTTGATCGCCGTATTTCTTGGCGTGAATTTTTGGAAAGAGCTTTCGGTTTAATTGATGTTTTTAAATCCAAAGACGAAAAACTGGAAGAAGAATGTGAAAAATTTATTTCAATTTACAAACCAGAAAGCAAATATGTTCTGCATATCAAAAATTATTTGAAAGCATATATTGCTGACGAGTATTTTCGTAATGAAATAAATAATCAGCGATTCCCACGAGAATATGCTGGTTTTACAATGGCCGAATATAAAGAATTAGATGATTATCGTGAAATAGTACCTGAGTATGTAAAAGATTATGTGTCTGTTAATCAATATATGAAATAATTAAAAACATGAAAAATAGTTATACACCAAAATATTTACCAATTCAAAATATAAAATGGGAATCGTTTATTCATCTTTTAGGTAAAGCTAATATGGAGATTGGAAAATTTGATGCTTTACTGCAAAACATCCCAAACCCTGATATTCTTTTAACTCCATTAATTACTAATGAAGCGGTTTTGTCTTCCCGTATTGAAGGTACACAAGCAACCCTAAAAGAAGTTTTAGAATTTGAAGCTAATCCACAAAAGAACACAAATAAATATGAAGACATTCAAGAAATTGTAAATTATAGAAAGGCATTAAAGACAGCGATTGATGAAATGAAAAAATTATCACTCTCAACAAGAGTTATTAAAAAATCGCATGAAATATTACTTCAAGGAGTGCGAGGCGAAAATAAAAATAGGGGGAATTTTAGACAACAACAAGTATTTATTGGAAGACCTGGAACAAATATTGAACAAGCAATTTATATTCTACCATCTGCTGAAAAAGTTGATGATTTAATGTCTAATTTGGAAAAATATATTCATTCTAAAGAAAAAGATACAATTGTTCAATTAGCGATCGTTCATGCGCAATTTGAAATAATTCATCCTTTCATGGATGGTAATGGTCGTGTGGGGCGGATGATAATACCTCTATTCTTACATTTTAAAAATGTGATTACTTATCCTTCATTCTATTTGAGTGAATACTTAGAAGCTCATAGAGATGAATATTATAAGACTTTGTTGAATATTTCCGAAAATAATAATTGGGATGATTGGATATCATTTTTCTTGAATTCAGTTATAGAGCAGTCAAAAAACAATATTACTAAAGCTAAAAAAATAATGACTCTTTACGAGCAAAAGAAACAAAAAATAACCGAACTCACTAAGTCTCAATTTGCTATTAAAATTCTTGATACTCTTTTTGTTATGCCAATTTTTAAAAGCCAAGATTTTATTAGAATTTCTAAAATTCCAAAGGCAAGTGTGTTTAGATATATTGGAATTTTAGAGAAAAACGGGATTATTTCTTCTAATAAAAAACACAAGAATAAGCTATATTTTTTCAAAAAACTACTTGATATTGTTAAATAACGCTAAGAATGAAGCTAAAATTATAGTATCATGTATTAGACTATTAAAAAGTATAGTCTCATAAAATATAAAATATGAGACTATAAATTATATAATATCACCAATAAAATTTAAAAAAACTATGCTAGATCAAGAAACCAAAAGAAAAATTGATTCTGCACGGAATATTTTAGTCGGTAAAGTTCCCGATCCCAAACAACAAGTGGACCAGATCACCAATGCTTTGATCTATAAGTTTATGGACGATATGGACAAAGAAAATGAAGAGGTTGGCTTAAAAGCTCAATTCTTTATTGATGATTGGAAAAAGTTTTCCTGGACAGAACTTTTAAATAATAAACTTTCAGGACAAGAACGTCTTGATTTATACACTCAAGCAATTGCAAATATGTCAAAAAATCCACATATTCCACAATTGTTTCGTGATATTTTCAAAGGTGCATTTTTACCATATAACGACC
>JAAZJX010000093.1 GCA_012800155.1 Candidatus Magasanikiibacteriota bacterium
AACCAGCCATTCATTCATAGAGCGGGCGGTTCGGGTATTCTTCAGCCGCTTCAAGCTGCTGGGCGAAGCCGAGCAATATGAGCTGGTGGAGTCGCTGCAGTACCTTTTCCGCAAGGGCGCACATTTCGCGATATACTTTGCGCTGGCGTTCTTTCTCACCTGCGCAAACGAGACCTTCGGCATCGGGCATCTGCGTTCGGCATTATATGCCCTGCCCGCCGCGGTGCTGTATGCGGTGAGCGACGAGGTGCATCAGTACTTCGTTCCCGGCCGCTCCTGTCAGCTGTCGGATATACTGCTTGACAGCTTCGGGGCGCTTATGGGCACGGTCGCCGCCTGTCTCTGCACGGCTCTTGTGCTGCACATCGCGAAAAAGCGCACAGGACAGGGAAAAATGTCGTAATATTTACAAATTGCGGCAAAATCGGGAACAAAATATCTTTAAGTTTCGTCATAGAATCGGGTCGGGTGACGCCCCGTGCCCCGCACCGCCCCCGGAAAGCATCAAATTTAACTGTTTTTATTGAAAATTCGGAAAAATTTTTAAATTAGTAGTGCATTTTCCGGAGATATGGTGTATAATGAGTTATAACCTTTAAAATGGAGGATTATTCACATGAAACGCACGTTTATCAGAGCGCTGGCAATGGCGCTTGCGGTAATCATGTCGCTGACCGGAATCGCTTTCACGATCAGCGCCGCAAGTTTCAGCGATACAGGCTCTCATTGGTCAAACCAGTATGTTGATTACATGGCGAAGAAAGCCATCATCGCCGGTTACGGCGACGGCACCTTCAAACCCGACAATAAGGTCTCACGCGCCGAATTCATTAAAATGCTCGTTGAGACCTTCGGACTCACCGCGGTGGGACCGTTTGTCTACAACGATGTAAAGGAGACCGACTGGTTCTACCCCTACATCGGGAAGGCAGCCGCTCAGGGCTTCCTTATACCTGGCAGCAACTACCTTGACCCCAACGGTCAGCTGACCAGAGCCGAAGCCGCCGCCATGCTGGTGCGCTATCTGGATCTCCCGGCAGACATGACCGTCGCAACCAACTATTATCCCGACTACAACACCATAAGCTCGATCTACCGCACCTATGTTCTGCAGGCGACCGCTGCCGGTCTCTTCAAGGGCTATGAGGACGGCGCTTTCCGCCCCAACAACACCCTTACCAGAGCCGAGGCGATGACAATTCTCTACCGCGCCGCCGGCTCCATCTACAATGAGAGCGCCCGCGGTATCGATGAAGGCGCCAATACCGAGAACGCCGTTGTCACCAAGGCGGGCGTTAATGTATCCGACGCCAATCTCCGGGGCAATGTAATCATATCCGAGGGCGCGGAGTCGGGAACCGTCATGTTCTCCAACTCGAATATCAACGGCACCCTCTTTGTCCGCGGCAAGGTCAAGGTCAACCTCACAAACACCAAGGTCAATAAGCTTGTGGTTGACTCCGACGACGGTTATTCGGTAAACGTTATACTTGCGGGCAATACCAATGTGGATCTTGCCGAGCTCCGGTCGCGGGCAGGTGTTACCATCAATACCGGTACCACCGTCGGCGCGCTCAATGTTGCTCCCAACGCCAGGTCCTCTAATGTTACCGGCAGCGGCACGCTGAAATCGGCGACCATCCGCGCCACCGGCTTCACCTCCACACAGATCCCCTCTTCTTACGATATCTCCGAGGGCATAACCGCAACATTTGCCGGCTCCTCCTTTAAGGGCAGCAGCACCGGCACCAACGGCTTTATCACTTCACCCTATGTTAAACAGCAGGACGGCAGCGAGTACATATATTTCACTCCCGCCGGCTCCGGCTCGATCCGCTACTACTATTCCAA
>JAAZJX010000013.1 GCA_012800155.1 Candidatus Magasanikiibacteriota bacterium
ACTAGCGATAAACATAGCTATCCTGATGTGAATATGGTAGAACCTGCTTTTGCTGCCGACAAAGGAAAGGAAAGAAAATAGATATTGGATAGATGCTTTTGGGCAGAGGGGGAAAAATGGCTACAATAAATGATTTCAAAATAGTAGGTCAATATTCAGAAAAATACTATAAATTATTGAAATTAGATAAAGATGTTAAAGAAATTGAGAAAAGAAGACTAGGGTTTTATCTCTTTATATTAGAATGTATTACAAATAATGCTAATATTGAAGAATTGAAAAATTGTATAATAGATACAGAGTTCTGTAGCATTGTCGAAAACAAAAGAAATAGTGATTCTGGTATAGATGCTGTTTATATAAATGAGGAGAGAAATATTATTCAATTATTTAATTTTAAATATAGAGAAAAATTTAGTGATCGTAAAGGTCAAAATGAACGTACAATTTTAGATAGTTCAAAGTTTTTATTTCAACTAGATAAGAGAGATTTTATAAGCATTGACAGTAAAACAAAAGAAAAAATGGAAGCCATTGCAGAAAGATTTGACTCCGATAAGATTTGGAAAACTGAATTGTTTCTTATATCTAATGATAATTATGGTTTAAAACCGGACAATCAAACAATGGAGCTTTATAAAGATCACTATGATATCTCAATTCAATCGATAGTGTTAGATGATATTATGAGTTTTATTTCAGGGAAACCAGATGATATTTCTGCTCAATTTCTAATTGATTCTGATGCGGTATTAACATACGAAGAAAATAGTTTATCGTCTTCAAAGTCTTATTTGGTTAAATTATCAGTTGCAAATCTAATTAGAATGACTTGTAAATCAAGGGAATTAAGAAATAAATCTGAAATTTATGAATTAGAAGAATTAAAAAATGTAGAACTAGATTTAGGTCTTCTTTATGATAATGTAAGGGGGTATTTAGGAGAAACAAGATTTAATAAAAATATACTTAAAACTTTAACTGAAGATCCCAGCAAGTTTTTCATGTATAACAATGGAATAACAATGACAGCAAAAAATATTATAGCTAAAGAAAAGAATGGAAAAACTAAATTTTTATGTACAATAAGTGGATTCCAGATTGTAAATGGTGGACAAACTATCAGAACAATTTACGAATTTAAAAATAAATATTTTGACGATGAAAAAATATCTAAGGCAGAAATTCTTGTACGCATATTCCAAACAGAAGAAGATCAAGAATTGACTAATAATATTGCAGAATATACAAATAGCCAGAATGCTATTTCATCTGTAGATTTAAAATCAATAAGTAATCTTCAAATACAAATCGAAAGATTTTTAGATGCCGAAAATATTCATTATGTTAGGAAAGCAGGCGATATTGGTGATTTTGCTAAAGATTATAAGTACAGAATATCTATGGAAAAAGTAGCCCAAATTCTTTACTCACATATGGGCTTTCCAGACAGAGCAACAAATCAAAAATCACAACTATTTGGCAGATACTATGATGAAATATTTTGCGAAGAGAAGCTGGAGCTAACGGTATTAGTGGATTTAATAAAATTGTATTATAAAATTGAGGAAGAATATGAAAAGTCAGGGTATGATTCATACTCACAAAAATACTTTTATGTAATATTCCTCGCAAAAAAATTACATGAAAGTAAGATTAGTAATCTAATAGACAAAGTAGAAAAAGCTCTAAAAGAATACCAAAATGGAGAGAATTTATCAGACGCCAGAAAATTAATCCAAAAAGGATTCAAGCTGTTTTTAGAAGAACAGGAGCTCTGTAATGTGTTGTATTAATATATTACGCGTATAACTACAAAACGCTGACCTTTTTCTATTTACTGGTGCTTCTAAAAGTGTCTTTGAGATATTTCAGACTACTGAGAAAAAGAAAAATGTAGAAGAGTCTCTTAAAAACACCAATTTGAACAGATCGTTGCATGTTGGGTAATTATAGAATTTAATTTTTCTTATATTCCGTCAATAATCGACCGATGATTTTAAGAAATCCCCGATGCTGACCGGTTGAAGTAGTTATTAGGTATTTTCTGATACAATTTTATCAATACTTTTTTGTATTGCTTTTATTTTTAATTCCTTTTCTCTTTTTTCTAATTCTTCATCCATTATTAGTTCTATTGATGTTTTAATTATTGGATAATATTCCAAACATTCAATTTCAGATAATTCATGAATACCTTTACTTAAAACCCCATAGAGTTGGGCGTTCTCTGAAAAAAAGACAGGGAAATAGCCTTCTAACATTTTTATTTTATCTTTAACTTTAGCTTTTTGATATTTTGCTTCATCCCAACATGGAGCATTTTGTGAAGCGATAATGTGATAGTTTTCAATTAGATTTTCAATAATTCTTCGTAAATAAACAAACGAGCCAACACCAATTCCATGAGAAAACAAGCCATCTGCACGCAATAGTTCTTTGAATTTCTGATCTCCTAGTATTTTGCTATACTTCCTGTTTTTATCATAAGCCAAATCCGCATTACTTGGATATTGTCCAATTTTTAATAATTTATAATTATCATAAATAAACATAAAATGAATACTGTGATCCTTGCTACGAGCACAAATAAAATCACAAGTAAATATTTCTTTTATTTCTAAATAGTTTTTTTTCGGAGGAATAGAATTTCCTGATGTGCTTATTCCAAAATTTTTATATCGAAAATGAGTTCTTCTCATTCTGTTTTCATCGTTCAAGGAACTACTATAGGTTGATTCTTTTTTACACTCATTACAATAAAAATCAATTTTCCCATCAAAAGAATATAATTCTATTAATTTTCGTTCATCGTCTGATTCAAACTCGATCGGTTGATATAAAGGTAAATTGGTGAATATTTTCGTAATTGGATAATCTTTAATTTTCATGTTTTCTCCTTTTCGCTGTTGTAAATATACGCTTACTATTTTTTGTGGCTTTTATTTTTAATATTTTTTTAGTAAGCTTTTCATATTCATTTTCAGTCAAACCTTCTTTATTCATAAAATAATTTAATGAAAAACCTTCACTAAATGAATTAACTTCAATTAAAGAATCGAGTATATTTTTGTGAAATACATTGGTCCTATCAAAATACTGAAGACTTCTTAAAATTGCTTTATTAATTCCAAATCGGTTGGTTAATTCTTGTAAAAAGGAAATTGATATAAGTAAAAAACTTTCTTCGCTATTTTCGCCTGTTTTAATTTCATACAAATATTTTATATTATAGCTTTTACATCGTGCTTCTAACTCACGGTCTCCTTCATATCCAACGTCTAGGTTCTTGAAAATATTTAAAACTCTTATCATATTAAACATAATTGATTTGATTAATTTGCGTTTTTTACTTGAGAAATTTATAGGTTTTAAATAGCTGTATATTTGTAAGTATAAACTCATTAATTTTTCTACTTGAGTAAGAGCAACACTGTAGTGTATATATCTAATAGAATTTAGCAAGAGTCTTGTTGATGAGTCACATTCTTGTAGAAGAAAAGTGATTTTTTTTGAGGCTGAAAACTCATATAGGTTAATAACTACAACCCAAATAATTGTTGCAATTAAACTTGAAATAGCTCCAAAAATAATTGTTTCCGAGATGCTCATATAAACCTTCTATATAAAAAATATTTTAAAGCCACCTAACATATATTAAACTACTCCCTCTAGTATACCACAGAATCGGAATTTACG
>JAAZJX010000085.1 GCA_012800155.1 Candidatus Magasanikiibacteriota bacterium
CAATGGCAAAAAGATAAACGGTACTTACCAGAGTCAAACGATTGGCCTGCTAAAAACGTAATTTACAGAAAAACTGTTGCATAATCAGTCTAGTATAAAAGTTTCTTTTTTTTTACGACTTTGGTATAGCACCTAGAACCTTATTTTTAACTATTTCCTCAACCTTTGAAGAAATGTCGAATTTTGCATGATAAAGTTTTGAACAAATGCATTATAAATACCAAAAATAATATTGAGCCAGAAAGCCATTGCTAAGGCGATCACTACTCTTATAACCATTGAAAACAATCTTGACCATTTTAAAATATCGACTACAATAATATGCAAGGGTACAAATATGACAATCGATATTACCGATACACAATATCTTGTTGATGGAACAGGTGCAAAAACAGCCGTATTCGTACCCATCCAAATATGGGAAAACCTTTTAGAAGATATAGAAGATTTAAAAGTTATAGCAGAACGAAAAGACGAACCCCTAATTAGCCATGAAAGCCTCGTAGCTGAATTGAAAAAAGATGGCCGATTATAAGATTTTTTGGTCAAGCTCTGCACAAAAAGAACTAAAAAAAATACCTCAAAAATACTTATCTTCAATTTAAAATAATTCGAGTGCGACACAGAAAAGATGTGTATCAATAGTTTTATGAGAAAATAAATTCACAGTTTTGTGTTCTCACAATTTCTATTTTTCCTCAACCTTTGAAGAAATGTCGAATTTTGCATGATAAAGTTTTGAATAAATGCACTATAACGCCAAAAATAATATTGAAGAAATGCAAATTCAAGTTTTTCCAATGAACTATCAAGAGTTTTGCGATGAAACAGGCAAAAAAAATGCTTAGGATATTGAATATTAAATTTGCTATTTAATTATATTATAATTATAATATAATTATGGAATTTGTTTGGAGTCAAAACAAAGGATCTATAAATTATAAAAAGCATGGTATAACATTTGATGAAGCAAAAACAGCTTTCTTTGATGAAAACGGTCTTTTATTATCTGACCCTGATCATTCTATTGATGAAGATCGTTTTATTTTACTTGGGAAAAGTTATAAGTTGCATTTACTAGTAGTATGTCATTGTTATCGAGAAAGTGATGATGTTATTAGAATAATTTCAGCTCGGAAAGCAACAAAGAACGAAAGGGATCAGTATAAAAATAATGGAGGTTTATTATGAGAAAAGAATATGATTTTTCAAATGCAATCAAAAATCCATATCCAAATAAATTAAAAAAACAAATTACCATACGGCTCGATATGGAGGTAGTAAATTATTTTAAAGACTTGTCTGCTAATACAGGAATATCGTATCAAAATTTAATTAACCTTTATTTAGTAGATTGTGCCGAAAGAAAACTTCAGCCAAAAATTAAATTTGGATAATCGAAATCTTTCTTTCTGCTTCTTTAGAATTCTTTTGAAATATGGACAACATATTTTTATTGCGTGTATTTTTTGTATTTCTAATCCACCCTCGCCCCTTCATAC
>JAAZJX010000014.1 GCA_012800155.1 Candidatus Magasanikiibacteriota bacterium
GCTCTCCGCCCTTGCCAGTAAATCCACCTTCAATCACAATCTTTTCTTCTTCCGCTTTTTCGGCTTCTCGGATTTTTGGAGTTTCTTTGATTTCTTTCTTGTTTGGATTAAGCGCAAAAGTTCCGGGAGCGGTTCTAACAAAATCCGATCCTTCTTTCTTTATTTTTATATCAACGGCCAATTGAGCACCCATCGTATGCTCCGGCGTCGCGCCTTCTGTTTCCAAAATACCCGATTCTAAAGCCAACCGAGTGATTTCGGAATAGTGCAAAGGCGTTTTTGCCTTTTTCAATATTTCAATGGCTGTTTGTTTAAATGTGTTCATAATAGTTATCGAAATATATTGATCTGCTTCTTTTCTTCATCAGTAAAATCTTGATAAAAAATCAAATTGGGGTTTGGGTATGTTTTTGATCCCATATCACACATTTTTGATTTTATAAAATTATCATAGGTATCTTTTGCTTCATTTTTAGTAAGCAAAAGATCCATGACGCACCCGCTTATAACATCTGAAACTTCAATTCCTGGATTACTTGCCGAAATCTTCGTTATATCGATTTGTTCTATATCACAATCTTTGGCAATATTTTCCCATTCGCGATCTAAATATTGTGGAGTATCAATTAGATATTTATATTCTTGAGGGTCTTCGTCTTTAACAAGTGCATTTTTTGAATTTTCTATATGAATTTTTTCAAAATAATTGAAAAATAATTCATTTTTTGCAGAGTTTATAATTTTTGTTTTGATTTTGTCAGTCAAGGCCTGTCCACCCGTTGAGACTGGAACCGCGGAAATAGCATTTATGATATTGTAGGTTCTTAATTGAAAATGTTGAGGTTTTGTTATCGTTATAAAAACAGAAAAATCAACCAAAAAGATGTTTTTAAACTTATCAATATTTTTTCTAAACTTTTCCCATTTTAATTCCTTAACTCCGGTTTCGTGTTTAGAAAAAATAACTTCTTTCCTTAGTAAATCATAGTTTTCTGGAGTAATTCTAATCCATGAGCGAATGTAATAATCTCCCTCGTTCCATTTTCCGCTTTCATCTGAAAAAATTAAATACTTCATAATTCACCATTAAATGCTTTTGCTAAAACGGATGACTTTAAAGACAAAAGCAGATTATTTTGTTTTTTAATCTCATTTTTTGCCAAATTTGCAAAATTATTTAATGATTCAATTTTTCTTACAATTTTTTCCTGATCTTTAAAATTTGGATATTGCAAAATTAACTTATTATAATCTGCCTGCCTTAAATACTGATAGCCCGTGCCGTCTGTTTGATGCTCCTGAACTTTCTTTTGGTTATTTATAACCCAATATTTAAAAAAGGTACTATTTATAATTTTTGAAAAATTACTTTTTACTTTTAACCGCCAAATATTTTGATTGAGTAATGCTGGCAAATCTTTTTCTTTTACAAATCCAACCTTACCAGTTGTGCCACCGACCATCACCAGTAATAAGTCGTCGTCAAAGAGCTGATAATTTGTGTATTCCTCCAGAAACGATTCTGGCAAATATTTCGCGGAGCTTCTATCAATGGACCCATCACTATTAATATCGCTCACTCTCAACAAGAAAATACCTTTTTTCTGATAATCTCCACTTTTAAATGCGTAACCGCGATCTACTTGTATTGCCGTCTCAAAGGGAATATTATTCCATGCTTCGTGCTTAAAATCATAAACGCTTGCTAAAAAAGAATCTAAAATCTTCTTAAAATATGTTTCCTTTTTATTGGTTTCCCTAATTATATCGTTTGCTTTTTCCTCAACCTCCTTAATCTTTTTCACAATCCGCTTTTGCTCTGGAAGTGGTGGAAGCAAGATTTCTCGATTCAAAAATAATTCTTCCTGCAAATACCTCCTGTTTGTCGCACCCTGACTAGAAGCAATGCAAAAATCTAAAAATTTCTGCGAGTGAGAAAAATAAAAAAAGAATTGTGGATCAATTTTTGATAAATCTAATTCATACGCCCAAAAATTTCCGGTAATAATTCCGCCATCAGCTTCTGAGGGGATAATGCCAAAAGCACCATTTCGGGCATCTATTTTTGAAAGCAATAACCAGCCGCTTTTAACAGTAAATTGATTTTTTGTACCAATTCTTGAACCAAGTATTTCATCTCTGACGCAAATACCTTTGTTATGCATCCTTATTGTCAAACGCTTATACGTTTTTTTATCGTCAATAAAAATCTGATCTTTTTTTCTTAAAAGAAAATCACTAATTTTGAATTGTCCCCAATTACTTGTCATAGCTATTTGATTAAATCCTTGATTTCGGAAAGCAAGCTGGAAATAGTTTTTTCTGATTCTTCAATTTTGGCGATCAATTCTTCCGGCGGAAGATGCTCAAATTCCGCTTTTTTGTTTGGATTTTTAACATCAAGGTTGTAATTGTTTTTTATAATTTCCTCAACCGGCACAATCCATGATTGCTCGGTGAGTTCTTTTGTTTGCCAAATCTTTTTGGCTTCTTCAAAGTATTCAGTTTTGATTGGCTTGGATTTTGAAAAGTTTTTCAAACCTTCAGGCAAAGGCATTTCCCAATAGAAAATTTCTTTGGTTGGTCCGGTTTTGTCAAAAAAGAGAATATTTGTTGGAATATTCGTATAGGGAGCAAAGGAGCCATTCGGCAAGCGAACAATGTGATGCAAATTAAATTGTTGGAGCAATTCTTTTTTTGTGTTTACATAACTTTGATCATCGGTTTTGAAAAGCACGCCTTCAGGGAAAATAATTGCGCATTTTCCGCCTTCTTTGAGCGAACGCAAACAATGTTGCAAAAACAAAATTTCTGTTTGTGCTGAAGGATATGGAAAATTTGATTCAATTCCGCGCACTGTTCCGGAAAATGGCGGGTTGGTGAGAATGATGTCGTATTTTTCCGAGAGATTGAAAAGATTTATAGATAAAGTATTCATTTTGCGGATATTTGGGGTAGCGATGCCGTTGAGCATCATATTCATCGTTCCCAAAATAAATGGCAAAGCTTTCAGTTCTTTTCCGTAAAATGTTTCTTTTTGCAAAACTTCTTTGTCCTTGGTGCTTTTTTCTTGCGGACGCATAAAATGATA
>JAAZJX010000097.1 GCA_012800155.1 Candidatus Magasanikiibacteriota bacterium
ACGCTCAGTTCAGTCTGCAGCACTTCGATCTGGTGAACAAGAACCTTGAGCAGTTTCCCATCCGCTTCGTTCTGTATCCGCAAAGCTTTGATATCAAGGCTGCTTTGGAGAATGGCTCCACAAGGATTGGTGGTTGCATTCTGGCGGATGGATCGATCGGTTCGCATACAGCGGCCCTCTCGGAACCCTATCTTGGCCATTCCGGCAAAGGCATTTTGTATCAATCAGACGATTTTTGGCAAGGCTTTGTCAGCGAAGCCCATAAAGCAGGCCTCCAGATATGCGTGCATTGCATTGGGGATGCAGCCATCCGGCAGATCAACTCCGCGTACGCGAAGATCGGCAGAGATCAGGTTCTGGATCTCAGACACCAGTTGATCCACTGCGAAGTGACGCCGGATGCCCTGGTAGGGGAGATCGCCCAGTCGGGAGCCACACCAGTTATGCAGCCGGCCTTTGATCTGCTTTGGGGCGGCGACGATGGATTCTATGCCCGGAACTTGGGCTTGACCCGCAGCAGGCAAATGAATCGCTGGGGCAGCTTTGGCAGAAAGGGAATCAGGGTCTGCGGTTCCTCAGATTGGTACATCACTCCGCTTGATATCGGGATGTCGATTCACTCCCTGGTCAATCACCACAATCCTGATGAGCGTGTTTCAGCCTGGGACGCCATCCGCATATACACCGAAAACAACGCCTGGATCAATCACGAGGAGCATGAAAGAGGTTTGCTCAGGCCGGGATTCATTGCCGATTTCAGCGTGTTGAACACAGATCTCACCAAGGATTTCGATTACAGACGAGTGAAAGTGACAAAGCTTGTAAGAGACGGCGAGCTTATTTATGAGAATTGAGAAGACGGATCTGAGTTCACACGAGATCTCGCTGATCCTGGCTCAAGAGATAGACCTGCATCCCCGGCTTGAGATAGTCGATATCCTCAAGCTTCTTATGCAGGCTTGGTCTGGGCCTACTCATCTCACACCTGACTTTGAGCAGGTAAGATCCTCCATCAGTGCCGAGCTTGATCTTATGCAACCTGGCAGGGTGCCTCATATTCAGGATATCGGCTGTGGCAGGGGGTTTTTGAGGGTCGATCTGGCTTATTTGCTCCAGGCGGATAACTCGCGGCAGCTTGACCAAGAGATCGATCTGCTGGCAAGGCAGGTTATCCACTCCCGCTTGAGCGTGGAGCCCACTCCAAAAGAACTGAGCAAGTTTTGGTCTGCTGCCCTTCCAGCGATTCAGGAGCTCTATCCCATCAGTAGCAGCGATGCCGAATTTGCCAACAAGCTAATCGGCTTCGGCAGGCTGTTCAGCCATTCCCAAAGCTATAAAGACCTGTACAATCCTCATTACAGGGTTGTGCACAGCAGCATCTGCAATACAAGTGAAAAACACCTTAACCAAGGAGAGCTTTAACATGACCGAGACCCGTGTACGTTTTGCCCCCAGTCCCACAGGTTTCCTGCATATTGGCGGTTTACGCACAGCTTTATACGATTATCTTTTTTCC
>JAAZJX010000086.1 GCA_012800155.1 Candidatus Magasanikiibacteriota bacterium
ACGATCGCTCATTGCTCTTATTTTTTCAGCCATAATCTCTCTAATATCCATCACTCTAACTTTCGTATTAATTCCATAAAAATTATGATAATTCTTTTCAACCGGTGGCAAAACAACATTTTGCAAGTAATCAACTTCTATTTTTAATGAGTTTGGCTGACCAAGAGGCCCTGAATATTGTAGTTTTTCAATCTTTATAGTCGATGAAGACGTATATTCTTTTTTAACTTCAAGAAAATTATAATTATTTAAAATATCTCTTAATTGATTTAATTCAATTTTTTTGAGATTACTAGAGAAATCCAAATCTTCAGAAAATCTTAATTGTGGCAAATAAACATGATGTAGGGCTGTCCCACCTTTAAAAATTAATTTGTTTTTTATACTTGAATCAAAAATTATTTTTGAAACAATCGTTAAAAAATAGTCTTTTTCAGCGATAGCTAAAGGATATTTTAAATTCTGCCTATTAAGTATTGATAACTGTTCTTTTGTTATTAATTGCATTAGTCTTTGAATTGATTATCGATATAAATTCTCCACTTTGAATTGAATAATTTGCTATTACTAGTCATAAAACTATAGTTTTTATTATCTTTAACTGTTAAATATAAATCACTAGAATCGACATCGACTAAATCTAAAATAACCCCAAGTGCTCTTCTAACTGTTATTGAATAATCCTTACTTATTTCTATTAATTTTTTAATATCAAAATCATTTTTATGATTTTTTAATTTCTCAATAATTAAATCGATACTACTTACAGATCTTCTATAAGTTAAAAAATCTAAAATAACTTTTTCTTTACTAGCTATTTTAACTAATCGTCCGTCCATATTAAACTCCTTGTAATTATTAAACAATCCTTTTTTTGTTTTTATATATCTAAATTTCCAGTTAGAAAATTCTTTACTATATGTCTTTTTTTTACCAACAGAAGTAATCACTCTTAAGTATTGATCAAATAATCCATAATACTGTAGCGCTGCCTCAAATGATATGTACGAACAATTATCAATAATTTGAGCTATCGTCAATTGATTGAAACTAACAGTGCCACGATTAGAAATATCAGAAATAACAAAAGACCCACGCTTAATCCTAATTAACCATCCTTTTTTAGTTAGGTTAGAAATAAAATTTTTAACCTCCTGTCGTCCTTCGTTTTTCATTAATTTATGAATCATATCAAAAACAACAACATTGCCATGCTTAGTAATAAGTTGTTCTAATATTTTTATTTCTTTTGCAGATAAGGTTATTGTGTTATTTTTGCCCATAAAGTAATACTTATTATATTATTTTGTATTCCAATTATACACTAATAACTAAAAACTTGTCAAATTATTAATTTTTTTTGTAATTCAGCAATCGCTTCTTGACGCATAAACTTAGATTGTTTTTCTTTTGATGTTAATTCTGCAAATGTCTTGATGTATCCCTCAGGAATAAAAATTGGATCCCATCCAAAACCATTATTCCCTCTTGGCTCAGTAGCAATATGTCCCTTTGTTTCCCCCTTAGCGATAATTTCTTTTTCGCCATCAAAAAAAACAATACATGTTATTGCTTTTGCTTTTCTATTTTCTTTAATTAAAGAGCATATCTTTTCTAGTGAAATATTTTTAACAAAAAACTTAATTAAAGCCCCCGGCAAACCATTTAATTCTTCAAAATAAAGCCCTGTATCTTCAACAATCACTGGCTTTTTTAATATATTATACGCAGATCTTGCTTTATGCTTTGCTACCTCTTCAACATCAATTGATTGTATTTCCTCTAATTGCAAATCAATGTTTTCAATCTTAAATCCTAAAATAAATTCAAACTCTTTGACTTTGTCTTTGTTTCCTGTAATTAGTATCATTTCTTTTTTGTTAGATAATTATATAAAAAGATAATAATCAAACCACTAATTGCT
>JAAZJX010000087.1 GCA_012800155.1 Candidatus Magasanikiibacteriota bacterium
TGAAGTAATAATTATTTTATCAGCATTTTTATAAACAAATTTTTCTATTTTTTTAATAATAAAAAGTAAAAATTTATTTTTATTATCTCTTTTTAAAAAATCCAACCATTCATAGCCACAACGCACAATTAATTTTTTCTTAAACAATTTTTTAGCCAATACCGCTGTCCAAGCGCCAGACATTTGATTAGTCTTATAAACAGCAATTTTCTTTAATTCTTTTTTATAAAAAAATGGTAATAAAAAACTATAAATTAAATTATTTAAATTATTTTTTTTATAACAAACTTTTATTTTATCAGAATATTTTTTTATTATTTTCTCATCTTCACTACCACCATAAGTAAAAAAATAAACTTCAGAATAATTTTCTGCTAATTTTATATAAGGTTTAATTTCTCTTTCAAGATTTCCTATTTTTTCCCAAGTTTTTAGAGAAACTCCCTCAGTAAAAAATAAAGCTAATTTTTTACTATTCATAAAAACTAATCCGCGCTTAAAATTCCATTTATAATATTTATTCCCTGTTCATCAAATTTTAATCTTAAATCTTTTGCTTGCTGAACTATTTTTTTAGCTTCATCTATTTTACCAATTTGATAATTCAACAAAGCCAATCTCCACCAACCTTCACTAATCTTAGAATCATTTTCAATACTATTTTGTAAAATATTTGTAGCTTCATCTATTTTTCCTAAATTCAATTTTACACTGGATAACATATATTGTATTTGTTGTCTTTTGGGAGAATGAACCAAAGCTTCTGTTAATAAATTTTCTGCTTCTATTAAATAATTGAGGTCTTTTGTAATATTAAATTGATTCAAAACAATCTGAGCCAAACTAATATAAACCCGCACATCTCTAGGATGCAAAGAAATATTATTTTTTAATTCACTAGAAGTAAAATTTAAAAGTTCTTGTATTTCTGGAATTTTATTTTGATTATTTGAAATAATATTAGCAACTAAACTACTCGCTGTCCTAGCAAAATCACTTCGTATATCATCAATGTGTGGTGAGGGATAACTTTTCGCTTTTTCATAAAATTCAATAGTAGTAGTTACACTACCAAGTTCAAAACTTCGTAAAGTATCAACCGTAGCCTTATTAGCTTTACCCGGAAGTAAATTAGTAGAACGAATCAATAATAAAATAACCATTCCTGTTATAATTATTAAACCAATTGAAATGTCTTTGTTTATTATTTTTTTATTATTCTTAATTTGAGAATTTTGAACTTGAACTTTAAGTTCTGTGCTTTGATTTATAAAAGCTAAGAAAAAGAAAAAGAAAAGATAAGAAGTGGGATCATCAAATACCAAAGATTTAGCTACTAAATGTGCTACCAAAAAAGCAAGAGAAATTGCCAAAATATGATTATCTAATTGACCAGCTTTTCTTTTTTTAATTAAAACAAAAATAGTAAAACCAAACATGCTTAAATAAGTAAAAATACCAAATATTCCTTGAACAGTTAAAGTGTTCATAATCACACTATGAGCATTATCAAACCAAGTTTCACCCCAACCATATTCCAAAAATTTTGGATTATAATATTTATTAAAAGCATAATAATAATTATTTGGTCCCCAACCAAAAATTGGTTTTTCTTGCCAAGCTTTTAAGGCTATCTCCCAAGCCATAAGACGAGTATTTCCTGTTCCTTCAAATAAAGAAGCATTAACCAATCTTCCTACTCCAGGAATATTTTTTACAAAATCAGTTTTTCTAAAAGCAAAACACAAACTACCAATCAAAACTCCCAATATCATTAATCCAGCAATTATTTTTCGAACATTTTTATGATCTTTAATAATAATTAAATAACTTACACACAAAACAAACAAACCAGCCATCAAACCAAGTAAAGCACCTCTTGTACCGCCCAAAAAAACACCTAAAAAACCAAAAAATGAACCAATCACTGCATACCAAAACCAAAAACCTTTTTTATTCTCTTCTTTGAGAGCTAATAATAAACCAATAAAAAATAAAAATAAACCATAACCACTATAATAAATAGAATTTCCCAATGTAGCCGAAACTCGGTCACCTCCTCTATTTAATAATAATTCTGGATTATAAAATTTTTGTAAAAAACCAATAAACATCACTACAAAACCAGCTCCTAAAAATAATCGTAAATACCATTTCCATTCTTTCCAATCTTTTAGAACTGAAGTAACAACAAAATAATAAACAATATAATGAAAAATTGTAAACAAACCTAACATTCTCTCATGACAATCCCAAAAACTTTTATACCAATCAACTCCTACAAATGTAGAAATAGCAAAACTAATAAAAAATAAACTCACTCCAATATTTATTGGAGTTAATTTTATTTTATATTTCAACCAATTAGAAGTTAAAAGTAAAATATAACCTCCTAACATAAGTAATACCAAACTTCTAAATAATAAAATCTTAGGTACAATAAAAGGAAAAATATAGCTAGATGGTATTACTATCCAAGGAACAACAAAAGTCAATCCAATCAAAAACTTAATAAAATATTCAATCTTTTTAGACATAATCTAAATATTTTTAAAATAAAATTATACACGCATTATAATAAAAAAAGATTATTTTGACAAGATAAACTTATTTATTCCCATAACTTTATTTAATATTTACTTATTAATAAAAAATATTTACTAA
>JAAZJX010000088.1 GCA_012800155.1 Candidatus Magasanikiibacteriota bacterium
AAATAAAATAGTTTTTATTTATCATCTTAATTTTGTCTCCATCTTTTTCTTCGTCATAATGGAAACATGCTTTTGTATCAGAATTGTTTAGCTTATTTTCTTCGATTACTGGAATTTTTGGATATATGTCAAATAATTTAAAATTTTCCTTTATTTTTTCTATAAATTCTTTATTTTCTGTATTATTTTCTATTAGTTTTTCATAATTCATATTCTTGTTAATATCGTATTTCTGAAAAGGAGAACTCAAGTACATTTATCTTATCATATTGATGCAACTTGAGCTAGTTGAATGTCGTAGCAATATGATAATTTCATAGTTGAGCAATTTAGAAATTTCATACCTGACAAATTTGTGTCATAATTCTCTTAAGCCGAATTAAATAATTAAATTAATTAAGAGAAAATTATGACCAAACTAATCACTATGACTCAAAAAGAATTATCAAGATATGAAGTTATTAAAAGGCTGATTAAGAGTGAAATTAACGGGACAGAAGCAGCCAAACAACTTAATTTGTCGGTCAGGCAAATTAAAAACATTAAAATTCGAGTTCTTAAACAAGGAGCTAAAGGCGTAATTCATAAAACACGGGGCAAAACTGGCAACCGAAAAATATCGAAGAAGAAGATTCAACAGATAGAGAGAATAATCAAACAAAAATATCCTGATTTTAAACCTACTTTTGCCTCTGAGAAATTAGAAGAAAATGAACAGATAAAGATTAATAAAGAAACATTAAGACAGTTAATGATTAAATGGAATCTCTGGAAACCAAAACCAAGAAAAAAGAACAAAGAGTACCGGTCATGGAGAGAAAGGAAAGAACAATATGGCGAGATGGAGCAATTTGATGGTTCTTACTATCCCTGGCTTGAAGGGAGAGATGGAAATGATGAATTATGCCTTTTAGCCTCAATAGATGACGCTACCGGCGACATCACTCATCTAAGGTTTGCTTATGACGAAGGTATAATTCCTGTCTTTGCTTTCTGGAGGCGGTATGTAGAAAAGCGAGGAAAACCAGCGAGTATTTACATAGATAAATTCTCTACCTACAAGGTAAACACTAAGGGCTTGTCTGATGATCCCAATGTTCTAACCCAATTTGAAAGAGCGATGAAAGATCTAAATACTAAAATAATCCACGCTAATTCTCCTCAAGCCAAAGGGAGAATAGAGAGATTGTTTAATACTCTCCAAGACAGATTAGTTAAAGAATTAAGGTTGGCTAATATTTCCACTATTGAGAAAGCTAATAGGTTTGTTGAAAAAGAATTTATTCCTAAATTCAACGCTAAATTCAGCGTAGTCGCTCAAAAGAAAGGAAATCTTCATCAATCTTTAACCAAGATTGAAAAAAACTTAGACAAAATCTTTTCTATCAGGAATACCAGAATTGTTAACAATGACTTTACTGTTAGGTTTAAACATCTATGGTTCCAATTAGGGCCCAGTCAACCCTGCTTAGTGTTGAGAAAAGACAAAGTCCAAATTATTGAAAGCCTAGATGGACAAACATTTATTTCTTTAAGAGATAAATACTTAAACTATGAATTGCTGCCGGAAAGACCAAAAAAGGTAAAGATGAAAGTTGTCGCTTTGGCTAAAACAAAACCCAGTTGGAAACCGCCAATTGACCATCCTTGGAGAAGATGGTGCCCGAAGGAGGAAATAAAGGTCGAAGAATCTGTTTAAAATTTATTAAAAATCGCTAGGTATGAAATTTCTAAATTGCTCACTGCTATGAAATTTCTAAATTGCCTTGACACTTGAGCTAGTTGAAAAGTGACAAAAGTAACAGATAACCAATAATTAATAGCTATAGTAGTGTGTCCCCTTTCTTAGTTGACTATTAAAAAAGATAAGAGTAAGATCTTGATTGAAAGGCTCCTTAAAAAGCTGACTAGGATAGGCTTCTGCCTTTCTTAAAGTTCAGGATTAGCTATACTTTAATCCCCTCCACAGATACTTTTAGTGTTTGTGGTGGGGGTTGATTTAAAGGTCAGCGATCCCTGAATAATAAGAAAAGTTTGAGCTAAACTAAAATGACAAAGAAAATTGTTGTAAGGACTGGCGAAAAGGTTTCGGTTTCGGGACAGTATCGTCCGTCTGGCAGAAGAACCGAATCTACTTTTACAAAGGGAGAAAAGGCTACTCCAAATAATAGTGGCAAGAGAAAAATCTGATTCTTAGTTGATAAAACCAAGCATAAGAAATAGTTAATTGCTGGTCATCGATTCCTAGTTAGCTTTTTGAGGAGTTTTAATATTTAGGAGTGATATATTTAATAAAAAGATCTAAATCTTTAAGTAATATATCATTATCTCTACTGACTAATGAATTTTGGTTAAACCAAGTTTTTTGGTCATTTAAAATTTTGGGATGAACTGTGTTTCTTAAATTAGCAAGCTCAATGATGTATTCATTCCAACTTTTATTCAAGGTTCCAGCCTCATAAATAATCTGTCGCAAAGTTGCCAATCCTGTTGCTCGTTTATTTAATTTTTCCTTAGCAATTACACTTGGAATATTCTTACTAGTCGGATTTGTTTTTTGGCTTATAAAATCATATAAAATTCCTTCGTAAATAGCACCTAGAACTTGAAAAATAACTAATCTGTGGTGCCATTCAAAAGTTAATTTTGGTTTATGTAATTTGAATAGACTGCAATAATAATCTAAACAGAATCTTAATTCTGCTAAATTTTTTTGCATCTGTTTGTCTTTTATAAAACGAAAATAAAAAACATAATATCTTTTATCTTTTATTAAAATACCTTCAGGTATTTTTTCTTTCCAGTAACAAAAATCAATGGGTATAAGGTTTAATTTTCCTTCAATTTTATTAAATGCATTTATGATGTCTTGTTCTTCCTTTTGGGTTGGCATATTTTTTATATAAATGATCTACTTTGTACATGGTTTGATTATAAGACTAAATAAAAAAAATTAACAAGAATGATTTTTAATTTTTGATAGTGATATAAATAATAGCATAAAATTAAAATGTGTTATCATATTTCTTTTTATTTGATATATTTTTAATTATCCAATATTTATAATTTTCCACTATTATTCAAATTATTATTTGAATCTATTAAAATAAGCTCATTTAAAGCTCTAGTGCAGGCAACATACTGTTCGTTTCTTGTGAGGTCGTCTAGTAAAACAAATACTTTTTCAAATTCAAGTCCCTTTGCTAGGTGAACAGGAAAAACATTGATTTTATTGCGCACTATATTATCTTCCGGGGAAGTTATATAATTAAATTTTTTATCAGATAATTTTTTAAATATTTTTGTGTTGTTTTTAGTGATTAAAGCAATTCTATCGTTATTTTTGGGATTTTCAAAAATTTCAGGATCAAGTTTTGAAATATTAACAACTCCTGAGATTCCTATTGGTATCATATTTAAATTAAATTTTTTATTACAGAATTCAGTAATCTCATATGCGTTACGATAATTTTCAGATATATTAAATTCATAAAAATTTGTAATAACATCTTTTAATTCCTTTTTTTCTTTTATTCCTTTTATACTTATACATTGATTAAAGTCACCGAAGTAATTAAAAATACCTTTTGGGAATATTTTTTTTAATAAATTTAATTCAGTTAAAGAATAATCTTGAAATTCGTCGATAAATATCCATACTTGAAGATTTTCTAGTGGTCTCAAAATTGATTCAATTATGCAAAGATAAAGAAATAATTCATATTCATAAAATTTTTTTGTATTGATATTATTTTTGTACTTAATATCATTTATGATTTTCTTTGTTATGTCATATAAATATATATCTTTATTTGTGTTTTGAGGATTTTTAAATTCTTGAAGGCGTTTGGCCTTATCAAAGAGATAAGAACATTCTTGAAAGACATTGAATGGATCTAATTTTAATGAGTTAAATTTTTCTAATAACTTTTCTGGTAGTTCTATTTTTTTACAATTTTTAGATTCTTTAGCTTTTTTTAATTTTTTACACTTTATAAAAAAATCAAAAAAATTGTGCAAATTTTTACTACTCTTAGAGATTTCTCCGTTCTTATTGTATTTCGTTTTTCCTCCACTAAAAATATGCTTATTTTCATTTAATAGATTTATTTTCTCTTCGCTTAAAGTAAACTTTATTTGTTCTATATTTTCAATAGAAATATATTTTATTTCTTCAATTGCCTTGTTATATAGATCTAATATATTATATAAATCATTATCCTCATTTATTGCATCTTCTAATTTTTTGTAGTTAAAAGAAGTGATATTGTTTATTTTATTTAATATATCTTTTTCTTCGCTTTCAATAAATATTAATCTAT
>JAAZJX010000089.1 GCA_012800155.1 Candidatus Magasanikiibacteriota bacterium
GATGACAATCTCTGAGCGGAAGTGAGGATAAGATCAGTGATTCGAATGGAGCGGAGCTTGCGGAGCGGAAAGAGAATGACTGATGCCTCGGCTCGGATTACATCTCGGATTACATCTCGGCTTTAAGTAATATTCTTTTTGGAAGCAGTTTTTGTCCACTACGTCATGTTTTGACGTAATGGATACTTATTTACCCGCGTGTCAGAACTGGACCCTTGTTTGAAGAAATATTATAAATGAAGAAATATGTAGGCGGTAATATTGATTCTCGGGCTATTGCTGGATGGATGCGAGATGTTATTCGAGAAGAGAAAATGATGTGCTCCCATTCTTTTTTCTCACTAAAGAGTTGAATTTTCTTGAATAAGTGCTAATTTTACATGCGTCTGTTTCAGAAACAGTTACATTGTTCTTATACCCGTACATAAAGTCGGTTTTTTTGACATAGGGAAATTCTATGGTCCACATTTTTTTGATAGCCTTAGATGAGGGTAAAAAGGGGAATTTAGTGTGATGCATAAAAGTATATAAGACATGTTATTTAAGCATATATACCAACAAATTTAAGGGTGTAGGTACACGTTTATTGAGTTATAACAAGTTGCCAGCAAGTGTAAAGGGACAGAGGTTGGAGAATATTAGCTAAAAAAGGGAGAAATCTTTTGTTCTTAATTTTATTGTGAATACTAATAAAAAATTGTAATGATTAGTAGAAATCTGTTCTTTAGCAATTTCCAAATAAATTACTTTGACTATAAACAAGGTTCATTGAGGTTTTTACTTGATAATTATTCAAAAGTCGGATTAGATAAATCCATATTAGAATACAAGGACAAAGATTATATTACTGCTATAAAAAGCGACATTAGACAAACATATTTTCAAGCTATTGAAACGGTATTTGAAGTTTTTTTTGCACTACTCCCCGACAAAAAAAGAAAATTTACTAATAGAGTAATTGAAAAAATTACATTATCAGAACTTCCTTATTTAAAAATAAGAGATATTGCTCAAAACCAAAACTCCCTTGATTTCCTCGACAGTGAATTAAGATTTCCAGGCAACGAGGTGCTAACTCTAGGAGAGTATGTTTTTTATTACGGGCTCAATAAAAGGGAAGATTTACGAACAGATTTTCTTAAAAGCTTGGAAGCTATAAAATATGCCCTTTGGATTTTAGCTAATGAGTTCTCTGACAGAAAAGAATATAACAGTTACAAACATGGGTTAAGAATATTCCCTGCGTTGCAAAAATTTGCAATATGTGAAACTGGTACTATGAAAGAACAGTTAAGTTTTGATTTAGATGGTTCAATGACCTTTTTTTCTTTCGATAATAAGACCAAAGAAGTAACTTACACAACTAAATTATTTGATTCAGAGAGAGACATTAGAATGACCTCAATTTGCTCAGCCCTAATATGGAATATGATTAAATTTAGAGATGTAGTTTTTAATAAAGAAAAAAAAGATAAAGATTACCAATTCGCAATCCTAATATTTGAGAAAGAACAAATTGCTGAAGCAACAAAAACAGATGTTTCAATCCAAAACTTTAAATATTCAATAAAACCAGAAAACAACTAAGCATAAGCGCAAATACCATAAAGGTTTCATAGGTAAGCGAAAGTCAGGAGCCCGCTTTTACTTTACGTGTAACTTGATTGGAAGCACCCGGAACCTCTTACGAAATCATAAAATAAACGTTATGCAAAATTATTAATTAAACTAACTACATAATTTTTAAACCATGATAATATATTCCGACAACAAACGCAATCACGTAATAATCCCTGGACGAGAAAAAGAATTAGAAAATTTTCTTAATAGCAGTTATAAAGGAGTTAAGCATAAATTAAAAAACAGTTATAGTTCTAACAGTGAAGATGCTATAACTTGGTCTTGTTTTGACATAATTTCTCAGCTTCCCGACATTAAGAAAATTACTGCACTAAATGAAATTATTGAACATTCATTCTGTGGAAATGACATGAAGCAGCAGATGCCCTTTTCGTTTGAGAATGAAGAAAAAATCGAAATAAAGATTGGCAAAAACTATAAAGGATTTTCAATCAAAGAAGAAACCGAAGTTGATGCAAGCATTGAAACCTCAAATAGACTAATCTTTTTTGAAGCAAAACTATACAGTTCAATAAGCTTAAAAGACGATTCTAAACCGTACGACCAAATTGCAAAAAAAATAAGAGTAGGCGTAGACTGTGCTACAAAAGAACAAAAAGAATTCTACTTCATTTTCCTAGATATTGCTCCAAGAGATATATTATATGCATTCTCGGATGAAAAGAAAAGCAAAGAAAAAGCGATGAGCCCACCAAAAAAAAAATGGAAAAGTGTTTGGTGGTTTAATTGGTATAAAAATGGATGGAGAAGCAGTTTGAAACCATTAGAAAATATTTTAGTTGGAATTGACCACCGATTTCAAACGGTAGAAAGTGTATCGAAAAATATGGGTTGGTTAACTTGGTCTGATTTATTCAAAATCACAATGAGAGGAATGTTATAAAAAAAACATTGCATAAAGTTTTGAAAATGAAAATTGAAATTGTATCATATCGTTACGCACTAGCGGATAAAGACCGATTAAATTTGACAAAAGATATTATTAACACTTCAATATCTGATTTATTGTTATTTAGTGGACATACCATTGGAGATGTAAAAGATATTGAAGTATTAAAAACGCTTATTGAAAACACACGAATTGAAGTAATATTAGAATTAAAAGATATTAAAAGTGACATGATTAAGAATTGTCTTTATCATGTTACAAAAGGGAAATTGAAAAGTTTAAATACAAATCAAATTTTCACCGAATCTTCTGAAATTGAAAGTAATTATGAATTAGCGGCCCGCCTCTTACATGAGTTTGAAACTAATAGAATTATAAAAATAAAAGGAATTAGCATCTTGATAGTCCAATGCGGAGAAATTAATATTTTAAAAAATATTCAAAACGAAAATAACCGAGTTGAATTTAGACTGCCTGATGAACGGTCGTTAAATGATAGATTTATAAATTTGATGAAAAAAACAAACATTATTTTGAATCCTATTCATACACCGATGGGGAACCAAGGTAAACTTCAAAAACGAAGAGAGTACTTTTCAAAAAACAAGCGCTATTATTTTTCAGCTTCTAATACCAAAGAATGTTCGAATAATTTAGAACTTAAAAGTCTTCAATATGCTTATTTTAACGGAAAGATGTTAACTGAAATTGATAAGCATATATCAGATGATTCAATTAGAAGGATTTATGAGATTCAATAAAAACATTTGCTAACGCGGCTTCAAAATATGCGAGGGGGTGGGTTTTCGGGTAGACATAAAAAAGCTATCATTAAACTTTGTTAGTGGGTGATCGGCAACTAAGGTGACAAATCCCCACCAAATTTTAAGTCGGGACTGTTAGCCACAACTAAAAACAGTATAATACTTTTGAGGGCCGAGCGAAGCAGCGCCCGAACAGAAAAGGGAGCCGGGTGGAAATGAACGCACGCCCGGGGAGAAGGAAAGGTGCGGGGAAGGAATTTGTGGGGAAAGGATTTATTTTATTGATGGAGGCGGTGCCGGTCCCGGGCGGGAAATCATTTGTGCCGGCGAGTGAGCGGAGCGAACACCGCTGTTTCCAGGGTGGGAGGCGAACTAAGTTCGCTGGGTGGGGTTAAGGATCATGAGCGGAGCGAATACCGATTCATCCTGGAGCTGTAAACAGGAACAAGAAGTGCAGTGATTTCGGGAAAAAGAACTACAGTGGAAACGGGAACAGTCTATGCAGTAATTTCGGGAACAATAGTGCAGTGACTGTTGTGCTAAATTAGGTATATTTTTA
>JAAZJX010000002.1 GCA_012800155.1 Candidatus Magasanikiibacteriota bacterium
CTCGGCGCAATTTTTGACGCAACCCTCTTTTAGTATTCTCTGAAAGATTATCAACAAAGTATTTTGATTGCCCAAAAGCGATATTCAACATGAATTTGCCTTGCGGGGTCGGCTCAAACCAAAATGTCGGGGATTTTAGCGCTCTGATTTTTCCGGTGTCTATCAAGAAAATTATCCGTCCGCCGTCTATGCTGTTTCTCGCCAATCTGTCGGGGTGCCACGCTAAAATCCCCTCGGCCTCGCCGCGCTCCATTCGTTTGAGCATATCGTTGAAAATCGGTCTGCCCGGCTCTTTGGCGGTTTGTGATTCGCGGAATGTCGCGGCGATCGACAAATTTTCCCGCAAGGCAAATTCTTTCAGTTCTGTTTCTTGCGCGTCTAGCGATAAAACTTGTCTGTCGTCTTCGTCGGTTGATTTTCTAATGTATAAAAAGTATTTCATATTGCTTTTGGGCTATTAAAAATTATCGCTTTGCTTTCCGCCACAGGCGGAAGAAAAAGGATTGGCTCATAAACTTCGTTTATCCGTTGCTTCGCAACGGCGAACCGTGTTTTGCTTTCGCAAAAGGTGGCGATTGAACCTAAAAAATCTTGGCAAATACTATACAATCTGCCTGCCGAGGCGCGAAGCGCCGAGGCAATAAACTCGCAACATACAATTTGGCTCCGAGACATGGATTCGAACCATGATATTCGCCTCCAGAGGGCGAAGTCCTACCATTAGACGATCTCGGAATTAGTTTATATTTTTGTAAAAGTTAATGTTAAGATATTATTTCGCCACCAAAACTGGAAGCTAAATTTTGAATATCGTTTTTATCTTGATTTATTTCTTTTTCTTGAACAACTGCTTCTATACGAATTTTATGTCCGAGAATATCTGACATAATATTTTCTAGATTTCTTTGACAAATTTTATCATTCAATTTATTAGCATGAAAAGAGTATTGTACACCAATTTTTAATAAATTATTTTCTAAATTTAAAATTTCAGACATTTTGAGAATAAAAATAAGAGAAGGATGTTCTTTTTCTACTTGAGAAATAAAATTGGTCCATTTTTTTTCTATATCAATTAAAGAAAATTCAATTGGTTTGTTAACAATATTTTTTACTTTTTCGGTAAAAGAAGTTTTTTTATTTTCTTTTGTTAAAGAAGCCTTATTGTTTGTTGATTCTTTATTTTCTTTAGTGATTGGTTCTTTTTTAGTTACTTCTTTTTTTTCGTTGTTAGATTTATTTGGAGTAGTAAAATTATTATCATCTTGGTTATTTTCTTTTTTTTCACACCATTCTAAAAGCACTAATTGCAAAGGCAGTTCAGGAATGGGGGAAAGACGGATTTGTTGACTGCGTTTCATTATTAAATCAATTAAAATAATTAAATCTGTATAACTAATTTGTTGATTAATTTTATCAATTTCTTTTTTTACTTTGTCATTAACATCAAGAATAAAAGCAGCTTGAGGATCAGCTTTATTTATCATCATTGCGTGTAATAATTCTAATAAATCAATATTAAATTGATTAAAATTAATTCCATCATCTACTAAACTTTTTATTAAATTCATTCCATTTTCAATATCTTTGTTTATCAAAGAAGAAACAAAAGTAAAGGTTTTTTCAATATTAGTGTTGGGAAGTACAAGACTGGCTGTTTCAGAATCTATATTTTTTTCACCAGTAGCCATAAGTTGGTCAAGCAAGCTAATCGCATCGCGAGCGCAACCATCACTTTTGTTAATAATTCTTTCTAATACTTCTTTGGTGATTTTAATTTTTTCTGCTTTGGCAATATTTTCTAAATGTTTATTCATAGTTTCATGCGGAATCTTTTTGAAAGCAAATCGTTGACAGCGGGAAATAATAGTAGCTGGAAGTTTATGAAGTTCAGTAGTAGCTAGAATAAAAATAATATGTTCTGGTGGTTCTTCTAAAGTTTTTAGTAAAGCATTAAAAGCGCTGGTAGATAACATGTGGACTTCATCAATAATAAATACTTTGTATTTAGATTTAGTAGGTTTGAATTGTACATTGTCAATAATATTTTCTTTGACATTATCTACTCCAGTATGAGAAGCTGCGTCAATTTCAATCACATCAATAGCTCGAGAATGAGTAATTTCTTGACAAGAAGAACATTGATTGCAAGGATCAAAATTTTTATCTTGGCGATTTTCACAATTTACTGCTTTGGCAATAACTCTAGCTAAAGTTGTTTTTCCTACACCTCTGGGACCAGAAAAAAGATAAGCATGATTTATCTTATTATGAATAATTTGATTGGAAATAGTTTTGACAATATGTTCTTGACCAATAATAGAAGAAAAATCTTGAGGTCGATATTTTAAATATAGAGCCATAATAATTGTTTTTTTCTAAAAAAGTTATTTAAACTATCAATATTATATAATAATTATTCTTGACAGTAAAGATGGCTTGTGTAGATGAGATATACACAATTTGAGATTTTCTATTGCCAGAAGTATCAGTTTATGCTATAATGTTACTGTTAATTTAAATTTTAGTCATTTAACTAAAAAATTATGCCAAGAAAAATCAATCCAGCTTTGATGAAACCTATGACAGTTTCTTCTGAGCTAGAAGCCGTTGTCGGCAAAGGACCAATGCCTCGTGCACAAGTAGTAAAAAAACTTTGGGAATATATTAAGAAAAATAATTTGCAAAATCCAGAAAATAAGAGAAATATTTTTGCAGATGATAAATTATTACCAATTTTCGGTAAGAAAGAAGTAAATATGTTTGAAATGACTAAATTAGTTTCCAAACATTTATCATAAATAGATAAGAAAAATCCCTCCGCTATAATAGCGGAGGGATTTTGTTTTTATTATATTAAAAATTTTAATATTCCATTTCAAAAATTCCTAAGATATTAGCAATTTTACCAAAAAAATAAATTTTTCTATTTTTGATATTATTTCCAATACTATAAATTTCAATATTTTTTAGAAGTTCATGATTGGTGAAATATCGAGAATTGAAACCAACTAGACGATTGTTATATAAAATTAAAGTAGTGTCATTATTTTCTGTAGATAAAATATTTTTGATAACTTCACTAGTGCGAGTATATAGTTCATATTCACCATTTTCTTTTAGAGACCACATTTCCCAAGGTGTCCAAGCAAACCAACCATTATTATCAGAATAAGGTATGAGATTATCAATATTTATTTCATAATTAATAATAACATGGGAATCTTTCAAAGTACCAGCAAGCACTTTTTCTTCTTTTTTCATTAAGATAAATTTATTTTTAAAATAAATTATTTTTTGAATATTTGGTTCAGATAAATGAAAAAAATCAAGATTATTTTTTATTAATTTTTTGTTTTCTAAAATCCAAATATTTTCTTGATTATCTACATACCAGACAGAGGAAGTAGTTGTAGCTAAATTATTTTTGTTTTTATTACTTAATTTTATTATTTTATTATTTTGATTTACAAATAAAATTCCTGAATGTTGATTGTTGGACCATTGATAAGAATTTATATCTTTATTAAAAGAATAATTTTCTGATAATTCTGGATTATTTGGATTAAAAATTTCAATATTTATTTTATTTTTTTTAATAGTTTTTATCATGGCAAAATCACTATATTGAGACCAATTAACTTCTAGATTGTCAGTCATAACTTCTTCACGAATAATTTGATTTATTTTTTTATTGTTAGTGTTGTATAAGAATAATTCAAAAATTGAATCTTTTTTTGTGAGAATGATAATATAAACACCATTGCGATTAGGATAAATATTTTGAATGTTTGAGGGATCTATATCTTCTAAAATTTTAATTGGTAAACTTTGTTTAAAAAGTGTGATATCTTTGATATAAGTAGTTTTTTTACTTTCTATATTTACATCTTTGATCCAGTCATGATAGCCTTCTTTTTGAATTTTTACATTATAAATACCAGGAGCACGATTATTTAATTTAATAGGAATAGTTTGGTTTATTTTTATATTATTTAAATAAATACTTGAATCTTTGGGTTTGATATCAATGTTGATTACTCCAGTTTGTCTAATTTCTCGTTTTTTCCAATCATAACGATAACCAACAGTATAAGAAATAACAATTGGTGAAATAACAAAAAAAGAAAAAATAAAGAATGACATTATAATTATGCGTACTCGGCGATTTAAATTTGTTTTAGGATAATCCATAAAAAATTCAACTTGATTATGTTTGTTTTTTGCTATACAATAATACTACTGTAAATTATCTATAAAATCAACTTTTTTATGGGGAAATATATTATTCAGGGAGGAAAAACTTTGTCAGGAGTTTTGCCAGTTAGTGGAGCTAAAAATGCTACTTTACCAATTTTAGCTTGTACTTTAATTGCTGAAGGAACATATTTTTTAAATAATGTTCCAGCTTTAAAAGATGTGGAAGTTATGATTAAATTGTTGGAACATTTTGGTTTAAAAATTGAAAAAATTGCTCAAAATTCTTATAAAATAATAAATAATGGATTGCAAACTTTGGAAGCGCCTTATGAATTAGTTAGTATTATGAGAGCTTCTTTTTTAGTTATGGGACCACTCTTGGCTCATCGAGGTGAAGCTCGTGTATCTATGCCCGGCGGTTGTGCGATTGGTAATCGACCAATAGATATTCATCTAAAAGGTTTTGAACAATTAGGAGCAACTATAAAAACTGAACATGGATTTATTTCAGCCAAAGCTAAAAATTTGATTGGTAAAGAAATTTATCTTGATTTTCCTACTGTTACAGGCACAGAAAATCTTATTATGGCAGCTGTTTTATCCAAAGGAATAACTATTTTGAATAATGCTGCGCGCGAACCAGAAGTAGAAGATTTAGGTAATTTTTTAAATAAAATGGGAGCGAAGATTACTGGTTTGGGCACAGATAGAATTATTATTGAAGGAGTAGAAAAATTATTTCCTTGTGAATATAATATTATTCCTGATCGAATTGAAGCTGGAACTTTTTTAATTTTATCTGCTTTGACTGGAGGAAATATTGTGATTAAGGGAGTTAATATGGAACATTTAACTAGTTTTAAAACTAAATTAGAAGAAATAGGCATAAATTTTAAAATTAATGGTGATGAAGTTCAAGTTCAAGCTGATCTTAATAATTTTAAACCAACTAATATAATAACTTTACCTTATCCTGGTTTTCCAACTGATCTTCAAGCTCAAACAATTGTTTTACTTGCTATGATTAAAGGAAATAGTGAGATGAAAGAAACAATTTTTGAAAATCGTTTTAGACATGTTCCTGAACTCAATCGTATGGGCGCAAATATAAAAATAGAAGGCAATGTAGCCAGTATTAACGGACCAACAAATTTTCAAGGTGCTGAAGTTGAAGCTACTGATTTAAGAGCTGGCGCTTGTCTTGTGATTGCTGGATTGATTTCTTCTAATACTACAATTCTTAATAATATTGAACACATTGAACGCGGTTATGAAAATTTAGTAGAAAGATTACAAGCAATTGGCGCAGAAATTAAAAAAAGTGAATAAATTATAAAATATATGAAACAAGATTATACTTCTGAACAAAAAAATTTTATTAATTATATTTCTAAAAAAGTGAGAAATTTATTTTTAAATTATCCTGAACCAGCTCATGGAATAGATCATATTGAAAGAGTTGTGAATTGGGCTAAAGAAATTGCTAAAAAAGAAAATGCTCGTAGTATTTTTTTGTGTGAATTATCTGCTTGGTTGCATGATATTGGACGAACAAGAGAAGATAATCCAGGAGAAAATACTAGAAAACATCATGAATTATCTTATGAAATGTTACGAGAATGGTTTCGTGAAGATGAAAATTTTGCTATTTTGAATGATGAAGAAAAGAAAGAATTATTATATGCAGTTAGATATCATTGGAATAATGCTGCTGATGATTATGATACAGCTTGGATTTTACGCGATGCAGATAAATTAGATATTTTTGGTAAACAAGGTCTTGATCGAGCTTGGAAATTTATGAAAGATAATGATGCGCTTTGGAATCAACATTTACGCAATATGTCAGATTATTTTGCTTATGTACACACTGATACAGCTAAAAAAATTATTAAAGACAATAATTTTCAAACTATGAGTAAGGAAGTTTATAGAGATTATTTGAAATCAAAGATAAAACCAGTTGAATTATGAAGTCAAGAGGGAAAATTTTAGTAGCAATGTCTGGTGGTGTGGATTCTTCGGTTGTTGCAGCTTTATTAGTAAAACAAGGTTATGATGTTACTGGCGCTTTTATGATTAATTATAATGAAACTGATGGTGATTGTTGGCGTGGAGATTATCAAGATGCAGTGCGAGTGGCAGCAAAATTAAATATTCCCTTATTACGATTAGATTTTACTAAAGAATATAAAGAAAAAGTTTTGGATTACATGTATGCTGAATATGAAAAAGGACGAACACCAAATCCAGATGTACTTTGTAATAAATTTGTTAAATTTGGAGTATGGCTGGATAAAATAAAAGAATTAGGTTTTGATAAAATTGCGACTGGACATTATGCTACTATAAAACAAAAATTTTCAAAGTCAAAAGTTAAAATTTACAATCTAATTAGAGCTAAAGATGAGAATAAAGATCAAACTTATTTTTTACACCAACTCAATCAAGAACAATTAAGTCAAATTTTGTTTCCTTTGGGAAAATATACCAAATCAGAGGTGCGTAAATTAGCTAAGAAATTTGCTTTACCAACTTCAACTAAAGAAGAGAGTATGGGAATTTGTTTTATAGGAGAAGTACCAATAAAAGAATTTTTAGAAAATAAAATAAAAACAAAATCTGGTGATATTATATTATCTACTACTGGAGAAAAAATTGGTGAACATGATGGATTAGCTTTTTATACGCTTGGACAACGACATGGTTTTTCTCAAACTGGTGGCACTAAACCATTATTTGTAGTAGGAAAAGATCAGACGACTAATCAATTATTAGTTGGCTATGAAGATGATTCTAGATTATGGACAAAAGAAATTGAAGTGGAAGATTTTCATTGGATTGCTGGAATTAAACCAAAATTTCCTTTACCAGTTAAAGTTAGATTGCGTCATCGTCAAGAATTACAAAATTGTATTGTAGAAAATAATAAAATTATTTTTAAAAAATCTCAACGCGCAGCTACTCCAGGTCAATTTGCGGTTATTTACAAAAACCGAGTTTGTCTGGGCGGGGGAGTAATAAAATAAAAATATGAATACTGTAAATTATGTTGGCGTAGAGCAGCCATCATTAGTTCCTAATATGTTAGTCTCTGGTTTGGGAATATTTTTGTTGGTGGGAGTAATAATTTTTATTGCTTTCAAATATATAAAAGATTAAATATTGTTATTTTGAATAAAGTGAGTTGAATGAAATTATTGTGTTTAAAAATAAGCAAGAAAGATCTTCTATATATTTTTTAATAAAAGACTTTTAAGTTTTACTTTGTTTTGCTCAGGATGACAGGGTAACTATTTTGACTTTATTAGATAAACTGGCTAAGATATAATAAAATTAAAAAATAAAAAATTAATCATATTATAAATAATTTGAATAAGTAATTTATGCTTACTTCTAAACAACTTCGTCAAAAATATTTAGAATTTTTTAAATCTAAGGGTCATGCGATTATTCCTTCAGCTTCTTTGATTC
Organism: Candidatus Magasanikiibacteriota bacterium; assembly: GCA_012800155.1. GTDB lineage: Bacteria > Patescibacteriota > Patescibacteriia > Magasanikbacterales > UBA922 > JAAZJX01. The sequence continues at coordinate 7,675 of JAAZJX010000002.1, forward strand.
CTGAAAATGATCCTACGACACTTTTTACTAGCGCTGGAATGCAACCAATGATTCCTTTTTTGTTAGGAGAAAGTCATCCAGCTGGTAAAAGAATTGCTGATTCTCAAAAGTGTTTTCGTACTCAAGATATTGAGGCTGTGGGTGATAATCGTCACACTATATTTTTTGAAATGTTAGGAAATTGGTCTTTGGGAGATTATTTTAAAAAAGAACAAATTGATTGGATGTTTGAATTTTTGATAAAAGAAATTGGTCTTGATCCTAATAAATTATTTATTACTTGTTTTCGAGGAGATGCAGAAATTAATATTCCTCGTGATGAGGAAGCAGCTAAATTATGGCAAGATAAATTTACTAGTATTGGTATAGAAGCTAAAATTGTTGATAATGCTGAAGAAAAAGGTTTGCAAGATGGAAAAATATTTTATTATGATGCTACAAAAAATTGGTGGAGTCGCGCTGGTATTCCAGAAAAAATGCCAATTGGTGAGCCGGGTGGTCCAGATAGTGAAATGTTTTGGGATTTTGGTTCAGCGTTAGGTTTACACGAAAAATCTTTATGGAAAGATCAGCCTTGCCATGTTAATTGTGATTGTGGTCGTTTTATGGAAATTGGTAATAATGTTTTTATGCAATATATAAGAACAGCTGAGGGTTTTGAAGAACTAAAACAAAAAAATATTGATTTTGGTGGAGGATTGGAGAGAATAATGGCTGCTTTGAATAATAATTCAGATATGTTTGCTATTGATTTATTTACTAAAGTTAAAAATAAATTAGAAGAACTAACTAACAAAAAATATAATGAAAGTGAAAAAATCACTTATGCTTTTCGGGTTATTTTGGATCATTTACGAGCAGCTACTTTTTTGATTGCTGATGGAGCGATTCCTTCAAATAAAGATCAAGGTTATTTTACTAGACGAATAATTCGTCGTTCAGTTCGCTTTGCTCGAGATCTAGGTATTAATAATAATTTTTGTTCAGAAATTTCTAAACTTTATATTGAAGAATATCAAGAAGCTTATCCAGATTTAATAAAGAAAAAAGATTATATTTTGCGTGAATTACAAACTGAAGAAGAAAAGTTTAGAAAAACTTTGGAAGATGGTTTGAAAGAATTTGAAAAATTATTAAAAGGTTTTCAAATAGCTCAAGAAAAAACTGGTCAAAAAATTACTGAGATTTCTGGTAAACAGGCTTTCAAACTTTATGATACTTATGGTTTCCCTTTGGAAATGACTGAAGAATTAGCTAAAGAAAATAATTTAATTATTGATAAAAAAGGTTTTGCTGAAGCTTTTGCCAAACATCAAGAACTTTCTCGTGTTGGCGCTGAACAAAAATTTAAAGGCGGTCTAGCAGATGATTCAGAACAATCTACTAAATATCATACTGCCACACACTTACTTTTGGCTGCACTTCGTCATGTATTAGGAGCAGATATTGTTCAAAAAGGAAGTAACATTACTGCTGAGCGTTTGCGTTTTGATTTTAATTGGCCAGAAAAATTGACCACTGAACAAATTAAAGCTGTAGAAGATTTAGTTAATCAAAAAATTGCTGAAAAAATTCCTGTTACTATGATGGAAATGCCTAAAACTGAAGCTAAAGATATTGTTACTGTAAGATCATTTGATTTAGAAAAATATGGTGAGATGGTGAAAGTATATAAGATTAGTGATCCTTTAGCAGGTTCGGAGCAGGTTTTCAGTGCAGAATTTTGTGGTGGTCCTCATGTAGAAAATACTGGTGTACTTGGTCATTTTAAAATTATTAAAGAAGAAGCTTCTAGTGCTGGAGTGAGAAGGATTAAGGCGATATTAGAGTAAAGTTTATTGATGATTTTTGATTTATAAAAATTAAAATTTTTACTTTATGTGTTTTTTTGAAAGAGTTTTTAGGTTTATCAAGTTATCCACATTTATAGTATAATTTGTTCAGAGGTAAAAATAAAATGAAACCTTTTTTAATTATCTTTATTCATTTCGTCATTAATTTACTAAATATTTTATAGTTGGTTTTTCTGGAATTTCTTTTTATATAAATATTAGGTCTATAAACAAGATATAAAATAAATTGAAAAAAATATAAAATAGAGTTTTTATTATTTAATAAATAAAAAATTGAAATTAATAAAAATTAGCTAAATTAACTTATTCACAGCCTAGCTCTTTATATTCTCTTGACATAGTTTTAAGATTAATGTAAAATGTCGCTAGGTTTATCCACTCTAATCAAAATTGACAGTGGATTAAAATTACCTTGTCATGTCAAAAAATACAGAAGTAGTGGAAGTCAGAGGAACAATTGAAGAATTGTTACCCGGTGCCACTTTTCGTTTAAAATTAGAAAACGACCATGAGATTATTGCTCATTTGTCTGGAAAAATGAGAATGAATAGAATCAGATTATCAGTCGGAGATGAAGTCAAAGTTGAAATTACTCCTTACGATTTAACTAAAGGTCGGATTACTTACAGATTTTAAAGATTATCAACCAGTGCGGTGTAGTTGGACATTTGGTCTGACGTCGATATCGCGGCAGTGGTTGGTATTTTTTTACACTATAAAATAAATTGATAAATATGAAAGTTAGATCTTCTGCAAAAGTAAGATGTCCAAAATGTAAAACCGTTAGACGAAGAGGTGTAGTTTATGTTATTTGTGAAGTACCAAAACATAAACAAAGACAAGGTACTAAGCAGAGAAAAAAAGTTGCTTAATTAATTATATTATTATGAGAGTATCAGGCATAAATATTCCAAAAGAAAAACAAATTGAGACCGCCTTGACCTATGTGTATGGTATTGGTCTTACAACTTCCAAGAAAATTTTAGCATTGGCTAATGTTAATCCTACAACTAGAGTTAAAGATCTTACCACTGAACAAGAAGATTTGATTCGTAATATTGTTGAAAAACAAAATAAGACTGAAGGTGATTTACGTCGTGAAGTAGCTAGTAATATTAAACGATTGAAAGATATTAAATGTTATCGTGGTATTAGACATACCAAGCGTTTGCCAGTTCGTGGACAAAGAACAAAGACTAATAATCGTACAATTCGTGGTAACAAAAGAAATTTAGCAACCAGTGGTAAAAAACCACCTGCTCAAAAGACTTAATTTTAATGTTAAAGAATTTTGAAGAATAATAAATATGGCTAAGCAAGTAAAGAAAAATATTTCTAAAAAGAAAAAAGTTACTCGTCAAGTTAGTCACGGTAGAGCTTATATTCAAGCAACTTTTAATAATACAATAGTTTCTGTTACTGATCAAAATGGTGATGTTTTAGGTTGGGCTAGCGCTGGTATGGCTGGTTTTAAAGGTCCAAAAAAAGCCACACCTTATGCTGCTGGACAAGTTGTTAAAAAAGTTTTAGAAGCTATTGAACCAGTTGGTATCAAAGAAGTTAATGTATATGTAAAAGGAATTGGTGGTGGTCGAGAAGGAGCAATTAGAGCTTTTAATTCTAATGGTGTTCAAGTATTATCCATTAAAGATGTTACTCCGATTCCACATAATGGTTGTCGTCCACCAAAGAGACGCAGAGTTTAATTTTGAATATTATGGGAAAATATATTGGTCCAAAAAATAAAATTGCAAGACGTTTCGGCGTTAATTTAGGTTTAAAAAGTGAAGCTACAAAAGTAGCTCGTCGTTTAGGACAAATGCCTGGTGTGCATGGTCCAAAGAAAAGAGCCAAAGGCGGTTCTTCTTATTCCAAACAATTAATTGAAAAACAAAAAGCAAAATTTATTTATGGTATTCGTGAAGCTCAGTTTAGTCGTTATGTAAAAGAAGCTAGTAGTATGAAAGGTGATTCTGGTGTTAATTTACAAACTATTTTAGAAACCAGATTAGATAATGTAATTTATCGTATGGGATTTGCTCTTACAAGAGCACAAGCCAGACAAATGGTCAATCATGGTATGTTTACAGTTAATGGCAAAAATTTAAATATCCCTTCTCATATTGTGAAAGTAGGGGATGTAATTGCTGTTCGTGATAAAAAATTAAAAAAATCTTTGTTCTTAGATCTTGAAGAAAAATTAACTAAAGTTCAATTACCAAGTTGGATTAGTGTTGATCCAAAAACTAAATCTGGAAAAATTTTAAATTTACCAACTGAACAAGATTTTGATAAAATTTTTGATGTGAAACTCATTATTGAGTATTTCTCAACTCGTTAATTAGCCAAATTATTTGGCGCTAACATATAATAATTATATGGAGGATATACTTTTACCGACTACAATTGAATTTACAGATGGTGAACAACCAAATATTGGAAAAGTGGTAATAACACCCTGTCAAAAAGGTTATGGTACAACTTTGGGAAACGCGCTAAGAAGAGTTTTGTTATCATCCTTACCAGGAGCAGCTATTGAATCTGTAAAAATTGATGGTGTACAACATGAATTTTCAGCGATTGATGGTGTTCAAGAAGATGTTGTAGAAATAATTTTAAATTTAAAACAAGTAGCTGTTCGTTGTTTTTCAGATGAGCCTGTAGTTTTATCTCTTACCAAAAAAGGTAAAGGTGATATTACTGCTGCTGATTTTGAAAAAAATTCTGATATAGAAATTGTCAATCCAGATTTGAAAATTATGACTGTTACCGATGCAAAGAAAGAAATTAATATGGAAGTTGTTATTGGAAAGGGTCGTGGTTATGTTCCAGTAGAAGAAAAAGATTCCAAAAATATGGATTTAGGAACAATTGTTATTGACTCACTCTATACACCAATTAGAGATATTGGTTATAATGTAGAATCTACTCGTGTGGGAGATGTAGTTGATTATGAAAAATTAGTTTTGAATATTGAAACTAATGGCACAATTACTCCTAAAAAAGCTATTGAGCAGTCTACTAAAATTTTAATGGATCATTTTTCTTTAATTTTGGACATGGCTAGTGATATGAGTCATACAGAAACAGAAGAAGTTATTGAAGAAAAACCAAAAAAGAGTACTAAGAAATCTAAAAAAGCTGAATAATATATGCGTCATAAATGTCAAAAAGTAACTTTAGGAAGGGAAAAGTCTCCACGAGAAGCTTTGTTTCGAAATCAAGCAGAAAGTTTGATTCTTCATGGTAGTATTCGTACCACTGAAGCAAAAGCTAAAGCTTTGCGTAGTATTATTGAACCATTAATTACTAAAGCTAGAAAAAATACTTTAGCTGCTCGTCGTGAAGTGATGAAAGTTTTGTATACTGAAGAAGCAATTAAGAAATTGTTTACTGAAATTGCTCCCAAGTATAAAGATAGACAAGGTGGTTATACTAGAATAATTAAAATTGCTCCACGAGCAAATGATGCTGCTAAAATGGCGCGTATTGAATTTGTATAATATGACTAAAAAAGAAATTATAAGAAAAAATATTGAAATTGATGCCACAGGCAAAGCTGTTGGTAGATTGGCTACTGAGATTGCAATTATTTTGCGTGGTAAAAATAAACCAGGTTTTGTTCCTCATATAGATAGTGGAGATTTTGTTACAGTTATCAATCCTGATAAAGTAAAATTTACTGGTAGAAAATTAGTTCAAAAAGATTATTATCATTATACTGGTTATCCAGGAGGAATAATTCGTACTCCAATGAAAAGAGTTTTTGATAATAATCCCGCCGAAGTCATTCGTCGTGCAGTCATTGGTATGTTACCAAAAAATAGACTACGAGATGGTATGATGAAGCGGTTGACAATAAAAGTATAATTTTATGGTAGTTAAAAAAGAAGACAATTCAATGGTTCGTACTGTTGGTAGACGCAAAACTGCTACAGCTCGTGTTCGTTTATCTCCTGGTAAAGGAATTATTATAATTAATGACAAACCATTTACAGAATTTTTTCCAATTGAATTATGGAGTGATAAAGTAATTGCTCCTCTGAAGATTGTTAGTCGAGAAAAAGATTTTGATATTTCAGTAAAGATTGTTGGTGGTGGTGTTAATTCTCAAGCTGAAGCTGTACGACATGGTATTGCTCGTGCTTTGATAAAATGGGATGAAACTTTAAGACCAATTTTAAAAGCAGAAGGTTTTCTAACTCGTGATTCTAGAGGAAAAGAAAGAAAGAAATTCGGTTTACATAAAGCTCGTCGAGCTCATCAATGGAGAAAGCGTTAATACATATTCAAAAATCCACCGTTTGGTGGATTTTTTATTTGTCTTTTCTTCATTTTTCAGGTAAAATAAGTGCATTATGTCTCAGTCAGTTGCTAGAAATACTGCTTTTATCACTTTTGCTTCTATTGCGCAAAAAGTGATTTCTTTTGTTTATTTTACTTTGATTGCTCGCAATATTGGCGCTGAAAATACTGGAAAATATATTTTTGCTTTATCTTTTACTACTATATTTGTAGTTTTTGTAGATTTAGGATTAAATCAAGTTTTAATTCGTGAAGGAGCTAAGAATAAAGAAAATTTACAAAAATATTTATCTTCAGTTTTGTTTATTAAATTATTTTTAGGTATATTTACTTATATCACAGCAGTAGTAACTATCAATTTAATGGGCTATCCAATTGAAACTAGACAGTTGGTATATTTATCAGCTGTAACGATGTTATTTGATTCTTTACATCTTAGTATTTATGGAGTATTACGAGCTTATGGAAATTTGAAATATGAAGCTTGGGGGATTGTTATGACCCAAGCTCTAACATTAATTATGGGAACAATTTTTTTATATTTAAAATTTCCTTTAATTTTTTTGATTTTAGCTTTTACTATTCCAAGTTTTATTAATGTTTGTTATGCAACTATCATTTTATTTATTAAATATCATATTAGTTTGCGTCTTAAATGGGATAAAGTTGTAATGAAATTTTTTTTGAAAATAACTATTCCTTTTGCTTTAGCGGCAATTTTTGCGCGAGTTTATTCTTATATTGATTCTATTTTATTATCAAAATTGATGGGAGATAAAGAAGTTGGTTGGTATAGTATTCCTTATAAAATTACTTATGCCTTTCAATTTATTCCTTCGGCTTTAGTAGCAGTTCTTTATCCAAAGTTTAGTGAATATTTTGTTCAAGATAAAAATAAATCAGTTTATATTTTAGAAAGAGGAATAAAATATCTTTTAATTATTGTTTTTCCTATTGTTTTTGGTATAAGTATTTTGGCAAAAGATATTGTTTTATCTCTTTATACAAGTGAATATTTGAATTCAATTTTACCTTTAAAAATTTTATTAGTTGGATTAATTTTTTCATTTATTAGTTTTCCTTTGGGTGCTTTTTTAAATGCTTGTAATAAACAGGTTTCTCAGACAGTAATTGTTTTTTTTATAATGTTAATAAACATAATTTCAAATTTGATTTTAATTCCTAGATTGGGAGTAGTTGGAGCAGCTATTTCAGCGCTTATTGGTAATTTTTGTTTAGTATTATTTAGTTTATTTATTATTCCCAAAATTGCCAAAATTTCTCATAGTTTTATTTTTAAAAGTTTAATTCAAATTTTATTAGCTACTTTGGTGATGAGTGTGGTAGTTTGGTATACTAATTTACATTTTCATTATTTAATAGCTGTTATTGTTGGCGGAGTAGTTTATATCTTAGCTTTATTTATTTTTCGAGTTATTACTAAAACACAACTTAAAGAAGTTTATTTACTTATTAATAAAAAATCATCGTCAGCTTAAGCGTAGCAAAGGATTTTATTTTACTTTGCTATACTTAAAATAACTATATTGTTACTATATGAAAAAAACTTTAATTATTACTTTAGAATTTCCACCCCAAGTTGGAGGGATTGCTACTTATGTAGAACAACAGGCTATTCATTTAGATTTAACTAAAACTATAATTTTAGCACCAAAAAATATTCAGGCTAAAGAATGGGATAAACAACAAAAATATAAAATTTATCGCAAAAAATTTTTTTGGTTTTTATGGCCTCGTTGGTTTAGATTGTTATGGCAAGTATTTTGGCTTTGTCGCAAAGAAAAAATTGAGATGATTTTAGTTCATCATGTTTTACCAGTTGGTTATATTGCTGTAATAATGAAAAAATTAAAAAAAATTCCTTTTATTGTTTTTTCTCATGGTACAGATATTGTTTATGCAACCCGTTCTAAACATAAGATTAGATTATTAAAAAAAGTTATTCAGAAAAGCGAAAAAGTATTTTTTAATAGTCAATCATTGAGAAATAGATTTTTACGAGTAATACCAGAATTAGAATCAAAAACTGATATTATTTATCCTTGTCCAGATAAAGATTTTTTGATTGCTCCTGATAAAAATGATTTGGATTTATTGCGTGCCAAACTTGCTCTTGAAGGTAAAAAAGTTATGCTTACAGTTTCTAGAATTGATGAAGGTAAAGGTGTTACTCATATTACTAGATTGTTACCAGATATTTTAAAAAAAGAACCAAATTTAGTTTGGGTTTTAATTGGTGATGGACCTAAACGATCATTAATTATTAAGGAAATTCAAAAACACAATTTACAAAATGTAGTGCGTTATCTTGGTTCTATACCACATGATCAATTAAAAAATTATTATTATTTGGCAGATATTTTTGTTTTATTATGTCATCCAGATGAAGGTAGAGAAGAAGGTTTAGGTTTAGTATTTTTGGAATCTGCAGCTTGTGGAATTCCTGCTGTAGCTGGAAGGAGTGGAGGAGTGGAAGAAGCTGTAGTTCATACTCAAACAGGTTTAGTAGTAGATGTTTATCAACAAATGACAGTAGTTAGCGCTATAACAGAATTATTGGCAAATAATGATTATCGTCAAAAATTAGGTATTCATGCTCAAGAAAGAATTAAAGCAAATTTTAATTGGACAAATCAATTAAGCAAACTAGATGAATTTTTGAATTTATCAGAAATAAATAATCAAATTGATCTGAAATTTTAATTATGATAAATAAATTAGTTAGTATTATTATTCCTGTTTATAAACATGAGCGTGAGCTTGAATTAGCTTTAGTATCTATAAAAAATCAGACTTATAAAAATATAGAAATTATTATAGAAAGAGATGAAAAACATGAAGGCGCGCCAGTAATGAGAAATCGTGGATTTAAGAAAGCTAAAGGTGAATATATAATATTTTGGGATGCAGATATTGTAGCTAAATCAGAAATGATTGAAAAAATGGTTGATAAATTAAATCAAAATCTTGATAAAGATTTTGTATATTGTAATCATTATTTTGGATTTAAAAAAATACCAGCTAGAGAATTTAATCTTCAAACTTTACAACAAAATAATTACATTCATTCTACTAGTTTAGTTCGTCGTGAAGCTGTGGTAAAATGGGATAAAAATTTACATCGTTTCCAAGATTGGGATTTTTGGTTGACTTTGTCAGAAAAAGGAAGTAAAGGAATTTGGCTTAATGAATATTTATTTAAAATAATTTCACATGGTACTATGAGTTCTTGGTTGCCAAGTTTTGCTTATAAAAAACCTTGGAAATGGCTTCCCGGTATAAGTAAAAAAGTAAAAAAATATGAAATTTCTAAACAAATTGTAAAAAATAAACATTCAATTTAATTGAATGTTTAAAAGCTTTAAGAATTTTTAATTTAATTATATTTATATTTTTTAATTATTACTAAAATAAAAACAAAATAAAGAATACCAAAACCTTGAAATAAAGCGGGAGTAGTAATATTGATTATAAATAAAGAAATAGCTCCAGCTAACAATCCTTGTAAAAAAGGATTTTTTGTTGACTGATTTTTAAAATAAGCTAATTTAAATAAATAATAAAGAATAATTCCAATAGTACCAATAAAAATTGCAGTACCAATAAAACCTAGTTCAGCTATCATTTCCAAATAACCCCAATCAAATTGAGTACGACTGACTGTCTCATGAGTTAAAGGATCTGGATAAGATACTGTTGTGGCTAATCCAGAACCAAAATAAGGATGTGTTTTAATAGTATTAAAAATATCTGGTAGCATGGCCATTCGGATAGCTCCACTTAAATCAGCTTCTGGTGTTTTAATAGCGTTAATTTTTATTCCCCATAATTCTAATCCTAAAGAAGTAAATTGACTAGCTATTAAATTTAATGATAAAAAAATTGTGATTGTCAAAATACCAATAATAAACATGGTCTTAATCCAGGATTTAAAAGAGTTTTTGTAAATTAAAATTAAAGAGCCAATCGCTAAAGCTAAAAAATAAATTCTAGAAAAATTTAAATTAAGAATAATTAACAAAGTAATTAACAAACTCCAAGCTAATTTATTTTTGGTATTTTGAATTAATTGAGCTGTTAAAATTAAAATTAAAGGAATAATAAAAAGTTGTTCTGGTAAAACTATTCTAAAAAAATTATTTCCTAAATCAGTAATTTTTCCTGAAGCAATATTACGAAACCAGTGATAATAAAAATCTGGTAAATTTCCTAAATGACTGGAATAAATAATAAAACTTATAAGAGAAAAAATTGCTGTTCCAATAATAAAAGTTTTTATTAAATTTATGAAAAAATTTTTATTTATTTTATCTTCTTGCTCTAAAGCTGGTAAAAATAAAAGTAAAAAGAAATATAATATAGCATCTTGTAAAACTAATTTCAAACCATGTCCATGGATTATTCCTAATAAAATAGATAAAATAATTATTATTCCTGAAATACTTAAACCAATTAAAATTGGTTTGGGTAATTTTATTTCTATTTTTTGTTTTTTTATTTTTTGAATTAACCAAGTTATAGCTAATATTCCCAAAAGCCAAGTACGAATTATCAATCCTTGAAATTCTAGAAAATGTCCTGCGCCATTTAATAATAATTCTGTTATCAAGATTGTCCAAGCTTGAGTAAAATTTTTAAAAGCAATAAAACAAAACAAGATTATTAAAAAACAAGTGACAACTTGATTTGGAAGTGGATGGTGGTAAGTAATTAAAGAAAAAATTCTTATTAAAAAATAAACCCCTAATAGCCAAATAGCGGGTTTTTGTATGAAAAATAATTTAAGCTTATTAAATAAATTTTGCATAATTAATTTATTTGTTTTTTATAAAACCATTGATAAAATTTTGAGCACTCATTGGTTTATTACCTTCAAGTTGCAATTCTAAAATTTCTATTGATTCATTATTTCCACAGCCAATAAACAATTTATTATTTTCAATTTTTATTTTTTTATTTTCTAGTTGTTGTTTTGATGGTTTTATTTTTAATAATTTTATTCTTTTGTTTTTTGGTAAATTAGATTTTAATTCATCGGTCATCGTCCAAATTCCTGGCCAAGGTGTTAGACCTCGATATTGATTATAAATTGTTTGAGCAGATAAAAACCAATTTATTTTACCATCAGTTCGATTAAATTCTCGACAAAAAGTAGCTTGAGCATTATTTTGAGTTTGAGGTTTTAATTTACCTTCAATATAAGGAAAAATAGCCTCAGAAAGGCTTAAAATTGCGATTTGAGAGAGTTTTTGTTCTAAATCAAGGAAAGTATCATCTGGTTCTATGGGAAGGCTTTTTTGTAAAATAATTGGTCCAGTATCTAAACCTTTATCCATTTTCATAATAGTAATACCAGTTTTAGTTTCATTGTTTAATAAAGCTGATTGAATAGGTGAAGCGCCTCGATATTTTGGCAATAGGGAAGTGTGGACATTTAGAATACCAAATTTTGGTGTGTCTAAAATATGTTGTGGAATAAGTAGACCATATTGAGCACAAATACCTAAATCAAAAGTTCCTAAAGTTTTTAAAGCAAAAGTTTTAAGTGAAGTTGGTTGTAGTATTTTTAAATTATATTTTTCTGCTAAAATTTTTACAGGTGGGGGAGTTATTATTTTTTTTCTTCCACTTGGTTTATCTGGTTGAGTAATTACCAAATCAATAGAAAGTTGAGGATTATCAATTAGACTTTGTAATATTTTGACTGCAAAATCATGAGTACCAAAAAAAATTGTAGATATTTTATTCATTTCATTAATCAATAGTATAAATTCCTCGAGCTTTATCAATAAATAATATTCCGTCTAGATGATCTATTTCATGTTGAATTACTCTAGCAAAAAAATTATGAGCTTCAAATTTAATTTCTTCACCTTTTTCATTCCAAGCTTTTACTAAAATATCTTTGTAACGAGTTACTTTACCATAGGTTTTTGGTACGGAAAGACAGCCTTCTAAATCAGTTTCTTTTTTTCTTGAAATTTTTTCAAAAATTGGATTGATTAAAATTAGATCATTTTTTTTATCTGGTGTAGCTTGTCGTCCAATAATACAAAAACGGATATTTTGACCAACTTGAGGAGCAGCAATACCAATACCGTCATCGTGATACATAGTGGAAATAATATTTTTTAATAAATTTTTAAATTCTTTACTATTTAAAAAATTTTTTTCAATTTCTTTTGAACGCTGACGAAGAGAAGTAGCAGGTAAAGTAACAATTGGTAAGATCATATTTTTTTATTTTTTGTTTTGGCTTGATTTATTTGTTTAGCTTTCCAGAAAAATAATTTACCCGGACTAGTAACCTTTGAATCTTTAATTTCTGCAAAAATTCTTCTCGCTTCAGTAACACCAATTTTATTTATTAAACCTAAATACATGGCAAATTTTTTTCTTTCACCAAAAGCTGATGAAATAACATCAGTCCAATAGTGAACTTCAGAATGAATATTTTTATTTTTTTTAGGAGTAATTTTATTATCTAAAATTTTTGAAATATCTTCCATACTTTCTAATTAATAATTAATTAGAAAACAAAATTTCCTACTAAATAACCAACTCCAAAAGGGAATTCGTAAGAATAATTTTTGAATTCATAATCCATATTTTTGAGTACTCCAAGTAAAATTAAAATAGAACGATAACCACATTGAGCAGCGTCTTCTACAAATTTTTCATCCATATTAACAATACCAGCAGTATTTCTAGTTTCTAAAAGTTCAATCAATTTATTATCAAATTCTTTTCCTGTAGGAGCAATTCCTGCTGGAGAATTTTCTGTTAGACCATGAGAGAGGTCAGCAGAAGCAATCACGGCAACACGTTTTTCAGTATTCATAATTATTTCTTTGAGCATATAACCAAAATCAAGATGTTTTTTATTACTCAATTGTGAATAGCCAATTGGTAAAATTTTTACATTAGGGAGATGTTTAGTTAACAAAAATAAAGGAACCGCAGAGCCATGGTCTAAAATTTCTTCGCCAATCATACGCAAAGGTGTTTGATTTTTATTATAGCCATAGTCTATTTTAGAAATTATTTCTAAATCTCCAGACCATTCTTTTTTTGTCTCTAAATCTCCAAATTCTTTAAAATTAGAAACAAAATTAGTATGAGCATTGATAGTAAAAGCATCGGCAAAATAACTACCGTGGGGGGAGATAATAAAAATAATATCTGGTTTAGCAAGATAAAGATCTTGTTCTAGTTTTTCTAAAGCTAAACTAGTTTTTTTTACTTTTTCTGTTTCCTCTTTTCCAATATTTGGTATAAGTAATGGTGGATGAGGAGTGATAGCAGCGAAGACTAACATATAAAAATATTTAAAAATAATAATTTATAATTTTTCCATTGTCCAGAGGGATAATCTTTCTGGTTCTGCAAAACGGTTTTTATAATCAGGATTACCCATTGTAATAATAATAAATTTTTTATTATCACTTTTTCTTTCTATAATCATTGCTAAACAAGCGCCTGCTTCATTTAAATATCCAGTTTTGCTAGTAATAATATTAAAAGGTAAACCATCTTTGTTCATTAGTTCATTACTATTATAATCATAATGTCTAGGTTTATTGTCAAGATCTTTGATTTCATTATAATCATAATATTTTGTTCCTAAATATTTTTTCATGTCAATATTTTTAGAAACATTTTTGAAAATTTTTAGATATTCTCTAGCTGTAGTAACATTACCAAGATCATAACCAGAAACATCAGTAAATTTTGTTTTGTTCAATCCCCAGTCAATAGCTTGTTTATTCATTTCTTTGATAAATAGTTTTTCATCTGGCTCTACATAATTGACTAGCATTTTGGCAGGGGTATTGATAGAGGAGACTAACATAGAATTTAACAAATCTTTATTATAAATTTGTTCACCTTCAACAATTCTAAAATTATGGTAAACAGATTGATGACGATCAGCTTGATAAGTATTTTTTCCTTCTATATTTATTCCTTTTTTAAATAATAAATAACCAGTCATTACTTTAGTAAAACTAGCCATAGGTCTTATTTCATCAATATTTTTTCCAGTTAAAATTTCTTCAGTTTCATAATCAGCTACTAAATAAGTGTTTATATCAGTAACAAAACCATTATTTATGTAAACACTTTCTTCTTCTGGAGTAAGGTTTATTTTAGTAGTATCTGATTTAGTGAGAGTGTTAATTTCTTTAGTAATCATTCTAGAAGGAAGATAAAGAGGCTGTCCAGTAGGAATATTTATACCTGTTAATTGATCTATCCAAACAATATTAGTCCATTTGAATCCATAAGCATTAAAAACCTGTTCATCAAAAATATGTCTTTTTTTACCATTTTCTACTACATAAATTTTATTATCATTTTCAATACCAAAAATACTTCCATCTTTTAATTTTACTAATTCACCAATTTTATAATTAGTTAATTCTTTTAAATTTATTTTTTCTTCAATTAAATTTGGAAAATTTACTTTGGCAATATCAGGATCAGTGATAGGGAAGAGAGTATTATCTTTGAGATAATATAAATTATTATTTTCTTTTACACGCAAAAGTTTACCAACAAAATTTGTAGTATCCACAGTAATTTTTTGTCCTATAATATAGCCAGCTAAATCAGATTCATTAACATCTAAAATTTCATCAGGATGATAGCCTAAAGTTTTTACAGTATTTGCATTTTCAAAAGGACGAATAGTATCAAAGTCAACTAAATAATATTGTGAATTTTGTCTGAGAATAGAATAATTTGGAAAATTAAGTTCAATTCCATCTGGGTAATTAGCTAGTTCAGAATCACTTACTTCTATTACCATTTTGATATCAAAACGGCTCAAAAGTACACTCATATTTTTTATATTGCGTTTTTTACCATCTTGGATTAAATAAATATTTGCAGAAGTTTGAGCTTTTAACAAAGAACCATCAGGATATACTTGACTAAACCAATCATTCCAGAGTTTCCAAAAATTTTTATTACCCTGTATATGTGGTGTATAAGTATATAAAAATGCCGTAGCTTTATTTTTTGGTATTATTAATTGATTATCTATAATATAAGAAATATTTGGTCTTTTAATCCAAATTTCTTTGGACATATTTTCATAATACCAGCGTATAATACCTGCGGCAGCATCAATTTGTTTTCCAAAACCAATGTTATTTAAATAAGTTGTACAGGTCCAACCACAACCATCAGATATTCCATAACCAGTTGCTCCATTTAATTGTTTTTCTGTGGGATTTTTAGCAGTAATGAGACTTTGTTCTTTTTGAAGTTTAACTAAAAGATATTTTGGATTTATTTGATGTTCTCGAGCTGCGCGAGCGATAATATCTGAGGCAGTTCTGGTAATTCCTTCTTTATCTTTAGTTTTATAATTAGCTAAAAAACTATTTTTATCTACTAAAAAAGCCTGTATATCAGCTCTTTCCATAGATTGCCAATTTTGCATTTCTTCGTCAGAAATAAGATTGTGAGGATTGAAATTATCTTCAGTTGTAGCTAAAATATGGGTAGGAAAAATAAAAAAACCCAACAATATAATAAATAAAGTTATTTTTTTAGCTAATTTATACATATTTTTTACTAAGATATTATAACAAATTTTAACAGTTTTGTGAACTGTGAACAAAATTTATTTAAGTTACTTGACAATGAACTTGAAAAATGCTATTTTAAAGTGTTACTATGTATGTAACATTTTGTTTTTGTTCTTTTTATTTTTGCGTAAAAATAATACGCTTAACCAATGGAGGTAAAAAATGAATAGTCAGCTACTGAACGGACAATTTCCTTATCTTCAGTCTGGTCAGGTTTATGCTGACTGGACTGGAGCGGCTTTGCCACCCGTGTCTTTAATTGACGAGTGGTCAGATCATTTACGTAATATTCTGTTAGGAAATCCTCATTCTGGTCACGAACCATCATTGCGGGCAGCTGAAGAAATTGAAGCAGCTCGGGAAGCTGTACTTCAGTTTTTAAATGCAGACCCAAAAGAATATGAGGTTATTTTCACTAGCGGAGCAACGGAAGCCATCAGACTCTTAGAGCATTACAACTTTGGGGTTGGTGGACAGCTTCTTCTTACGGCTGATAATCATAATTCAATAAATGGATTACGAGAAACAGCTAAGAGATCTGGAGCTATATTTACTTATGCTCCGATCAAAGGTGTAGGAGAAGGATTGGTTCTTGACACGCAGGAATTAACCCGTCTGCTCAATTATCCACGTTCTAGATATGGAAATAGACTTTTTGCTTATCCTGCAAAGAGCAATTATTCCGGTAATTTGCATTCTTTGCATTGGGTAGATTATGCCCATAGACGTGGATGGGATGTCCTTTTGGACGCAGCAGCTTTCTTGGCTAATGAT
Organism: Candidatus Magasanikiibacteriota bacterium; assembly: GCA_012800155.1. GTDB lineage: Bacteria > Patescibacteriota > Patescibacteriia > Magasanikbacterales > UBA922 > JAAZJX01. The sequence continues at coordinate 24,224 of JAAZJX010000002.1, forward strand.
CAGTTGGATTTAAGTCAGGTGAAACCTGATTTTGTTCCGATCAGTTTTTATAAGCTGTTTGGATTTCCAACTGGTGTTGGGGCTTTGGTGATTCATCGTCGGATGTTTACCAAGCTTCACAAGAAATGGTTCACGGGTGGTCCCATCATGTTGGTATCAGTTCAACGTGATTTCTTTGTACCAGATGCTCGTGGAGCAACTCGGTATGAAGATGGTAGCCCGAACTTCGGGATGATTGGGGCTGTGAAGAACGGACTGGATTTTCTAAATTCTCTTGGAGGAGATCGCAAAGCTCATGCAGTAGCAATAGCAAATGATGTCTGGGATATTCTTTATGAAACAAAAGAAAATAGTAATGCCCAGATTATCATTCATACTCCTAGAGGAAATGATATTATCGCCTTCAGTGTGGTGAAGGATGGTAAGATTATTAATCCAGGACTGTTTGAAAAAATGACAAGTGATAGGGGTTTTTTTGTTCGCGTGGGTTGTTTTTGTAATCCAGGCGTCAACGAAAAAATACATGGATACTCTGTAGATGAAGTTATTCCGCGTGCAACTGACGAAGTTATTTTTGGTTTGGAAGAAATCAAAAGAAGGCGTCAATATTTTGCGAGAACAGCGGTAGGCTCTATTAGAGCATCCTTTGGTTATTCTAATAGCACTATTGATGTTATTAGAATTTCAGGACATATGAAAAATATCTTGCGAGAGATTTAATTTCTCTTACTTTCATTGGTTGAAAAAGGGGAAAGAGTGTTCCACACAAACACTTTTTCTCCTACAACCTCTAACAATGATTTTGTTACTGATGAGTCCAAAAAAGTTTAAGATAAAGGACGAAAGGTTAATTAAAAAACATCTTAATTTAATTAAGATGTTTTTTGTTTTTTATTATTTTTTAATTGGTAAAAAGATAGTAAATTTTGTACCTTTGTTTAATTTACTTTCTACTGTAATTTTTCCATGATGACCATCTATAATTTTCTTTATAATAAATAATTCTAAACCACTACCATCAGTATACATATTTTTAGCATTAGAAGCTCGGCTAAATTTTTTGAACATTTTTTTGAGTTCTTTTTGTGGTATTCCTATACCATTATCACTTACAGTAAAAGAAATATATTTGTTGTCTGATTTTGTTTCAATTTTAATTTTACCTTGTTTCGTTCGTACATCTCTTGTTTCAGGAGTAGTACCAATTGAAGGAGTGTATTTTAAAGCATTATCTATTAAATTGAAGATTGCTTGACTTAAATATTGTTCATAGCCAAGAATAATTGGTAATTTTTGTTTAGGTTTTTTCCATTCAATAATTGTTTGTCTTTTTTCAGCTTCAAATTTTATTTCAGTAATAGCTTTTTTTATTAAGTTTTCTAGTTGTATTTCTTGAGCATCTTTTTTATTGATTGCCAAACCAACAGTATCTAATTCTGAAGTTACTAAAATATCAGAAATAATTTGTTGAAGTTTTTTACTTTTTTCAAAAGCATTATTAATATAAATTTTCTTTTCTTTTGAAGAAATTTTATCAAAATCACCTTCATTCATCATTTCCATTGTATTTTTAATTACACTTACTGGTGTACGAAGTTGATGAGAAGCTACATCTAAAAATTCTGAACGCATTTTTAATAATTTTTCTAAATGTAAATTTTTCTTTTTTAAACTACGAGTTTGTTCTTCAACTTTATCTTCTAATTTTTCAGTTAATTCTTCTAAAGCTTCTTTGGCTTTTTTTTCAGAAAAGCTTGATTCAATAATTTTCTCTGTACTTTTGTTAAAAAAATATCCATAAACAGTAGCAAAAACAAAAATAGTAATAATTACTGATTTTAAAATTTCACCATCTATGATTAAAGATATAATTAATAATATAGAAACAAGTAATATAGTAATTACTAAATATTGGAAAAAAAGACATTGATTAAATTTAGAAGTACAATATTGACATCTTTTTGATGGAGGAGCATTTAATGTTCTGGCTGTAAAACAATTTTTATTTACATAATTTGGACAACCTAATTTATTGGAAGAACAATTTTCAGAACAATTAATACAATTTGAATTATTATTTGTTAGGGGTTTCATTTTTTTGTTTTTTTAGAAGTTTTACAAAGAGAGCATAACTAAGAGTTGCTACACAAAAACCAGCAAAACAAGCTAAAAATAATAATAATGACATAATTAAAAGCCAAATCCATCCCAAAGTAGTAAATTTATTAAAATAAACAGCTAAGAATCCAAGTAATAATAAAATTGCTGTCATACCTGAAACAAAATTTAATTCAGTAGATTCTTTTTGGATTATGAGAGTTTGTTTTTTGAGAATTTTTTTAACAAAGAAAACATGAATTTGATAAGGGATATTTAATTTTATATTAATAGTTCCTAAAGCTAACATAATTATAACTGCTAAAACATACCAAGGATTTTTAGTAAAAAAACCAATAATAATTAAAATTCCATAAAGAGCTCGAGAAAATCTTAAAGATTTATCATAGATAGAACATTGGGGCATATATTTTTATTAATTAAATTAATTTTTATAATTATATCTTTTTAAATTTAATTTGTAAATTTATTGTTTATTATTTTGTTCAGCAAAAAGATCACCAAAACATTGAGCAACATCTGTTATTGATAAAGAGGAATAATCATTATTTGACCAGTGATTAATTAAATTTTTTAGATCAGTTGTATAATCAAAAAAGCAGTAACCATCTTTACCATTATAATTAATTTCAGCTTCTTTATTGCCTACATTTTCGTATTCTTGAATTTGTTTTTCTGTCATACCTTGATTAAGTAATAAAGTTTTTATTTCTTTACTATACTTGGCAGTTAGAGTATTAGTTTTCATATAAAATAAACATTTTTCTCCAACTAAACCTTTAATTTCATAATGATCATTAAAATTTAAATTAATTCCCAGATTATTAATTGTATAAGAATTTTTAACTTTAGCTAATTGACAAGTGTCGGCTGCTTTTTCAAAACAAAATAAATCAGTTTGACAATCTTTTATATTTTCATTTTTTATAATTATTTCTTTTGGAGTTTCAGCTTCTATTTTAATATCAATTGGAAGAGATAAATTTATATTTGGAAGATTTTTTTGCAGACTACAACCAATTCCTAAAATAAAAAATATAGAAAATAATAAAAAATAAAAAGAAAATTTTTTCATAAAAATAATTTAACTTTAAAAATTATAGCAGATTATAATTTAAAATTAAAGTCCTAAATTAAAAACACCTGTGATAAACAAGTGCTTTTAATTTTTAATATTTTATTTTATAATTATTTTATTTTTTTCTATATCCACTTTTACTTTTTTGCCATCATAAATTTTTCCTTCAATGATAAGCATGGCAAGAGGATTAAGAAGTTCAGTTTGTATTACTCGTTTAAGTGGACGAGCTCCTAAATTTGGATCATAACCTTTTTTAGCTAACCAATCTTTGGCTTTTTTACTAACTTCAAGTTCAATTCTTTTTTCTTGCAAGCGTTGCTCAACTAAATTTAGTTGTAAATCTACAATTAAACGAATTTCTTTTTCATTAAGTGGGTGAAACATAATAATTTCATCAACTCGATTCAAAAATTCTGGTTTGAATCTTTCTCTCAAACTTTCCATTATTTTTTCTTTAATTTTTTCTTCTTTTTGTTGATTGGATTTATTTTTACCATCAGCAAAACCAAAATCACCTGTTTTTCTCATTTTCATTATCATGTCTGAGCCAATATTACTAGTCATAACAATAACTGTGTTTTTGAAATTTACTTTTCTACCTTTAGCATCAGTTAAATGACCGTCATCTAAAATTTGTAACATCATATTAAAAACATCGGGATGAGCTTTTTCAATTTCATCAAAAAGAATTACAGAATAAGGGCGACGACGAATTATTTCTGTTAATTGTCCACCTTCATCATAACCAATATAGCCGGGAGGGGAGCCAATCATTTTACTAACAGTATGTTTTTCCATATATTCACTCATGTCTATACGAACAAGAGATTCTTCATTATTAAACATAAATTCAGCTAAAGCTTTGGCTAATTCAGTTTTTCCAACTCCAGTTGGTCCCATAAAAATAAATGAACCGATTGGGCGTTTTTCTTCATTAATTCCTGCTCGAGAACGACGAATTGCATTAGACATAGCAACTATAGCTTCTTTTTGTCCAATTACGCGTTTTCCTAATTCTTCTTCCATACGAGCAAGTTTTTTAATTTCATCTTCTAGCATTTTGGAAACAGGAATTCCAGTCCAACGAGCAACAACTTGAGCAATATCTTGTTCAGTTACTTCTTCTTTAAGAATAATTCTACCTTTTTGAATATCTGCTAATTTATTTTCTTGTTTTTTTATTGCTTCTTCTGTAATAGGAATTTGACCATAACGAATTTCGGCCACTTTTTGTAAATTGCCACGGCGTTCTTCAATTTCAGCTTGTTGTTTTAATTTATCAATTTCTTTTTTATGATTACGAATATTAGTAATAATTTCTTTTTCATTATGCCAATGAGTTTCTAATTCAGAACTTTTTTCTTTCAAATTAGCTAAACGCTCTTTTAATTTATTCATTCTTTCTTTAGATTCTTCATCAGATTCTTTTTTCAAAGCGCGAATTTCAATATCTGTTTTCATCATTTCTCGTTTCATTTTATCTAATTCATCAGGCATTGAATCTATTTCCATACGCAGAGCTGAAGTGGCTTCGTCAATTAAATCAATAGCTTTATCTGGTAAAAATCTATCAGTAATGTAACGATTAGAAAGCTCAACCGCAGCGATAATCGCGGGATCAGTGATACGCACACCATGATGAACTTCATATTTTTCTTTAATACCGCGTAAAATTGCAACAGCATCATCAATACTTGGTTCATAAACTATTACTGGTTGAAAACGACGCTCAAAGGCTGCATCTTTTTCAATGTATTTTTGATATTCTTTGAGAGTGGTTGCTCCAATAGTATTAAGTTCACCACGAGCTAAAGCTGGTTTTAACATATTGCTAGCATCAATCGCACCTTCACTAGAACCAGCTCCTACAATAGTATGAAGTTCATCAATAAATAAAATTATTTTTCCATCAGATTCTGTTATTTCTTTCAAAACTGCTTTGAAACGTTCTTCAAATTCGCCTCGAAATTTTGTTCCTGCTACCAAAGCTCCAACATCAAGAGCTACAACTTCTTTATCTTTTAAACTTTCTGGAACATCACCATTGATAATTCTTTGAGCTAAACCTTCAGCAATTGCTGTTTTACCAACTCCAGGTTCACCAATCAGAACAGGATTATTTTTTGTTCGTCTAGTTAAAACTTGCATTACTCGACGAATTTCATCATCACGACCAATCACTGGATCAAGTTTTTCTTTACGCGCAAGATCAGTTAAATTTTTACTATATTTTTCTAAAGCTTGATATTTATTTTCTGGTTCTGGACTATCTACTTTTTGAGTTCCGCGCACTAAAGCTAAAATTTTCAAAACATCATCATATTGAATATTTTGTTTTCCTAAAGCATCACTAATTGGATTTTTATTAGTTAAAAAAGATAAAAGTAAATGTTCAACACTAATATAATCATCTCCCATTTTTTTAGATTCATTGGCTGCATTTTGAATAATATACATCATTGCTTGTCCCATAAGAATTTGTCCTAAACCAGCTCCGGGCATTGGTCCATTTTGTTTAGGTAGAGAATTAATCATTTTTTGAACATCATCACGCAATTGTTTTATATTAGCATTAAGTTTTTTGAAAACAGAAATTACCACACCTTCTTCTTGTTCAAGTAAAGCAAAAAATAAATGAGGTGGTTCTACTTGTGGTTGACCATTTTCATTAGCAATTATTGAAGCTCTTTGTAAAGCTTCTTGAGATTTATTAGTAAAATTTTGTGGATTCATATTTTTAAATTAACATTCTTTTTAATTATCACTCTTTATACCTGAGTGATAATAGTATACTATATTGCAAATTTTTGTCAAATACTTTATACTATAAAGCATAAATTTAGCTAAATTATGAATATTTTAGGTGTAAGAGTAGATAATTTTAATACTCAGGAAATACTTAAAAAATTAAGTTATTTTTTGGATAGCAATCTTTCTCATAAAATTTTTACTCCTAATCCAGAAATGTTAGTAGATGCTCAAAAAGATCATTATTTTAAAGAAGTTTTAAATAGTGGAGATTTAAATGTTTGTGACGGTTTTGGTTTATCATTAGTGAGTGGAGCTAAGCGTTTGCCAGGAGTAGATTTAATGATGTTAATTTGTCAAATAGCTGAAAGTAAAAATAAAAGTATTTATTTATTAGGATCAGGAAGTCAAGAAGTTATTGAAGGATCTAAAAATTTTTTAGAAAAAAAATTCCCTCAATTAAAAATTGTTGGGGGACATCCTGGTTTAGAAATAAGCAAAATTAAAGCTGATGAAAAAAATATTATAGTTTATGATAAAGAAAAAAATGATGATTTAATTAGTGAGATTATTATGTCTGCGCCAGATGTTTTGTTGGTGGCTTTTGGTCATGTAAAACAAGAAAAATGGATTACTGAAAATTTGCGTGATTTACCTAGTGTAAAAATTGCTATTGGTTTGGGTGGATCATTTGATTTTATATCTGGAAAAATAAAACGAGCGCCAAAATTTTTACGTTTAATTGGTTTAGAATGGTTATATCGTTTAATTAGACAACCAAGTAGAATCAAAAGAATTTGGAAAGCAACTGTAGTATTTTTATTTTTAGTTTTGAAAAATAAAAAAGTTTAATTTTATGTTAGCAAAAAAAATTATTCAACATATCAATCAACTTCAGCAAAAGAAAATTCGTATTAAAGATAAAGAATTTTTAATTGAAGGAATTAAAGGTGTTAATGAAGCTTTAGATTCAAATTTGGAAGTTATTTTAATTGTAATTGAAGGAAGTCGTCGTGATGAAAAAGAATTTATTGATTTAATTAAAAAAGCTGAGAAAAAAACAGTTTTTATAGAATTTTGTGGTCGAAAAGATATTAAAGATATAAAAACAACTGATACTTTTCCGGGAGTACTTGCGATTGTCAATCAACCAGAATTTAATATTCATGATTTACTTGATGATAAAATAATTTGTCTTGATGGTATCAAAGATCCAGGAAATTTAGGTACAATTATTCGAACAGCAGACTGGTTTGGAATAAAAAATATTTTATTATCTGAAGATTGTGTTGATGTTTTTAATCCTAAAGTAGTTAGAAGTACTATGGGATCAATCTTTCGAATGAAAATAATGGAAAGTAAAAATTTAATTAAAGATTTACTTTATTTACAAAAACAATATCATTATAAAATTTATTGTTTAACTATGAACGGTAAAGATCTAGACACTTTAAAATTTAAACCAGAATTAATTTTTGTTATTGGAAGCGAGTCTCAGGGAATTAGACCAGAGATTGAAAAAATTTCTGATGACCAGTATACTATATTTGGAAAAGGAAAAGCAGAATCGCTCAATGCCGCGATTGCAGCTGGTATTTTAATATCAAAAATAAGTTAATTTATGATAAAAACACGTTTTGCGCCTTCACCAACTGGTTATTTACATGTAGGAGGATTGAGAACAGCTTTATACGCTTATTTAATTGCTAAAAAAAATAATGGTAATTTTATTTTACGAATTGAAGATACTGATAGAGAAAGATTTGTTGAAGGAGCTACTGAAAATTTATTAAGATCTTTAGCTTGGGCTGGTATTAAACCTGATGAAGGAGTAATTTTTTCAGAAGATAAGAAAAGAATAGAACAAATTGGAAAAAATGGACCCTATATTCAATCTGAAAGATTAGAAATTTATAAAAAGTATGTTGACCAATTGATTAGTGAAGAAAAAGCTTATTATTGTTTTTGTTCCAAAGAAAGATTAGAAGAATTAAGAAAAATTCAAGAAGTAAATAAGCAACCAACTGGTTATGATGGATATTGTCGTAATTTATCTTTAGAAGAAGTAAAAAAAAGAATTGCTAATAATGAAAAATATGTTATTCGCATGAAAATGCCTCGAGAAGGAATTACCAAATTTACTGATCTAATTCGTGGTGAAATAGAATTTAAAAATGAATTAATTGATGATCAAGTAATTTTTAAAGCTGATGGTTTTCCAACTTATCATTTAGCAGTTGTAATAGATGATCATTTAATGGAGATTACTCAGGTAATTCGTGGTGAAGAATGGCTATCATCTACACCTAAACATTTAGTTTTATATAAAATGTTTGGTTGGCAACCTCCACAATTTGCGCATTTACCATTATTATTAAATCCTGATAAATCAAAATTAAGTAAGCGTCAAGGTGATGTAGCAGTTGAAGATTATCGTGATAAAGGTTATTTACCAGAAGCTTTATTAAATTTTGTAGCTTTTTTAGGTTGGAATCCGGGTACAGAAAAAGAAATATTTAGTTTAGCTGAATTAATTCAAAATTTTAGTTTAGAACGAGTTAATAAAGCTGGAGCAGTATTTAATTTAGACAAATTAAATTGGTATAATAAAGAATATTTAAAAATAATTGATGAAAAAAGATTATTAGATTTATGTGGACCTTTGTTAGAAGAAAAATATTCTATTTCTAATTCACAATTTTCAATTTCCAAAGTTATTGCTTTAGAAAAAGAAAGAGCTACAACTTTATTAGAATTAGTAAAAAATTTACGCTTTATTTTTGAAGATTTACCTTATGAAAGTGATGTTTTAGTATGGAAAAAAGATAATCAAGAAGGTACAAAAAATAAACTTCAAGAACTTTATAATTATTTGAATACATTAAGTGTTCAAGAATGGACTAAAGATAATTTAGATAAGAAAGTAGGGGAGTGGATAAAAGAAAAAGATTATGGAGTAGGTAATGTGCTTTGGCCAATGCGAGTAGCTTTAGCAGGTCAAAAAAATTCTCCCGGACCATACGAAATTGCAGAAGTTCTTGGTAGAGAAAAAAGTTTAGAAAGAATTAATAAAGCAATTAAAAAATTGTGAGATAATAAATAACATGAAAAAATTTTTATTATTTATATTATTATTTAGTGGGTTTATTTTTGGACCTAATTTTGTATTTTCACAAATTAATGAAGTGGGTGGTAATACAGCAGAAATTGAACAACTTAATAAAGCTATTGCTGAAAAGAAAGCCAAAATAAAAGATTTAGAAGACAGTATTATTGTTTATAAAGAAAAAATAAAACAAACTCAATTAGAATCAACATCTTTGAAAAATCAAATGTCTTTGATAAGTAATCGTATTGCTAAAGTTGAATTAGATATAAAAGCTAGTGAAGAAAGGTTAGAATTTATAAATTTAGAAATTGAAGTACTTTCCTTAGAAATTGAAAATAAAGAAAATTTAATAAAAAAACAAAAAATGATTTTAGGAGAAATGATTAGAACATTATATTATAATGGAAATAAAAATTATTTAGAAATAGCAGCTACCTATGATAATTTTTCTGATTTTTATAGTGAATTGCAATATTTAAGAACTGTAGAACAAAGTTTAGGTAAAAATGTTACTAGTTTGCAAATTGCTACTAATGATTTACAGAATAAAAAAACACAAAATGAAGAAAAGAAAAAAAGTTATGAAAATCTTAAACAAGAATTATTAGAAAAGAAAAAAGATTATAATGATCAAAAATTTCTTAAACAAGATTTATTAAATAAATCAAAGTCTAATGAAAAAACTTATAGTGCATTATTAAATAATTTAAATACTCAATATCGACAAATTGAAAATGAAATATCTTCTATAGAAGCAGAAGTGAGGCGTAAATTAGCAGAACAAAATAAATTAAGTAAAATTAATGATGATATTACCAAACTTTCTTGGCCTACACAAAGTCGTTATATTACTGCTTATTTTCATGATCCTGATTATCCATATCGTCATATATTTGAACATAGTGGAATAGATATTCGAGCTGCTCAAGGAACACCGATTAAAGCAACTGCTTCTGGGTATGTTGGTACAGCTAAATATTGTAGTTCAGCTTCATGTTATTCTTATGTATTATTGATACATTCTAATGGTTTAGCTACTTTATATGGACATTTGAGTAAAATTATTGTTTCTGCTGATAAATTTGTTACCAGAGGTGATATTATTGGTTATTCTGGTGGAACACCAGGCACAGTTGGTGCTGGTCCATTTGTTACCGGTCCTCATTTACATTTTGAAGTTAGAAAAAATGGTATTCCAACTAATCCTTTGAATTATTTAGTTAAAGATTATTAATTATGAAAAAACTTTATTCTAACAATTTAATTTTTTTTGATACTGAATTTACCAATTTGAATATAGAAAAAGCTCAATTATTATCAATTGGTTTGATTAAAAATAATGGAAAAAAATTATATTTAGAATTTAAATATGATGATAAAGATGTTCATCCTTGGGTAAAGAAAAAAGTTTTACCTTATCTCAAAGGTAAGAAAATTAGTTTAGAACAGGGGAGAGAAAAGATTTGGGATTTTATTGGACGAGATCAAAAAGATAAACCATTTTTAATAGCTTATGTGAATCAATTTGACGCTATGTTTTGGTATAAGATTTTTGGTGATCCACAAAAACATCCAGCTTTTTGGATACCAATAGATTTTGCTAGTATTTTATTTGCTTATGGTTATAGTCCAGAAAGCATGAGATATAAGAAATTTTACAATGACTTAAAAATTGATACTAGTAAATATCAAGATCATAATGCTCTTGAAGATGCTAAAAAATTGCGTGATGTTTATCAAGCTTTTATTAAGGAATAGATTATATAGCGTCGCACAATATAAAGCAGGGGAATTACTTAAAAGGTAGAGGATAGTAGAATAAATAATAAATAGAACCAAATTAATTGGTTTTTTTATTTATCTGCAAATTTATTAATTAAAAATAGAAAATTAATTTAGTAATTAAATTTTTAAATAATTTACTTTATAAAATAAATATATTTAAATAATGAGTTATTTTAAATTAAATATTATTTACTAAATAAAAAAGGAGAGAGTTTGTTATTTTTGAATAAAATATAAAGTAATTAGCTAATTAAAGCTAAAATAATGGTAAATTAGTGGTATTAGATTACCTTGTGTTTTAAAAGGCTTGTTTTGTAGCGTCGTATAAGATATATTGTGCGACATTCAACTATATCTTAAACCTATCTAATTTAATATTAAAATGAGTAATTTACTTATTCTCTATTTCCAATATACTCTTCCAGAATATCTTAGATCTATATAACTTAAATTGTTTTTATCAATTTTATTTTTCAAAAGATATTCTAATTCATTAAATTGATTTGTTATGTCAGTAGTAATTTTTACTTTTATTTCCCAACCATCACTAGTTTTTATTATCCCCTCGCCAAAATCATTTTCAATAAAAAAATAAGTAAAATTAATATCAGTTCTTTTTTCTAATAAATTAAACCATTGAATTATTCCTGAAATTTTATTCTGATTTAATACCAAATCATTTATTTTTAGATCATCCCCGTCATTCTGCCTATAAATAATAGGATAATCCCCCATTTCTTGAGTAATTTTATTTATAGAAATTTTAGGTTTTCTTGCAATTTCTTTTTCTGTAATTATTTCTTCACCAAGTTCATTAGTAGAAGTAACACTTTTTTTTGTTATCAGCCATTCATCTTCTCCTACATAACGTAATATCTCTATGACTTTTCCAGTTTCATCTAAATAAGTGTAAATTCTACCATCATTATAAATTATTTTGGATATTTTTTCTTCTACCTCTACTTTTATTTTATCAGGAAATATTTTTTGAATAGTTATATTTTGAATTGGGTATTTTTGTTTTAAAATAAAAATAATTTCATTTAAATCAATTGTAAAATAATTATTTTTGGGAATAATTAAAAAACTTTTATAATTAGTTATATTAGTAATATTTTCAATTAATTCTTGATTATTTATTCTTTTTAAACCAGAAATTTCTATATTTTTTATTTTAAAAAATGAACTGTATATAATAGTTATAAAAGTAGCTAAAATAGTAAAAATTAATAAAAAAATTTCTATTCTTTTTTTCCAATTTATTTCAGTTGTTTTTTTGAAAGGATTTGATTTTGGTTTTCTCCAATCATAATCTTTATGTTTATTAATTTGATTATAAGAAAAAACAAACTTAGAAGCACTTTGAATTTGTCTTCCTAATTTTCTTTTTAATTTGTATCGATTAAAAAATTTTTTCACAATTTTTACTTAAAACCACGCTTTATACTTCGTAAAGTTTCTATTAACCAATTTATTTTATAACGCCAAGAAATAGGAAGATCTTGACAATGTAATAAATTTTTTTGATAACCACCAAAACCTTTTTTAAAATGAGTTATTCCCTTAAAAGGATGATTGGTAGAAGAATTTTCTGGAGCAATACCCCAAAAATTATAATATTTTAAACCACGTTTTTTTGCTTCTTTTATAGCTTCCCATTGTAATAAATATGAAGTTGGAATTTGTTTTATTAAATTTAATGAAGCTCCGTGACGATAGACTGCAGTATTTCCATATAACATAATAATAGCTGAAGAATCTAATTGTTTATTTTCTAAATATCCATTAAATATTAAAGCCTGATTATTATTTTTAAAAGATAAAAATTCTTGATCAATATAATTTTTGGAAAATCTATGAAAATTATGTCTTTTAGCTGTTATATCATGTAAATTATTAAAATCATTCAATGCTTTTTCAGTAATTGATTTGTCAATAAAAACATTTTCACGCTGACAACGACTAATTAAATTACGATGATTTTTATTCATTTTACTAAGCAATTCTTCTTCAGTTGGTTCTAAATTTAAAATCCAAGTAGTCTCAGCTAAAATATGAATAGGAGCATCTTTGAATCCTAGTGATTTAAAATTTTTTTTATTATTTTCATTATCTTCTATAAAAGGAGAAATTCTAACGAAATCATAATTATTTTCTTTAGCAAATTTTTTAATAAAATTACTAAATTCTTTTAATTTTAAATTATTACTAAAATCTAATATTGGACCATAAGGAATAAATAAAAAATTACCTCTTTTGGCATGCACACTAACAACCAAAGCACCACCAATTAAATTGTTATTTTCATATAAACCAAAAATCCAATAGTTCTCCTCTATTTTTTTATAAAACTCACCATATTGAAAAGATTGAACAAATAAAGTATCTGGTTGACTTAAGACAAATTTTTCCCATTCTTCTTTATTTTTTATTTGTTTTATTTCCATAATAATTATAAATTGTTAATAATTTTTACTATTTTTCTAGCGTCTTTTATTTTTATAAAATGATTAGTGGGTAGATTTATTGATTTAGAAGATAAAATTTCAGCATTTGGACATTGATTTGGTGTGTATCCAGTTTTACTTAAATCAATATTTTTTGGAGCAATAGGAGTATTATACCAATTTCCTAAAATTATACCTTGTTTTTTTGCTTTTAAATGTAATACAGATGGTTCTTCCATAAGAATTGTATAGCGCAACCAAACTGAATCTTCATTCCATTCTGGTTTACTAATTTTTTTATTATTTATATTATCATTATAAAATCTAGCTATTTCTCTGCGATGACGATTGAAATATTCTAAATTATCAATTTGAAAAAAAAGTATTTTAGCTAAAGAATTAGCTAATTTACTAGGATAAAATTTTGTGGGAAAACCAAATTTTTCTTCTTTATAAATAATTTTGTTTATAATATTAAATTTTTTTGCTAAAAATAAAATTAATTTTCCTATACCAATATTGTATAATGGTTTAGAAAAAGAAAATAAAGGATAGTGCAATAAATGTTGAATAGTTCTAATTAATTTTGGATTAGGTAAATTATTTTTAAGATTTTTTATTTTTATAGCAATATTTTTGTTATTAGTTATTAAAGCTCCACCTCTTACACAAGAAATTATTTTATCACTACCAAAACTAAACATACCAATATCTCCAAAAGTTCCTAAAAATTGATCGTTTAATTTTGCTCCTAAAGAATGAGCACAATCTTCTATAACTAAAAGATTATTTTCTTTAGCCCAAGTAATAATTTTTTCTAATTCACTAATTGATTTACCAAAAGTATGTTGAATAATAATCGCTTTGGTTTTAGTAGTCTTTTTATTTTTAAGCTCTTCAAAATTTAAATTAAAATCATTTTGAATATCTATAAAAACTGGTTTTGCTTTGGACCAATTTATAGCATTAGTAACCACTACACAAGTATAAGCTTGAACTAGAACTTCATCTCCCTCCCCTATTCCAGAAGCTTCCAAAGCAAATTGTAAAGCTGATCTACCACTATCAAAAAGACAGACATTTGATACATTAAAATAATTTTTAAATTTTTCTTCTACTTTTTTTTCCCAAAAACCTTTATTTAAAAAAGGCCAATTCCAAGGTAGAAATAAAAAAGATAAAGCAATAAAATTATCCTTTTTAGTAATATTTGGTCCAAAACCAGTAAAAATTGGTTTACGAAAAAAATTCATAAATTTATTTCTTATTATTTCTTAATTCATCCATAACAATTTGAGGTATCCGATTTTCTAATAAAATAACACAATTTTTATTTTTTATATTTTTAATATAATTTAATAAATCTTGATGTTCAAATTTTTCAATAATATTTATTCGATACTTTTTTAAAGCATTTTCTTTAAAAAGTTTAAAAAAATCTGGAGTAATAACAACTAATTCATCTGCAATAAAAGAAATTTCTTCTATAATATTTTTATGAAGATTTTCACTTTCTTTTCCTAATTCTAACATGCCTCTAGTAATAATTATTCTTTTTTTATCTGAAGGAAATTTGTTTAAAATATCTAAAACTGCTTTAAAACCATCGGGATTAGAATTATAACTATCATTGATAATTTTACAATTACCATATTCAAAAAATTCTAAATTATTTGGTAAAGTTTTTATTTGTTTTCTTATTTCTTCTAAATTTAATCCTAAAAAAATAGCTACCAATACACAAGGAGCAATATTCATCACATTAAATTCTCCAATTAAATTTGTCTGCACATTATATTCTTTACCATTTATCAATCCTTTACAATGCAAACCATCTAAATTTGCTTGAATATCTTTTATAAGGCAAGTTGGATTATTTTCTGAATTTAAACCAAAAGTTTGAACATTAGTATTTAATTCATTAATAAATTCTCTAGTATAATTATTATCCATATTTACCACTGCTAAACCGTCAACAGGAAGAGAGCGTAACAATTCATATTTTGTGTTTTGAGTAGTTTTAATATCACCAAATAAAGACAAATGTTGTTCATTGATTGCGCTTAAAATACCTATTTTAGGATTAACCATGTCACAAATTAATTTAATTTCTCCTTTTTTATAAGCACCCATTTCTACAATAAAAATATCTTGATCAGAAAAATCATTTTTTAAAATAAATTGAGCTATACCAATTTCAGTATTTATATTTTTAGGTGTAGAAATTACTTTATATTTAACTGATAATATTTGAGTTAAAAATTTTTTAATAGAAGTTTTTCCATAACTACCAGTTATCCCAATAACTATTAAATTATTATATTTTTGAATTTTTTGAGTAGCTTTTTTAATAAAATATTTCTTTATTAAATTAGACAATAAATTTATAATTTTTACTATTAAACTAATTAATAAAAATCTAACTAGTAAAAGTATTATTAATGCCATCCAATCTCTTTTTAATACAAACAATAAACCTTCTAAAAAAATTGCCAAACCAATAATTAAAGTTGCTTTATAAGTAAAATTTGGTCTATAGAATTTTTTAATTATGATTTTGTATAAATTATATAATAAATCAATACTAAAAATAGCAATTAAAACATATTTTACATAAATTATTTCATTTATTGGCCAAAATAATATAAGGATAACAAATAAACTTCTCCAAAAAAAATTATATCTCAATAAATAATTTTTCCCTTGTTTAGTAGAAAGAAAATCACGAAATCTATCCCAACGATATTCTTTTAATTGAAAAATAAAAGTATGATCTGTATAATCAGCAAAAGCGCTCAAAAACCATAAAATAAAAATTGTAATATTAATTAATGAAATCATAAATTATTTTAAATAATTCTTTTGGCATTTGTAAATGTAAGCCATGTTTTCCTTTTGGAAAAATTTCTATTTTTGCTCCTGAAATTAATTTAGCAATTTTTTTACCTTTAGCAATTGGAACATAATTATCTTTTTTGCCCCAAACTACCAAAGTAGGAACTTTTATTTTTGGTAAAATTTTTTCTAAATCTTGACGAATAACTTTTTTAAAAATTTCTCTTTTTACTCCCTGAGTGTGAGTATAATCAGGAGAATTAGCAATCTTGTAAATTAATTTTCGGGATTGAACGCTGTATTTTTTGAGAATTGGTAATTTAAAAATTAGTTTACCAAGTCTTGCAATTTTAAAATAAATAGTTCTTTTTAATAATTTAGCTGGTCTAAAAACAGCTGCTCCACTTAAAATTAATTTTTCAACCATTTCGGGATAATGAACTGTAAAATAAGTAGCCACTTGACCACCAAAAGAATGTCCTAATAATATTACTGGTTTGTCAGTAATAGTTTTTATTTTATTTTTTACAAATTCAGCATACTCTTCTATTCCCCAAACTTCTGTTGGGCAAGGTTCTAAACCAAAACAAGGTAAATCAATTACTTGAGTATTTATTTTATTTTCCGAAATATCTGTAAATTTTATCCAAGTTTGAGTATTTCCTCCCCAACCAGGTAAAATTATGAGAAATTTATCTTTCATAATTTATTTAATTATTTCTTTACCCATAAATTTTTGTAAAACTTTTGGTATTAATACACTGCCATCAGCTTGCTGAAATTGTTCTAAAATAGCTGGAATTAATCTACTAGTAGCTAAACCTGAAGCATTGAGAGTGTGTACATATTTATTAACATTTTCTGTTTTATAACGAATATTTCCTCTTCTAGCTTGATAATCAAGAGCATTAGAAATACTACTAACTTCTTTATAAATATTCATACTAGGAATCCAAACTTCTACATCTATGGTTTTTGCCATAGCTGCTGAAGCATCTCCAGCTGCCAAAAGTGAAGTTTGAAAATGTAAACCTAAATCTTCTACTAATTTTTCTACAGAATTTTTCATTTCTTCAAAAGCTATCCAAGACTGATCTTCTTTGGTAAATTGGAACATTTCAATTTTATTAAATTGATGTCCACGAACCATACCTCTTTCTTCTTTTCTATAACTGCCCGCTTCTCTTCTGAAACAAGTTGAATAAGCATAATATTTTATTGGTAAATTATTTTCATCTAAAATTTCATCACGATGATAATTTCCCAACATCATTTCTGAAGTAGCATTTAAACAATTTCCATCTTGTGTCCAATAAAGATCATCTCTAAATTTTGGCAAATGTCCTGAAACATAAGCTGAATCTTCATTTAATAAAAATGGTGGAATTATAAATGTATAACCATTATTTCGGTGAAATTCTATAAAATAATTTAAAAGCGCCCATTCAAGTAAAGCTCCATCTCCTTTATAAATCCAAAAACCACTTCCAGACATTTTAGCAGCGCGTTTATAATCAATAAGATTTAATGAAGTTGCTAATTCTACATGATCTTTTGGTGTAAAATTAAATTTTGGTTTTTCAGCAAAAGTTTTTATAACTTTATTATTTTCTTTACCTCCAGCAGGAACATCATCAGCTGGTATGTTTGGCAATTCTCCCATTTTTTCTTTTAATTTTTCTTCTAGATTTTTAAGTTCTTCATCTAGTTTTTTTATTTCTTCACTTAAAGTTTTCATTTTTTTAATTTCCTCTGGATCAGGTTTACCTTTACTACCTTTATTTCTTTCTGCTTTCATTTTATCTACTTTGGTAATTAAAATTTTTCGTTCATCATCAAGTTTAATAATTGATTCTAAATTAACACTATCTATGCGTTTTAAAAGTGCTTTTTCTACTTCTTTTGTTTTTTCACGAATAAGATTTATATCTAACATATTATAATTTATATTTATTAATAATTTCTTTTATTTGAGGAATAATTTTATCCATCATAACTTTATTATTAGCCACATAATCAAAATTTAAATATTCATCAGGATCAATCCATTTTATTTCTATAACTTCACTATCATTTATTTCTCCAACTTTTTCTATAATTTTACATACTAAGGGTACTAAATAAACTTGATATTCAAAATCATTACTTTTACGATCTTGAATATGTAAATAATTTATTTTTTCTATTATTTCTATTTTATAACCAAGTTCTTCTCTAACTTCTTTAATTAAATTACTTTCTAAAGTCTCCCCTATTTCCATTATTCCACCAGATAATTCCCATTTACCATGAAATTCAGGATTATGTGGATCATAGCGTTTTGCAAGTAAAATTTTACCATTTTCAATAATTACAGCTACTGAAACAATAATATGTTTAGCGCTAAATTCATGATTGAGATAATAAGCCATTTTTTTAAGAGCTTTACCGCGTTGACTAATAGAATTTTTTTCAGAAAGGGTCATTTCTGAAAAAGCTTTATTTAATTCTGGTACAAAGAAAAGTGAATTATAACCAAAATTTAAATCATTAATTTTTGCTTCTTGATTTAAGATTTTACCTTTTATTTCACCAAAGCTTAAAAAAGTATTTTGATTATTTGGATTATAGCAAGCAGCACAAGTCTTAAAAAAGGCAGATCTCTTTTCATGGGAAATATTTTTCATTTTTTCTAACAAAATTTTTCTTCTTTCTTCATCATTATTTCCTATCCGAGCGGCTTTTATACCCGGCCAACCATTTAAACTATCTATGAACAAACCTGTATCTTCTGAAATAGTAATCATATTAGATTTATCCCCATAATATTTAGCTTTCAAAATAGCATTAGCTTCTAAGGTCTTACCTATTTCTTCTGGCTCAGAAAATTTTTCTGATAAATCAGTTAAAGATAAGAATTCAAATGGTAAATCTCCTAAAAGATGAGTAATTTCTTTAAATTTACCTTGATTAGATGTGGCAATCAAAATTTTTTGTTTCATATCATACTTTCAATATAATTGCGAACTTTATGACTTTTTAATCTTTGTGGTTGGTAAGCTTTTAAACGAATAATTTTTGCTTTCAAATTATTTTTTTTCAAAAATTCTTCAAGTCCTGGACCACAATCTTTTTGATCATAGCCTAAAGCGATTATATCTGGTTTATTTTTTAAAATAACTTGATAATAATCTTTTTTATTTCCTAAGATCACCTTATCTATTAAAATAATATTTTTTAACATTTTTATTCGTTCTCTTTGATTAAATATTGTTTGATGTTTTTTATTTTTTTTAACATTAACATCTTGAGCCACAACTACTGTTAAAATATCAGCATGCTTTTTGGCTTGTTCAAACAAATTAATATGTCCCGGATGTAAAATATCAAAAGTACCAAAAAGCATTATCATTTTCATATTATTTTAATTCTAAATTTTTTAAAATATAAAATTATTTATCTTCTGTTTCTGTCTTTTTTGGTTTCATTAAAGGAAAAGCTGTTACTTCTCGTAAAGTATGAGAACCAGTAATTAAAGCTGTAAAACGATCAATACCAATTCCTGTGCCTGTTGCTGGTGGCATACCATGTTCCATAGCTTCTACAAAATCCCAATCATTTTCCATAGCTTCTTCATCACCTTGAGATTTATTTTTAGCTTGTTCTTCAAATCTTTGACGCTGATCAATAGGATCATTTAATTCAGTATAAGAATTACTTAATTCAAAACCATTAACAATCAATTGAAACATTTCTGTATATCTTGGATCAGCAGCTTTTTTAGCCAAAGGCTTAAGTTCAATTGGATAATCAGTTACAAATGTTGGTTGAATAATCTTTGGTCGAGTTGATTGTTTGTATAAATTATCAATTATTTTTCCTCTTTCTGTTAAATTTCCTGGATCATAACCTTTTTCTATCATTATTTTTTTAAGAGAATCTACATCAGGATAATCATTAATATCTATACCTGAATGTTTTAAAACTGCATCATGAAAAGAAATTCTAGCATATGGTGGAGTAAAATTTATTTTTTTTCCATCAATTTCTACTTCTAATTTTCCAATAGAATTTTGTACTACAAAAGGAATTAATTTTTCATGAAATTTTGCATTTTCTTTACTATCAGCAAAAGCCCAATAATATTCTATCATGGTAAATTCAGGATTATGTTGATGATCTACTCCTTCATTACGAAAAGCTCTACCAAGTTCAAAAATTTTTTCAAAACCTCCAACTAACAATCTTTTTTGCCATAATTCTCCCATACAAATACGCAAATGCACATCAAGATCATAAGCATTTAAATGAGTATTAAAAGTTTTAGCCATTGCACCAGATGAAATTGTTTCTAAAACTGGAGTTTCTATTTCTATAAAACCAGCCTGATACATAAATTCACGCATATATCTCAACACTCTAGATCTGACTAAAATCTTTTCTTTTTGTTCAGGGTTAATTAAAAAATCTAAATAGCGTTTACGATATCTCAATTCTTCATCATTCAAACCATGAAATTTATCAGGTAAAGGTAATAAAGCTTTGGATAATAAAGTCCATTTTTTAACTAAAATGGATTTTTCACCTTTATGAGTCATAAATCTTTCGCCCTCTATGGAAATAATATCTCCAGAATCAATTTTTTTGGTAAAAAGTTTATATGAATCTGTTCCAATAATATCCTGTTTAAAAGCAATTTGTATTTTTCCTGTTTCATCTTGTAAATGACAAAAAGTAAGTTTACCCATTTCACGCTTAGTCATAATTCTTCCTGCTACTGTAACAATCTCTCCGTCAGACTTCTCTAAAGCTTGTTTTAAAGTAAAATTACGAATAGTTTGAGCTGGATAAGGATTTATTCCAGATTTACTTAAATCAGCTAATTTTTTTAATCTAATTTTACGCTCATCATTAATATTAATTTCTTCTTGATTGTTCATATAAAAAAGTTAAATATTTCTCTTATTGTAGCAAATAAATAGAAAAAATACAAATACTCCTTTTTTGCAGGAGTATTATTTATTTTTTAACCTAAATTAGTTAATTTTTACAATTTTATAATTTTGAAGACCTGAAGGTGTTTTAACCTCAACAATTTCACCTTTCTTTTTACCTAAAAAAGCACTACCCAAAGGTGATTCATTAGAAATTTTTCCTTTTAAAGGATCAGCTTCTTGAGCTCCAACTATCATATATTCTTTTTCTTTTTTATTAACTTCAACAACAATCGTAGAACCAATTTGTACAAAATCCAGTTTTTTTTCATTTGCAGTGATAATTTCAGCATTATCTAAAATATTTTTAATTTCTAAAATTCTGGATTGAGTCCAAGCCAATTCTTCTCTAGCAGCATGATATTCAGCATTTTCAGATAAATCACCCATTTGTCTAGCTTCATCAATTCTTTTTCTTAAATTTACAGCTTTAATTTCTCTCAATTCTTTTAATTCAGTTTCTAATTCTTCTCTTGTTTGTTGAGACATGTATTGTGTTTCAGACATAAAATAAAAAATATTAAACCCAGGTCAAAGCCTGGAATCTTATAGATAGTATAACAAAAAATAATTATTTTAATAGAAAGTTATCCACAATAAATTATAATTCATTTTTATAACTCCACCACCATTGATAAAAATCATAAGCAATTGGAACAGAAATAGCACTTCCCTCTTCCCCTTCTTCTACTAAAACTGTTAAAACAATTTCTGGATTATCATAAGGAGCAAAAGAAGTAAACCAAGCATGATTAGCTTTATTTTTATTCCACTGAGCTGTACCCGTTTTTCCTCCAGTAGAAAACGGCAAAAGAGATAAACGGCGACAAGAACCATAATCAACACAATCTTTCATACCTAATTTAACAATATTTAAATTAACAGAAGAAATAAAATTTTCATTTAAAATTTCTACTGGAATATTAGTTTTTTCTTCTGTTATTGGATTGATAATTGACTTAACAATATGTGGTTGATAAAGTTTACCTCCATTAGTAAATACTGCAGTCATATTAGCAATTTGCAAAGGTGTTACTAATAAATCTCCTTGTCCTATAGAAAGATTATAAGTATCTCCAATATACCAGCGTTCTCCTTTAACTTTTTCTTTCCATTCTTTAGAAGGTAAAAATCCTATTTTTTCACCAGTAGTATCTATATTAGTTTTATTTCCAAAACCAAATTCTTGTAAATAATCTATCATTTTTTCTACTCCTAAACCTACAAAATCATTATAACCACCACCAATATAATAAAAAAAAGTATTAACTGACCAAGCTAAAGCTCGACGCACATTTGTTACTCCATGACCACCTACTTGCCAATCAGGAAAAAACCATTGACTAACTCGTAAACCACCATTACTTAAAAAACTAGTTTTAGAATTAATAATTTTTTCTTCCAAAGCAGCAGCAGCAAAAGCAGTTTTAATTACAGAACCAGAAGGATAAAGACCACTCACAGCGCGATTAAAAAGAGGTTGATCTTCATTATTTAAATATTTTTGATATTTAGTAAAAGCAATTCCTCCTGAAAAATCATTATTATCAAAAGCTGGTAAACTAACCATTGCTAAAACTTCACCATTACGAGGATCAAGAGCTACTGCTGCCGCTCTTTTTTTGTTATTAGTTTTTAAATAATGATTTACTATTTCTTCTAATTTATTTTGTATTTTAGAATCTATTGACATTTCTAAATGAAACCCAGCTTCTGGTGCTTCTTGAGCTAAAATATTTTGTTCTTTTCCCAAAGAATCAACTTCAATTCTTTTTTTACCATAAACACCGCGTAAAAATGATTCATAAGTTTTTTCTAAACCAGTTTTACCAATATTATCTGAAGATAAATATCCCTTAGCGCGTTTTTCTATGTATTCTTCTTTATTTAATTTTCCAATATAACCTAAAATATGTGATAATGAATGATTAGTTGAAGTATTAAATTCATTACCAAAATCATCTAAATAAAGACGCTTGCTGCCTCGTAATATTTCAATTCCCGGTAATTCACTTGTTTGAATAATAATATTTAAAGCTGTATCATAATCTAAATTTTCTTGAATTACTACTGACTCATAACTATAAGAACCATATTCATCTAAAATATTAGAAAGTTCTTCTTCAGATTTATTGATTAAAATTGCTAATTTATTAATAATAGGAATTCTTTGTTCTTTTTTTCTAGGTAAATCTTGAGGAATAATTGCTAAAGAAAAATTCGGTATATTCTTAGTTAATTGAATACCTTGTCTATCAAAAATTAAACCTCTCTCAGAAGGAATAGAAATAATTCTTTGACGATTATTTTCTGCTGAAACACGATAACTACTTCCTTTAATAATTTGTAAATAAAAAAATCTACTAATTAACAATAAAAAAAATACTAATAAAAAAATAAAAAAAATATTTATCTTTTTATTAGTAAAACTAGTTCCAACATAATTGAAACTCTGAGGAGAAGCTACTTGTTTACCTTTACTTTCTTCAAAAAAAAGAGAGTCTTCAATCCAAGATTTTTTATATTTGCCTTTTATATTTTTACTATCAAAAAGTTCAGCTTCTATTCCAAATAAATTTTTTTTATTTTCTTTCATACCTGAAAATTGAAGATTCAACTACAGAAGATTTAAATTTTTTTGTAAATACTGAAAAAATAAAATAAAAAATACTTACTAAAATTGTAGTAAACAATATTTCCCATAAAGAAGTAATAAAAATTAATTTCCAAGGTACATAACTAACCATACTAAAAATTTTCAAAATAAACATAATTACAATATAAAATAATCTATAAATAAATATAGTAAAAGCTGTCAATACTAAAGCGGCATAAATAGAACGATTAGTAAAAAAATTTTGATATAACCAATAAGCTATTAACACGCTAATTGTAGAAGAAAATAAAACCACTCCATAAGGTGAAACTGTAAAAAGTTCAATAAATAAATTTGAAAAAAAACTTATCCAAACAATTACACCAGAATTATACCAAAGTAAAAGTAAAATAATAACTGTAAAAATAATATTCACTTTAGAAATTGGATAAGGTAATAAATAAGAAAAACCTACATGAAAAGCTACTACCAAAACTAAAGCTAAAAAAATTAACAATATTTTTAAAATACGATTCAACATAATTTAAAATTCAGTTATTACTAAAACTTGTTTTATTTTTGTTAAATCAACACTAGGAGTAATGACTGCTTTTTGAAATGGCTGATAAGCTTCTTTTTCAACTGCTTCAATAACACCTATCAAAAGTCCAGAAGGAACATTTTCTTCTAATCCAGAAGTTATTACCATATCTCCTACTTTTATAATTTCATTTTGTGGAATATAATTCATACGAATACTAATTCCATAACCACCTTCTACAACTCCAATACTTTTACTTTGATTTATAAGCGCACTTGCTACTTTACTTTGATTGTCATTGATGAGACGTACTACTGAAGTCTTATCTTCTACTCGCACAATTTTTCCAATCATCACTCCTTCTCCAACTATTACTGGATTATTTTTAGTTATGCCAGAATTACTACCTCTATCTAAAATTAAAGTATTACCCAAAGGATCAATATTTTTGCCAATTACTTTTGCTCCCACAGTAAGCATATCTTTTTTTTCAATATAATTTAACTGTTTTTTTAATTCTTCATTTTCTTGTTTCAAAATTTGAAAAGCAGCCATATCTATTTTATTATTAATATCATTTTCTAAACAGCTAAGATAAGCTTCTTTTAAATCCTCCACATTTTTAAATAATTCATTTTGTTCATTAAAATTTATACTAATATCATACATTCCTTCAATACCCGGTTTAATAATTGCTCGAAAATAATTTTCAATTGGACGTAATAAACCTACAAAATGTAAAATAATAAAAATTAAGATAATAAAAACTATCCCTAAGAAAGTTTGTTGCTTTCTTTTTGACATAAGCATTAAAAATTATTTTATTCTAGCTGAAGGTAAAGTAATTGTTTTTAAAAGTTCTTCATCTTCTAATAAAATTCCTGTCCCTCTGATAACGGCGGTAAGAGGATCATCAGCAATACGCACTGGAATATCTGCTGATTGAGAAATTACCTGATCTAAACCCTTTAACATTGAACCTCCTCCTGTTAAAAGAATTCCTCGTTCATGAATATCAGCAGTTAATTCTGGTGGAGTAATTTCTAAAGTAGTTTTAATTAAATCAACAATAGCATCTACAGATTTTTTTAAAGCTTCACGAATATGCGCATCAGTTACCATTATTTCTCGTGGTAAACCAGTCATAACATCACGACCACGCATAGGAAATTCTGTTTTTTCTCCCATGTCAATAGCTGAACCAACTCTAATTTTTATTTGCTCAGCTTGAGTTTCTCCAATAAAAAGATTAAAAACTTCTTTGGCATATTGCATAATATTACGATTCATTTCATCTCCAGCTATAGAGGTAGATTTCCAATCAACTACTCCACTTAAAGAAATGACTGCTACTTCTGTATTTCCTCCACCAATATTTACTACCATATTGCCAATAGGATCTTGAATTGGCATACGCGCTCCAATAGCTGCAGTCATAGGCTCTTGTATTACAAAAACTTCTTTAGCTCCAGCCGAAATAACCGCATCTTCTACAGCTTTTATTTCTACTTCAGTAACTTCTAAAGGTACAGAAATAACTACCTTTGGTCTAGATAAAATACCTAAACCTTCTTCATGAACTTTTTCAATAAAATAGCGTAACATTTTTTCTGCTACTTCATAATCAGAAATAATCCCTCCAGTCAAAGGTTTAGTAACTTCAATATGTGGAGGTGTTTTACCTAACATATTTTTAGCTTCATTACCGACTGCTAAAATTTGTTCGGTACGAGTATTAATTGCAACTACCGAAGGTTCATCAACTACAATACCTTTTCCTTTCACATAAATCATAGTATTGGAAGTTCCTAAATCAATTCCAATTTCTTTACTAAACTTATTAAAAATTTTTTTAAACATAAAATCTTAACAATAATTTATTTAAGATCAGCTATTTTTATAATTTTTGTTTCTCCAGTTTTTCTTTCTTTAATTTCAATAGATTCTTCAGCTAAAGTTTTAGTACTAACAATATATTTAAGTGGAATACCAATCAAATCACTATCAGCAAATTTTTGTCCAGCAGAAAGATTTTCTCGATCATCAAATAAAACTTCTTGACCTAAAGATAATAATTTTTGATAAATTTCTTCAGTTCTTTCTTTTTCTTCAATTGTTTTAGCAAGAGAAATTAGATGAATCTGATAAGGAGCAATTTCTTTTGGCCAAATCATTCCTTTATCATCACAATTAACTTCTACTATTGCACCCATTACTCTTCCTGGACCAATACCATAACTTCCCATAATTACAGATTGTTGTTTACCTTCTTCATCAAGATATTTTAATCCTAAAGGTTCAGAATATTTTTTACCTAAACTAAATATATTTCCTACTTCAATTGCTTTTTCTTCTATTAAATTATTTTTTTCTAAACCCAATTCAGTTAAAATTTCCTCACTGTAAACTTCTTTATTAATGGCAATTTTTTTGTTCTTATCTACATAAATTAAATCCTCTCCAGCATCAGATAAAGTCTGAAATTCATGAGAATATTTTGAAAAAACACCACCAGAAGCAAAAGTAAGATAAGTTTTCTCACCCAAACCTAGTCTAGTAAAAATTTTCATATATGCTTCTTTTGATTTTTCATAAAAATTATTGTGTTCATCTTGAGTTCTAGAAAAAGAATATAAATCTTTCATAAGAAATTCTCGACAACGCATAATTCCACTTTTTGGACGCAATTCATTTCTAAATTTTGTTTGAATTTGATAAACATAACAAGGTAAATCTTTATAAGATTTAACATGATTTTTCATAATACTTGTAACCGCTTCTTCATGAGTAAAACCTAAACCTAATTCTATATCATTTTTTAATCTAGTTTTAAACCAATTATCTACAATTTCATCACTCCAACGTTCTGTTTTTTGCCAAATTTCTGGATTTTGTAAACAAGTCATAAAAATTTCTTGTCCTCCAATAGCATTCATTTCTTCACTAATAATATTATTTATTTTATTCAAAACTCTAAGACCCAAAGGTAAATAACTATAAACTCCAGCCATTTCTTTATAAATAAATCCAGCACGAATAAGTAATTCAGCATTTTTTGATTTCTCATCTTTAGGAATTTCTTTTAAAGTTTTAGTAAATAATTCAGACTGACGCATAAATATTATTTTAAATTTAAATTTTCATTATTATTTTTAGATGACCATAAAAATATTACACCTAATAAAATAGCAAACAAAAAAATTATTACATTCCAAGAATTTAAATAATTTTGACCTTGTAAAAATAACATTAATACAATTAAACTAGAAATAATCAAAGAATCTTTGAAACTTTTTTGAATATGACGAAACATTGGTAAATTTTTTTTACTAAAACTATTTCTTAATAAAAAAGAAATAACTGAAATAGTACCAATTAAAGCTAACAACAAACTAAAATAAAAAAAAGTAAAACCAATGCCAGAATCTTGAAAAGGATCAATATTAATAATAACAAAAACCCAAGATATCCAACAAAATACTGTACCTAAAAGCATAATTATTAAATATTGTTTTAAATTCATAAAAATTACCTATTTAAAAAAAGTAGTAATTAACTACTTTATTTTACACTTTTTAGCTTTTTTTCGCAATAGATAAACTTTAAGTTAAATAACGAACCCTATCTATCTCATTTTTACCTAATTTTTCATTAATTTTGTCAACAATTTCTTGTTGACGCTGACCAATCTCTTGAGCAGCTAAAGAATTTGAACAACTGATAGTCAAAGTTCTATTTTTCAAAAATAATGGACGAGTTAAAATAACTATTTCTGCTGGTAAAACTTCTTGTAAAATTTTTTCAGTTGCCTGAAGTACTTTTTCATCTAATTGTTTATTTTTATTAATATTATCACTCATACTTATTTATAATAACATTTTTTAAATAAAAAACCAAACTTATATTTTTCTATATTCACAAATATCACGAAAATCACATTTTTTACAAATAAACTGATTTGGTTTAGCTTTAAAATTATTACTTTTTATTTCCTCAATAGTTTTAATAATTTTCTCTTTATGATTTTCTAAATCTTTTTCTTTTCCAATAAACTCTAACTTTGTTCCATCTTCTAAATAATAAAATGATAATTTTCCAACTTCACCAATATTTTTATATTGTGGCAAACTTTGAGCAGCGATTTGATAAATTAATAATTGATTTTTATCATCACCAACCAGATTTTCTTTAGCTTTTCCAGTTTTATAATCAATAATTTCTAAAGATCCATCAGCTAATTGATCAATACGATCAATTCTACCATTGATAAAATAATCCCCTACTTTAATTTTAAACCAACCTTCCAAAGAAACAGGAATAGTCCAATTATTTTCTTGTGATTTATAAAAAATTTTTAAAATATTTTTACCTTTTTTATAATATAATTCTCGTTGACGAGTACTCTCATACCAATCATCTATCCAAGATTCTTCATATAAACTTAATAGATCTTCAAGAGTTGGTACTTTAATTTGACCAGTTTTACTTTCTGTTTTTTTTACCGTATTAAACAAAGATTCTTGTTTAATACTATTCATTTCTATTACTTTATTATAAAATTTATGTAAAGTATTATGTATACTTTGACCAAAACTTAAACTAGCTGATCCTTTGGTGGGAATTTTTAAAACATGAGCCAATTTATATTGATATGGACAATGTTGGTAAGAATTAATTTGTGAATAAGAAAATTTATCTGGCAATTCATAAATATTTTTTTCTAAGCTGGTGGTTTTTGTTTTCTTTTTGATAAAATTATCAATAATTTTAATTTTTTCTTTTATATTTTTAAAATTATTTTTAACAAAATCAATTTCTGATAAAAAACGACTAATTTTTTTACTTCTTGTTCCACCATAATCTTCAGCGCTAGAAAAAAATAATTTTTCTTTAGCTCTAGTAACTGCAACATAGAACAGTCGACGCTCTTCTTGAATATGAAAATCTCCTTCTGGTAAACTTTCTCTTATTAATTCAGTTGGTAATTCTATAGCTTCACCTCGTCGTCTAGTAGGAAATCTTTCTTCAACCATATTTACTATAAAAACATATTTAGCTTTTAAACCTTTAGCGCCATGAATAGTCATTATATTTACTGATTCCGGAGTATCATTTGGTTGATAGAGAGCACCTTCATCACCTGCTTGAACTACATAATTATAATATTCTATAAAATCAACTACTCTAGCTTCTGGATTATTTTCTTCAAATTTTTTTAAATAAGAAAAAAATTCTTTTAATTGATATATTTGTTTAATAACTTTTTGATTATTTTTTTTCTCTTGTTTAATTAAATAAGAAAAATAACCACTATTTTCAAAAAAATCTAAAAGTAAAGTAGTTGGTTTGTGACTTTTGGCATTTTTCATTCCCTCTTTTAATAAATTTAAAAGTCGTGTAGTCATTTTAGCAGTATTTTCTGATACCCCAGCTTCAAAAGCACGTTTTAAAACATCAAAATATGAAATTGATTTTTTCTTAGCAAAATAAGTAATTTTTTGTAAGTCTTCTTCATTAATATTTAAAAAAGGCAAAAGAAGTAAACGATATAATGATGATGATTCACGATATTGATCTATAACTTTCAAAAAATTAATAGCATCCATTACAATCGGTTGATGAAATAAGCCTGAAGAAGCTAAAAATTCAAAAGGAATACCACGCTTTTCAAACTCAGCAATAAATGGTTCAACATGACTATTCGCTCGAGCAAGAATTAAAAAATCATCCCAACTAGCTACTTCATTTTTCTTAATTTCCAAAATTTTTTCAGCTACTTTTTCTGCTTCTTCTTCTAAAGTTAAACCTTGTAAATGTTCAATCTTACTTCCTTTTTTATTAGAAATTAATCGTTTATTTAAATTTAATTTTACTTCCAATCGATCAGGATTATTATTTTGAATAGACTGATAAGCCAAATCTAAAATTTCTTGTCCGGAACGATAATTTTCTGTCAAAACTATTTCTTTACTATTCACAAAATCATCTTTAAAACGCAATATATTGGAAACACTAGCTCCACGAAAAGCATAAATACTTTGGTCATCATCACCAACAACAGTTAACTGATTAAATTCTTTATTAAATAATAAATTAACTAATTCATATTGAGCATGATTTACATCTTGAAATTCATCTACTAAAATATATTTAAATTGTTTTTGTAAAAATTTTAAAATGTTTTTTCTTTTTTGCAAAAGTTTCACTGTGTAAAAAATTAAATCTCCAAAATCCAAAGAATTATTATCCAATAAAACTTGATTATAAACCTGATAAGCATTGGCAATTTCTATTAAACGAATTTTTTCATCTTTATTTACTTCAGCTGTAGATAATTTTATACTTTTTGCATAATTCAAATATTCTTGTGGAGTAATTAATTCATCTTTACACTTTGAAAAATGTTTAATTAATTCATGAATATGTCGTGTTGGATTACCTAATGGTCGATAATAGTCTAAATTAAATTTATTTAAATTTTCCCGAATCAAAAGCCAAGCATCAATTTGGTTGAGTCTTTTAAATTGATTAGGTAAACCAATATCTAAAGCATAATTTTCTAAGATTCTTTGACAAAAAGCATGAAAAGTTGAAATTTGCATTTCTGTATAACCAATATCCAAAAGATTGCTTACACGATCTTCCATTTCTTCTGCTGCTTTTTCAGTAAAAGTTAAAGCCAAAATTTCTTCTGGTTTTGCTAAATTATTTTTTATTAAATAAGCAATTTTTTCAGTGATTACAGTTGTTTTACCTGTACCCGCACCAGCCACAATTAAAAGTGGACCAGAAATATATTCTATTGCTTCTTTTTGATTTTGATTTAAAGAATGTTTTTTTGTCATGTTAATTAAAAATTTAAAACACAAATATATTACCATTTTTTTTACTTTTATACAAATAAAAACAACCGACATTAGTGTCGGTTGTTTTTATTATTGTTCATCTAAATCATCGTCTTCTTCATCCTCTTCGTTTTCATAGCAAGTACAACAATCAGCGCAACCTTCACATTTTGAACAAATTTCATCTTCTAATAATACTGCGTCACAATATGGA
>JAAZJX010000015.1 GCA_012800155.1 Candidatus Magasanikiibacteriota bacterium
AATCAGCAGTTGAACCAACATAAAGCCAGTCTTTTCTTTTAAGACTTTGTAAACAATATACATAATACATAGAAGTTTAATTTGAGTGAGGTACGGGAGGGAATCGAACCCACGCATAACGGTTTTGCAAACCGCGGCCTTACCACTTGGCTACCGTACCGTTAGATTGATTTAGAAAAATTTATATTTATATATTAAATTTTGAAATGATTATAACAAATAATTGTGAAGAAATCAAGAGATTATTAAATTGTTTTATTTTTAATAAAATATTATTTGTTTTAATTTTTTTCACATTCTATCCACAACCCTTGACTTGACAGGGTTTTTTGTTTAGTATAAAATAATCAAGCGTTTAAATTCATTTTACGCACCATGTCCCAACTGTGTTTGGACCTCTGGGTATCAAAGTTTAGATAGACATAAAAATTAAAAATAATGTTTACTTCTAATAAAATATACTCAGATCATCCAAGCTTATAGGACTTAAGAATCTTTTTAAGACTGCTTGGAAGCAGTTCTTTTTTTTAAAAAATTTTTTATACGAATTATATTAACTAATTAGTTGATGTGATCCGTGTGAAAGAATTAATTATAAAAGATTGTAATAGAAAGTTCATTGACAATTTATATAAATTAATCAAACATAAATTAATAATTTTCTCGATATTAGAATTTTATAGGAAGTTCTAATATTTTTTGAAAGCACAATTATGTGTTTTCGTAGTGCGCAGTAAGAGCGCACGGTGAATGCCTTGACACTGTTAGACGATGAAGGACGTAGCAATCTGCGATAAGCTTCGGTTAGGTGATAAGCAACCTTTGACCCGGAGATTTCCGAATGGGGGAACCCACTCTGCGTAATGGCGGAGTATCATATACTGAATACATAGGTATATGAAGAAGACCTGGTGAAGTGAAACATCTCAGTAACCAGAGGAAAAGAAAGAAAAATAATGCCACTTTTTTTCTTCGCACTAATCTTTTCCGATTTTAATCGGATTTGATTAGTGTGAAAGACTTAGTGGTTTCGATTCCCTTAGTAGTGGCGAGCGAAAGGGGAATATAGTCCAAACCTATATCATGTTGTATAATGAATTAATTTCTCTTCGGAGTTTTTCTGACATTATGCTTAAAGGACAGGCCGTTGTGATATAGGTGTAATAGGATACAATGTTGACTACCTGTGATGTCAGTCATTGTACAGTTATTGCATAGCTGAAGACTCCTGGAAAGGAGCGTCAAAGAAGGTGATAGCCCTGTAAGTAAAATGTTTACTGTATGTGATATTTGTATTCCTGAGTATGGCGGAACACGTGAAATTCCGTCGGAATTTGGGTCGACTATGACCTAAGGCTAAATACTAACAGTGATCGATAGTGAACTAGTACCGTGAGGGAAAGGTGAAAAGCAGCCCGGAGAGGGCGATGAAATAGTATCTGAAACCGTGCGTTTACAAAAAGCTGGAGCCCGTCTTCGCTTTTTACTTCGTAAAAAGCTGTAATAAACAAAGTCTACAAGTTTTTATTTAAAAAACTTGTTTAATAAAGATTTTGTTTTATTATAGCTCTGACGGAGTACAGAGCGAAGATGGGCGACAGTATTCCTATTGAAGAATGAGCCTGTGAGTATGTGTATGTTGCAAGCTTAAGGACTTATGGTCCGAAGGCGTAGGGAAACCGAGTCTTAACCGGCGATTAAGTAGCATATACATAACCCGAAACTAGGTGAGCAATCCATGACCAGGTTGAATCCCGACTAATCTTGGGAAGAGGACCGAACCCACGTATTGTGCAACATACGGGGATGAGTTGTGGATAGCGGAGAAATTCTAATCGAACCTAGTAATAGCTGGTTCTCCTCGAAATAGTTTTAGGACTAGCTGTGTATGTTTCCCATGGTGGTAGAGCACTGGAAGAGAGTGGGGTCCGCAAGGATACCCCTTTCTATCAAACTCCGAATACCATGGATTAAAAGTACGCAAGTCAGACTGTGGGGGCTAAGCTTCATAGTCAAAAGGGAAACAGCCCAGATCACAAACTAAGGTCCCTAAATTAATACTAAGTGTTAAAGGTGGTGTTAATTCTCATACAACCAGGATGTTGGCTTGGAAGCAGCCATCATTTAAAGAAAGCGTAATAGCTCACTGGTCAAGAGTTTTCGCGCTGAAAATTTACCGGGGCTAAGTATTATACCGAAGTTGTGAATTATCTTGACATTTTGTTAAGATAGTGGTAGAGGAGCGTTCTGAATGCACTGAAGCCGGATCTGTGAGGACCGGTGGAGCGTTCAGAAGTGAGAATGCAGGCACAAGTAGCAAAAATCCCGATGAAAGTTCGGGACGCCGAAAACCCAAGGTTTCCAGGGCAACGAGAATCGTCCCTGGGTTAGTCGATCCTAAGGCCAGGCCGAAAGGCGTAACCGATGGAAGAGCAGATTAATATTTCTGCACTTGTTATTGTTTGTTATTATATGCACATCATAATGATTCGAGCGTTCTTTGGCTATGGACGTTTCGCAAGATGAAGATAGAGCCCTCGGGTAATGTCAATTCGAGTTTAAGTGGTGTCTAGAAAAGTATAATAACGTTAGGCAATAGCAAATCGTACCACAAACCGACTCAGGTGGGTAGGTCGAGAAGACTAAGGCGCACGAGAGAAACATGGTTAAGGAACTCGGCAAACTAGCGACCGTAACTTCGGGATAAGGTCTGCCCTATTTATTTAGGGCCGCAGCTAAAGACTCCATGCAACTGTTTACCAAAAACACAGCTCCCTGCAAAAGCGTAAGCTGAAGTATAGGGGGCGATGCCTGGCCAGTGTCAGAACGTTAAGGGGAGAGGTTATCCTTCGGGAGAAGCTTTGATCTGAAGCGCTGATGAACGCCGGCGGTAACTATAACCGTCCTAAGGTAGCGAAATTCCTTGTCGGGTGAGTTCCGACCCGCACGAATGGCATAATGATGTGGAGACTGTCTTAACCATGTACTCGGCGAAAATTCAGGTGTCGTGAAGATGCGACATACCTGCAGTTAGACGAAAAGACCCCATGAAGCTTTACTATAACTTGATATTGGTATATTGCTTCACATGTTCAGCATAGGTGGGAGCCGAAAGGCGTCAGTGAGATACCACCCTTGTGTTGTGATGTACCTAATCTCCCGACTTGAATCAGCCGGGGGAGACAGTGTCTGGTGGGTAGTTTAACTGGGGCGGTTGCCTCCCAAACAATAACGGAGGCGTTTACAAAGGTTGGCTTAGTCCGGATGGAAATCGGACTGGACGTGCAAACGCATAAGCCAGCTTTACTGCGAGGGTTACCACCCGAGCAGTCACGAAAGTGGAAGTTAGTGATCCGACCGTACGATATAGGACGGCGGAAGCTCAACGGATAAAAGTTACTCTGGGGATAACAGGCTGATCGCGCCCAAGCGTCCACAGCGACGGCGCGGTTTGGCACCTCGATGTCGGCTCATCGCATCCTGGGGGTGGAGAAGCTCCCAAGGGTTAGGCTGTTCGCCTATTAAAGCGGTACGCGAGCTGGGTTCAGAACGTCGTGAGACAGTTCGGTCTCCTATCTACTGTAGGCTTCGAATACTGAAGGAACCCATCCCTAGTACGAGAGGATCGGGATGGACGAACCTCTGGTGTATGAGCTGTTCTGCCAAGAGCACTGCTCAGTAGCTAAGTTCGGCACGGATAAGCGCTGAAAGCATCTAAGCGCGAAGCCGTTCCTAAGATTGGTATTCATTTGAGACTCCTTCGAGACGAGGAGGTTGATAGGCACTAGATGTAAGGCTAGTAATAGTTTTAGTCAAGGTGTACTAATAAGTCGAGTGTACTACGAAAACACAGAGTTGTGGTTTTTGAGAAGATTAAATTTTTTGTTTGTTCAATTTTGATTTTATATTTTAAACAGGTATAAAGTCTGGGTGCTTTTTGAGA
Organism: Candidatus Magasanikiibacteriota bacterium; assembly: GCA_012800155.1. Classification (GTDB taxonomy): domain Bacteria; phylum Patescibacteriota; class Patescibacteriia; order Magasanikbacterales; family UBA922; genus JAAZJX01. The sequence goes on from JAAZJX010000015.1 coordinate 3,944, forward strand.
TGAGGGTCCACCTGATCCCATCCCGAACTCAGAAGTTAAGCTCATCATCGCCGATGGTAGTCGCAAGGCAAGAGTAGGTCGGCGCCCAGACTTTGTACCTGTTTTTTTATTTTAAAAAGAGCTTTAGAGCTCTTTACACGATCACGGGAATTACAGTTAGATTAAATATTATTTATTTCAATTTATTACCATTTTCTTTGCTTATCTCGTTAAAATAGCGGAAAGGACTATTCCCCTTGCCTGTCTCGCCGAAGGCGAAAGAAATTATTCCCCCCTTGAGGGGGTGCCTGTCTCGCCGAAGGCGGAGGGGTGTTGGTCGGTATAATAATTTCATTGTTTATAGATTCCCGCCGGAGTTTATCCCCGCCTACTTTTTTTGTCATTCCCGCGACTGTGTATCGCCGTAGCTTTAGCGAAGGCGGAACCTGTCTCGCTGAAGGCGGAGGGATGTTGGCAAACTCAACTGTCATTCCCGTCCTCGCCTACGCGAGAATAAACTCCGGTGGGAATCCAGTAAAATAAAATTAAAAAAACAAAACACAGATAAAACGAGAATAAAAAAGATTAGAGTAAACAATATTTTAATTAATTTTTTTTAATAAAACACCAATTAAACAGATTATAACAAATTAGTTTTTATTAATTCATTTGTTTAATTTTTGTTTTATTTATTGTTTAATTTTTAGTTTGATAAAATAAATTATTCCCCAAAGTATAAATGGTATAGATAGCCATTGTCCAGCAGTGAAGAAATTTTCCCAATCAACTTGAAATTCTTTGGTGAATTCAATAAGAAATCTTGAAGCGAAATAGAGAATAAGAAATAAATGAAAGAAAAATAAGGATGGTTTTTTATTTTTATATTTTTTATATAAAAAATAAAGAATAAAAAATAAAGAAAGATTGATGAAAAATTCATAAAGTTGAACAGGATGACGCAGAATAGGATTATTTTCAAAACGAGGAAAATATACTCCCCAAGGTAGATCAGTCGCTCGACCAACAATTTCTGAATTGAAAAAATTTCCCAAGCGAATAAAAGAGGCAAGAAGGGGAATGGGAACAATTAAAATATCTATAAGTTTTTTCCAATCTAAATTTTCTTTTTTTAATTTTTTAAATAAAAGAAAACTTATTATTAATCCAAGAGTTAATCCATGACTAGATAGTCCACCATGATTGATAAAAATTATTTCAATAGGATTGCTAAGATAATAATTTAATTGATAAAAAATAATATATCCCAATCGCGCTCCAATTAGTCCACCAATAATTAACCAAATAGATAAATCAAAAATAATATTTTTAGATAAATTATTTTTTTGTGCTAGTTTAAGTAAAATCCAAATTGATAGTAAAATACCTGTAGCTAAAAATAATCCATACCAGTGAAGAGTGATTAAATTAAAAGATAAAATTGTTGGATTAATGTTGTTGGTGAACATTTAGAGAGATTATTTTTTTGACTAGATAAGAGAGAAATAAAACAACAGTTGTCGTAATAATAATTGTCGCCCCAGACGGCCAATCCAAATAATAAGAAGCGATCAAACCAAGGATGACAGTAATAAAAGAAAAAATAATAGTAAAAAATATAAATTGTTTAAATGAACGAGCAAAAAGTCTAGCTGTTACACCAGGAGTAACCAAAAGAGCACTGACAAGAACAATTCCAACTAATTTTATACTGAGCACAATCGCGACGGAAGTTGTTATATAAAGAAGTAAATCATAAAAAGTTGTATTTAATCCGCTCAAATAAGCACCAACCGAATCAAAAGTAGTAAAAAGTATTTGACGATGAAAGATGAATAATGAACTTAAAATTAACAAACCGATTATTATAATAGATAAGAGATCAGTATTATTAATAGTTAAGATATTTCCAAATAAATAACTAATTAATTCAGGTTGATAGCCTTGATAAAAATGTAAAAGAATTACACCAATTGCCATGAAAGTAGTAAAAATGATAGCAATTGCAGCATCACCGGAAATAGAAGTTTTCTTTTCTAATAAATAAATACCAATACCAATAAAGATAGCAAAAATTATAGCCGTTGGAATTGGTGTCCAACCAAGGAGAATTGCGATTGCAATACCAGCTAAGGAAGCATGAGCAACACCATCACCAATGAAACTCATTCGGCGAGTGATAATAAAAGCGCCGAGCCAACCAAGGAGAATTGCGACAAAGCCACCAGCCAAAAGAGCGCGCCACATGAAAGGGTAATGTAAGAATTCCAGCATATTATTTATGATTATGACTATGGTACAGACCAGCGTTAATACCAAATAATTCAGTTAAAGTTTGAGGACTGATAGTTGTTTCGGGTTTGCCATAACAGAGCATTTTTTTATTTAAACACAAAACATTATCAGCATATTTATTGACGATATTTAATTCGTGCGACACAATTAAACAAGTAGTTTTTCGAGTTTGATTGATATCTTTAATCAAATCATAAATTGTTTGTTCACCAACTATATCAATTCCGCTAGAAGGTTCATCAAAAATTAAAATATCTTTTTCATGGAGTAGAGCTCGAGCAATCATTACTCGTTGAAATTGTCCGCCTGACAAAGAACCTAATTTTTGCTTTTGTTTATTTTTCAAACCAACTTGTTCTAAAATTTTTTTGATATGACGCGGACGATGATTGTCTTGTTCACATTTTTCTAGAGCCATAAATTCATAAACAGTAATTGGAATTTCTCGATCAAATTGAAATTTTTGGGGAACATAACCAATTTTTTGGCGAACTTTTTTAGGTAGTTGTTTTTTAATAAGAACACTTCCAGTTTGAGGTTTATAATTGCCAATAATAATATTTAACAGAGTAGTTTTTCCTGAACCATTAGGACCGATAATAGCTACAATCTCACCTTTTTTAATATTAAAAGAAATATCATCTAATGCTTGATAATTACCAAACGAGAAAGATAAATTTTTAATTTCAATAATATTTTCTGCCATATTATTAAAGCGAATTATATTTTATAATTTACTTTGTTATTTTAGTTGATTTTTGAGTTTATTTCAATGTGTTTATAATACTGGTTACATTGAAATCAATTAATTCAATATAACTATTGCGATTTTCTATTCCACCAAGCGGATCTAATATGTTAATGGTTACTCCTAAATCATTAGCTAAAGTTTTTATAGCTTCTTGAGAAAGTTGTGGTTCAATAAATAATGAAGTAATGTTTTTCATTTTTACTTGTTCTTGAAGAGCAATTAAATATTGTGGACTAGGAGTTTTTCCTGGGAACGGTTCAAAAGAAGCAACCAAATTTAAATTAAAATGATCAGAAAAATAACCCCAAGCATCATGAAAAACAACTAAATTTTTGTTGTTTAAGTTATCAATCTTAGTTTGCCATTCTTGATCTTTGATAATTAGTTTATTGATAAAGTTTTGACTATTTATTTGATAATAATCTGCATGTTTAGGATCTAAAGCACTAAGTTTGTTAGCAATTTTCTGTGCTATAATTTTTCCATTGTTTGGATCAAGCCAATAATGTGGATCCATGCTTTCAGTTTCATGTTCATGGTCATGTTCATGATCTTTTTCTTCATGTTTTTCATTTTCAGCTATTTTAGTTAATTGAATTTGGAAAGGTTTTAAAGTAACAAATTGATTTAAGTTAAATACTTCAGCATTAGAAATAGAAGTAATTATGTTTTCAATCCAGTGATCAACTTCACCACCAATAGTAAAAAATACTTTGGTGTTTTGTAGTTTTTTGATGTCAGCTGGAGATACTTCGTAAGTGTGAGGACTGGAGCCGGGTGATAAAATTAAATTAACTTCTACAAAATTTCCCCCAATTTCACGAACAATATCGTAAAGAGGAAAGATGGTTGCCGCGACTTTTAATTTAGATTCATTAGAATTAACAGTTTTGTTTCTATTTTGAAAAGCACAACCACTTACTATTGTGATAGTGATGATCAATAAGAGAAAAGAAAAAAATACTTTTTTCATATTTTTTATTTAGCACAAGTCTGACAAAGACCTGTAAATATTAGTGAATGATTTAAATTTTTGAAATTAGTTTTTTTAATTTTTGGTTTAGTACATTCTATACATTCAGTTTTGTGACATTTTGTACAAATGATATGATGGTGGTGTTCATTATCATTATTTTTTTCATAAAATTGCTCACCATTTAGACTTATTATTGGGGTAATTATTTTTTCTTTTTGAAATAAATCTAAAGTACGATAAGTAGATACTCTATCTATGGTTTTTATTTTTTTGTTAATTTCACTGGCACAAAAAATACCATTTTTTTTGTCTAGCCAAATAGCTATTTTTTGGCGTGGGATAGTGATTTTAATTTTGTTTTCTTTGAGTTTTTCAATTATCCAGTTATTATTCATAAATAAAATATAATTGCAATTCAGTTGCAATTATATTAGATATAAAAATATTTGTCAAGAGTTATAAATCAATTTTTAATTTTATTGGACAATGATCTGAACCCATTACTTGATCAAGAATTTCTGCTTTAATTATTTTTTTCTTTAATATTTTACTTACAATAAAATAATCAATACGCCAGCCAATATTTCTTCTTCTGGCACCGAAGCGATAAGTCCACCAAGTATATTGAATTTTTTTTGGATTTAATTCACGAAAAGTATCAATCATATCTTTTTTGAGAAATTTATCAAAACTAGTTCTTTCTTCAATAGTAAAGCCAGCACTTTTTTCATTTTCTTTTGGATTGGCTAGATCAATTTCTCTATGAGCTACATTGAAATCACCAGTAATAATAACTGGTTTTTTCTTTTCTAGTTTTTTTACATAAGCAAAAATTTTGTTATTAAATTTAATTTTGAAATCTAATCTAGAAAGATCATGACGCGTGTTGGGAAAATAAGCATTAATTAAAAAGAATTTTTCAAATTCTATTGTTTGAATTCGTCCTTCAGGATCTTTGTTTAAAGCAGATTGATCAGGAGTGGAAAATTTACCAAAGCCATTCCAATGATTTATTATTGTTAGATTACTTTTTTCTCGTATTAAAATTGCGGTACCAGAATAACCAGGGCGTTCAGCGCTATGCCAAATTTCAGTATAATTAGGAAAATTAAGTTTAGCATCAAAACGATCTTTTTCAGCTATTTTTATTTCTTGTAAAGCTATAATGTCTGGTTGATATTTTTTTAAAAATTCTAAAAAACCCTTTTTAAGAACGGCACGGATTCCATTAATATTCCAAGATATGAGAGTAAGAGGCATATAGATAATAATAAAAGAAAAAAGATAAAAAGACAAGAGTTGGGAATATTTTTTTAATTATAAATTGGTGAGATATTTATCCACATTTAACTCTATTGAAAATATAATATAGTATATGATATATTCTGTCTGAATTAAATTTTAAATTTTTTTATTATGTCACCTGAAGAACGTTATGATGAAGTCAAAGAAGCTATTTTGACTCATATACAAAATATGTTTGTTGAATTAGAACAAGAAATGGCTATGAGTCATCAAGAAAAATATGCTTTATTAGAAGATTCTTTTGAAGGAGCAGCAGATGAAGATGAACTTCGAGTAGCTTTTGAACGTTGGTATGCTGATAATGCTGAAGATTTGAAATTAGATTATGATGTAGATGAATTGTGGGAAAGCGCTTTAAATGGAGAATGGAATTATGATAATTATAGTCGTGAAGCAAATGACGATGAAGAAGATTTAGAAGAAGCAGATACAGTTTTTTCTGATTCCAAAGATGATTCTGATGAGGATTATTAATTTTATTTTTATTTAAATACGCTCTAGTTGAGGGCGTATTTTTTTTATGGTATAGTTTAAGTACTTATAAAATATTTTAAAAATAATTTAAAGACATGTTTAAATAATAAATAATATAATTTAAATTTTAAAAAATAATTTATGATTTCTTATAAAAAACTTGGTTTTGTAAATACAAAACAAATGTTCAAAAAAGCAATGTCTGGTGGTTATGCTATTCCAGCTTACAATTTTAATAATATGGAACAGCTCCAAGCAATTGTTATGGCATGTTTAGAAACTCAGTCACCAGTAATACTTCAAGTTTCTAAAGGTGCGCGAGAATATACTGATCAGACTATGCTTCAATATATGGCGCAAGGCGCAGTAGAAATGATGAAACGCGAAGCTAAGATTAAAAAATTAAAACCAATTCCTATTGTTTTACATCTTGATCATGGTACAGATTTTGCTATTTGTAAATCTTGTATAGATAATGGATTTTCTAGTGTGATGATAGATGGTTCACATTTAACTTATGACGAAAATATTAAACTAACTAAGAAAGTAGTTCAATATGCTCATAAGCATGGAGTAACAGTAGAGGGTGAATTAGGAGTTTTAGCTGGTGTAGAGGATGATATTAAAGCTGAAAATCATAGTTATACTAAGCCAGAAGAAGTAAAAGATTTTGTTAAAAAAACAGGAGTAGATTCATTAGCAATTTCTATTGGTACTTCACATGGAGCTTATAAATTTAAACCTGGACAAAAACCAGAGATTAGATTAGACATTTTGAAAAAAATAGAAAAAATGATTCCAGGTTTTCCGATTGTTCTTCATGGTTCGTCTTCTATTCCACAAGATTATGTAACCATGATAAATAAGTATGGTGGACAAATGCCAAATGCTATTGGAATTTCTGAGAAACAATTGCGTCAGGCAGCTCGTTTAGCTGTTTGCAAAATAAATATAGATTCAGATGGCAGAATTGTTATGACTGGTATGGTGCGTAAAATTTTGTTTGAAAAACCTAGTGAATTTGATCCTCGAAAATATCTTGGTCCAGCGCGTGAAGCTCTCAAAGAAATGTATAAGAGAAAAAATAAAGAAGTGTTAGGAAGTAGTGGCAGAGTGTAAAAAATATAAATTATTTAAAATAACTGTTAATATTTTACAGTTATTTTTTTATTGATTAGTGATAGAAGCTTGACTTTTGCTCTGTTTTTTGTTAAGTTGATATTAGTCTATAATTGGAGGGAAAAGAAATGTGGTATGCTCATCTTAGATCTGTTTTAGGCACTGAAGCAGACCGATATGAAATTGTATCGGTTGCTGAATCTGGGGCTTCTGGTCCTAGAGTAGTAATTTTAAGAGACATTAGTTCTGGAAAAATGTATGCTCTAAAGTATGGAGAAACTAGAGTACCAATTTTTCAACAGGTAAGAAATTGTCAAACAATGGTTTCTCTTTTTGGAGAGAGATACATACCTGAGATTTTTATTTCGGGTGAAAAAGTCATGCTTATGGAAGCGATCTCAGGACAGACATTTCATGAAGCAGTAATAAAATCTTTATATGACCTACCTTCTTTGGTAGAAGCGTATAAAAAGATTTTGGAAAAATTTGGTGAGGTTTGGAAAAAAACAGCTGAACCATTTTCCAGTACTGTATCTCTGGCTAGACAGCCAATTCCTAGAGCAGAGAGAGTTCGAGAAGCAGTTTTTAGAAGAGTATTTGATGGCCAAAATTTAAGAGAAATAGCTGGTAATAAAGTAGTTATTAACGAAGTAGAAACTGGATATTCATTAGATTTTTTATTAGAACTAATGACTGACAGATATTCTTCTCCGAATTATACTACTTTATGTCATGGCGATCCTAATATGGATAATATCATTATCGATTCTGATATGGATTGGTGGCTGATAGATTTTGAATGGGTTGGTCGACATGATTGGAGAATTCCAGCTTCGCATTTTGTGGGTTGGTGGCTATCTAATGCTAGTTTCTTAAAAGAAGCTTCCCGAATAAAGGTTGGCAATGACACAATTTGTATAAAATACCAAATTGGTCAATCTGAATTAGTTTCAGCACTGCTGGCTGAGGCTTGGAAATTTATGGAAAATATGGGAAATTTTTTTAAAGAAAAGCAATTTGAACAGCAGATTAAATTACAGTTAGCTATCTTGCTTCTTGGAGATTTGCGTTTTTTGGAAGCACGGAATCGCAGTCAATATGCTATTCCTCTTTTGGGGGAAGGTTTAAGACTTTTGACTGAGATAGTAAGTTTAAGTTAGGCTCTTTGCAAGGAGGAGACCGGCTCATTTTGAGCCGGTCTTTCGTTTTTTAAAAGTTTATGTTAATATAAAATTGTTTTTTAAGTTAAAATATGAAAAAAGATTTAATGTTAAATTTAGCTAGACAAATATCTAATGTTGTAGTTAAAGAAATAAAAAAGAGCAAGCATTTAGGTGATTATGTGGGAAGTGTTGGAGTTGGAGGAGATGAAACAAAAAATGGAGATCAGCTTGTAGAAAATATTTTAAAGAAAAAATTACCATTATTTTTAAAAAAATTTGGAATTAAAAATTGTTGGTTTGTTTCAGAAGAAACTGGACAAATGATTATTGGTGAGGTTAATTCTAAAGTTGAAGGAATTTTTATTATTATTGATCCAATAGATGGATCTAATAATATGCGACCACATTTTACTCCTAAACCTTTTTTAGGTTTTTCTATTGCTATTGGCAATTTAAAAAATATTTTTTATAAAATGTCATTAGATGCTGTAGAAGTAGGATTGATAAAAGATATTTTTCATGATTTGGAATATACTGCAATTAGAAATTCAGGATCATTTTTAAATAATCTTAAATTAAATAGTTCTCAATTAAATAATTTGGAAACAGCAATTTTAGGTACCAGTTTAGATAGGGGTGGTCAAAAGTTAAAAGATATTTTTAAAAGAGGAATTTATAAATTATTATTAGCTACTCATTGTCAGAGAAGAATTGGTTCTACTACTTTGGATTTGTGCCAGGTGGCTACTGGTGATTATGATATATATGTTAGCATGAGTGGTGGAGTAAAAGTTCATGATATTGCTGCTGCAAAATTGATTATAGAGGAAGCAGGGGGAATAGTAGAACTATATAATAATAAAAATATAAATGTAGGAAAAAATAAAATTTTGAATAAATTATTTATAGCTGGTAATGAAGGTATAAATAATTTGACTTTTAGAATTGTAACTGCTGGTAATAAAAAATTGCTTAAATTAACAAAAAAAATATTAAATTTAAATTAATTTTAAATTTAAAAACACCTCCAAAGTAGGTGTTTTTTATTTTTTTAGAAAATATCTTGTGGATAAGGTGTCGATAAAAAGTTGACACTTTTTTATAGCTATATTATATTAAAATAAGCCAAAATATGAATATAGATATATTAAAAAAATTAGGATTTTCTGACAAATCTGCGCAAATTTATCTTGCTTTACTAAATTTAGGCCCGTCTTCTGTTCGTAAATTAGCAGATTTTTGTAATTTAAATCGAGGCACTACTTATGATAATTTAAAATGGCTTCAGGAAAATAATTTAGTTAGTTTTTATAATAAAGATAGTAAACAAATTTTTGTTGTAGAAAATCCAGATAAATTATATTTTTTAGTTAAAAATCGTGAAGAAGAATTGACAAAGATAGAAGGAAAATTGCAAAATATGATTCCAGAATTGCAAGCTTTATATAATAGTGGCGGAGAAAGACCAGTAGCTAAATATTATGAAAGACAGGAATTAAAAAATATTTTGGAAGATATTTTGGAGACTTGTGAAAAAACTGGAGAAATGGAATATCGGATTTATTCAGCTGAAGGAATTAGGAATTATTTATATGAAGATTTTCCTACATTTAGTGATGTGCGGGTTGCCAAAAATATTGCTGTGAAAGCGATTGCTATTGGTCAGGGAGGTGAATTGCGTGGTTTAGACGAAAGAAAATGGTTGACTGCAGAAAATAATACTCCTACTTATATTATTCTTTATCCAGGTAAGACTGCTTATATTTCTTTAAATGCCAAGAATGAACCAATTGGAGTTTTAATTGAAAATCAAGGCGTGTTTCAAATACAAAAATTAATTTTTGATAATCTTTGGAATAAAATATAAATATGTTTATAATTGATTTTGATGATACTTTATTTGATACTCAAGCTTTCAAAGAAGCGCGTTTGCAAGCTATGCTGGGTTTAGGTATTGATGAAAAATTATTTTGGGAAACATATTATGAAGCTCGAAATAATGTTGATGGTATATTTACTTATTCTGATGCTTTACATGCTCAAATTTTATCTCAATATGGTTTTGAAGAAAAAGAAATTTTACAATTTTTGCACGAGATTACAGCTCGGGCTAAATATTTTTTATTACCTGGTGCAATAGAGTTTTTATCTTTTTTACGCAAATTAGGACAACCAATTATTTTATTGAGTTTAGGAGATTCTCATTATCAAGAAATAAAAGTGAAACAAACTGAGATTGCTAAATTTTTTGATAGAATTTTTATGATTGATGAAACTAAAGAAAAAATTTTGCAAGAAATTTTTACCAAAGAATCAGAAGAAGAAATTATTTTTATTAACGATAAAGTAGAAGAGACTTTGAATTTAGTTGAAAAATTTCCTAAAATGAAAATTATTTTAAGACAAAGTCCAAATATTCCTGTAGAAAAATATATTAATTCTAATTTACCATATTTTAAAACTTTAAAAGAAATAGAAAAATATATTTTAAATTATGCAAAATAATAAAAAACAATTTTTGACTGGCCATGAAGTAGTTGTTCAAGCGGCGTTAGATGCTGGAGCAGAATCAATGTTTGGTTATCCTATTACTCCAACTTGTGAAATTTTATCAGGTTGGTTTGAAAGTGGAAAAAAGTGTTTGCAAACTGAAGATGAGATTGCAGCTGGTTTTGGTGTATGTGGAGCTGTGTTAGCTGGAGAAAAATCTTTTACTGCTTCTTCTGGTCCAGGACATATTCTTTTACAAGATAGTTTTAGCATGGCAGAAGCTATGAGATTGCCAGTTGTTTTGATTGTTGGTCAACGAGGTGGTCCAAGTTCGGGAACAGTAATTTATTCACAACAAGAAGTTATTTTAGCTTGTTTTGGTGGAAATGGTGAAGGAATGCGTTTAGTTTATTCACCTTCTAATTTATCAGAATTATATTTATTGACTCGTCGAGCTTTTAATGAAGCTTGGAAATATCGTTATCCAGCAATTGTTTTGACTGATGGTTATACTTTGAAAATTCGTCAAAATGTTGATTTTGATCAATTTAAAAAAATAGAAAATATTCCTCCAATTTCTTTAATACCAGAGAATAAAATAGTTCATTGGCCAAATATTTATACAGCAGAAGAAGAATTAAATATTGTTTTAGAAAATACTAAAAATGATTTTGAGAATATTGCTAAGGAAATTGTTAGTTTTGAAAGTAAAGAAATTGAAGATGCAGAAATATTATTAATTGCTCATGGAATTGTGGGAGCAGTAACTAAAATAGCAGTAGAAGAATTGCGGAAACAAAATATTAAAGTTGGTTTATTTCGTCCGATCACTCTTCGTCCTTTTCCCAAACAAGAATTAGATAAAATTTGTGGTTGGAAAAAAATAAAGAAAATAGTTGTAGTTGAATCTAGTTTTGGACAATTAGCTAGAATAGTGCGGGATCAATTAGCTCCAGAGATTGATGCTAGTTTTGATTATTTACAAAAACCAGGTTTAGGAATTGAACCAGAAGAAGTGATAGAATTTGTTAAAAATATAAAAATATAATATGTCAGAAAATTTAACTACGCCTATTGGCAGACAAGCAAAATTTTGTCCCGGCTGTGGACATCCGATAGTTCTTATGATGTTACAAAGAATTTTAAAACAGCATAATTTAGAAGCACAAGCAGTGTTAGGTTTAGATATTGGTTGTTCTTTGTTGGCTTGGAATTATTTACCCATTAATACTTTTCAAACTCATCACGGTCGAGTAGTACCTACTATGGTTGGTTTCAAGCGTGCTAGAAAAAATTCTTTGGCAATTGCTTATGTTGGTGATGGTGGAGCTTATGCGATTGGTTGGCAAAGTTTATTTCATGCAGCTTTGCGTGATGAACCTGTATTAGTGATAGTTGTAAATAATACAGTTTACGGAATGACTGGTGGTCAATCTGCTCCAACTACTTTGTCTGGACAAAAAACTCCTACTTCTCCTGATGGTTTTACAGGTAATACTATGTATGGTCCAGAAATTTTACATCAAGTATCAAATCCTGAAGCATTTATTGCTCGTACTGCTGTTAATGATCCAAAACAAATGTTAGATTTTTTAGATAAAGCAATAAAGACACAACAAGCTGGACATTTTGCTTTAATTGAATTTTTATCTTTTTGTCCAACGAATTGGCGTACTAAAGGAATTGATACTGTAAAATTTCTGGAAGAAAGATTAAAATCAGTTTTTAAAGTGGGGGAAATAAAATAATATGCAAATAAAAATTTTACTTTCAGGTGATGGTGGACAAGGAATTCAGACAATAGCTGAAGTGATTTCTCGTGCGGCTTTTGAAAAAGGTTTGACTGTTTCTTTTATACCAAATTATGGTTTAGAACAAAGAGGGGGTGTTTCTTTAGCTTTTATTAAAATTGGTGATCAAGAAATAGTTTATCCAAAATTTAGCAATCCTGATATTTTATTAATTATGTCGGATCAATCACGACAAAGAGTTTTAGAATATATTTCTAAAAGTAAAAAAATTATTGATATTAAGGATTATAATTTTTATTTACAAGAAAAGAAGATTAATTCAAAGAATTATAATATTTTTTTCTTAGGTTTTTTAACTAAGATGTTAGAAAAAGAAAAAATTTATTTAGCTGAAGAAATTTTCTTAGCTTTAGAAAAAAAATTAAGTAGTAAACCAAATTGGGAAGAAAATAAAAAAGCTTTTGCATTAGGTTTATCATTTAATTTTTAATTTTTTTTATTCATAATTTTTATACTTATGTGTGGAATAGTTGGTTATATTGGGAAAAAAGAATCTTTACCTATACTTTTGAATGGTTTGCGTCGTTTGGAATATCGTGGTTATGATTCGGCTGGAGTAGCAATATTTAATGGTGAAAAAATTAAACAAGTAAAATCAGTAGGTAAGATAGAAAATTTATTGAAAAAAACTAAAACAGAAAATATTTTTGGAGCTGTGGGAATTGCTCATACTCGTTGGGCTACTCATGGCGGTGTAAAAGAAATCAATGCTCATCCTCATGCAGATTGTACTGGTAAATTAGTTTTAGTTCATAATGGAATTATTGAAAATTATCGTGAATTAAAAACTAAATTATCAGCTAAACATAAATTTATTTCAGAAACTGATTCTGAAGTTTTAGCTCATTTAATTGAAGAGAATTATACAGGTAATTTACATGAAGCTGTTAAAAAATCTTTATTTCAAGTTCAAGGTACTTATGGTTTAGTAGTAATGCATGTTGATCATCCTGAATTATTAATCGCTGCTCGTATGGGTAGTCCATTAGTGATTGGCATTGGCGAAGAAGAAAATTTTATTGCTAGTGATGCTACGCCAATGTTAGCTTATACTAAAAAAGTTATTTTTTTAGAAGATGGAGAGATGGCAGACATTACTAAAGATAGTGTGCAAACTTATAATGTGCAAGATAATTTTGTAAGTAAACAAATTGAAGAAATTGATTGGGATGAAGCACAAGCTCAATTACAAGGTTTTCCACATTTTATGTTAAAAGAAATTTTTGATCAACCAACAGTTTTCAAAGATGCTATTCGGGGAAGAACAAATATGGAAGAAGGCACGGCTCATCTTGGCGGTCTCAATATGACAGCGGAAGAAATGAAAAATATAAATAGAATAATTTTAATTGCTTGTGGAACTGCTTCTTATGCTGCTATGGTTGGAAAATATGCTTTTGAAAGATTGTCTGGTATACCAACTGAAGTTGATGTTGCTAGTGAGTTTCGTTATCGGGATCCAATTATTGATGAACATACTTTGGTATTTGGAATTTCTCAATCTGGAGAAACTGCTGATACTTTGGCTGCTTTGCGTGAAGCCAAGAGAAAGGGAGCTTTTGTTAGAGGAATTGTGAATGTGGTTGGTTCAACTATTGCTCGAGAAACTGATGGAGGTACTTATATTCATGCTGGTCCAGAATTGGCAGTAGCTTCAACAAAAGCTTATACTAATATGATTACTGTTTTACTTTTGTATGCTTTACAATTTGGTCGTTCTCGTCGTTTAAGTCTGGCTACAGGACAGAGATTGTTAAATGCTTTTTTAGAAATATCTGAAAAAATGCAAAAAATATTATCACAAAATGAAGAAATAAAAAAGATTGCTGAAAAGTATAAAAATAGTCAGGATTTCTTTTTTCTTGGTCGAGGAATAAATTATCCAGTAGCTTTGGAAGGTTCACTTAAATTAAAAGAAATATCTTATATTCATAGTGAGGCTTATCCAGGAGGAGAACTTAAACATGGTCCTCTGGCTTTACTTTCTTCAGAATTTCCAGTTTTTGCTATTATGACCAAGAATCAACTTTATGAAAAAATGCGTAGTAATGTAGAAGAAGTTCGTGCTCGTAAAGCTCCAGTTATTTTAATTGCTACTGAAGGAGATGAACAAGCTAAAGAATTATCAGATGAAATTATTTATGTTCCTAAAACAATGGAACTTTTAGAGCCACTGCTTAATACCATTCCTTTACAACTTTTTGCTTATCATATGGCAGTAATATTGGGAAAAGATGTAGATCGACCGAGAAATTTGGCAAAAAGTGTAACAGTAGAATAGGTTTAAAATAGGAAATTTTTATTTATTAAAGTTAATTTTAATAAATAATATTTTAGGAGTTTTTTACTTACAATTTATTTAGAAAATTTAATCTTTAAAAAAATTTGAAATTTATTAGCTAATAAAAATGGTCAGTTCAAAATAATAATTAGAAATATGAATTTTAATTTATTAAATGATTTGTCTTGAATAGATTTTAGAGTTAATTTTTTTTGATAAAAAAATATTAGAATTTTTGAATATAAAATAATATGAAGAAAAAAATAGTTGTTATGGGTGGGGGCAATGGTTCAGCTATTACACTTAATGCTGTAAAAAAATTTGTTGATAATTTTGAGATTTCAGCTGTAATTTCAGTTAGTGATTCGGGCGGTTCTTCTGGAAGATTAAGACAAGAATTTGATACTTTGCCACCAGGTGATATTCTCCGAGCAGTATTAGCTTTATCACCTTATGATTATCCAATTTTGAAAAAAATTTTTCATATCAATCGTTTTTCAGACAATATAAAATTAGCTGGTCATAATTTAGGTAATTTATTTATGACCTTGATTAAAAATTATACTGGAAATTTTATTGATAGTATAAGAACTTTGGAACAAGCAGTAGAAGCGGTTGGTCAAGTTTATCCTGCAACTTTAAATAAAACTGATTTAGTGGCTGAATTGTCTGATAATAGTTTGATCAAAGGTGAAGCTAAAATTGATATTCCAGAATATAATAAAAATTTAAGAATTAAAAAAGTTTGGTTAGAACCAGAAGCTCAAATTTATTCTGAAGCCAAAAGAGTAATTGAAGAAGCAGATTATATATTTTTTGGTCCAGGGAGTCTTTATACTAGTGTAATTGCTTCTTTTTTACCAAATGGTTTTCAAGAAGCGTTTAAAAATTCTCAAGCTAAATTTATTTATGTTGCTGGCAATGCTCGTCAAAAAAATGGAGAAACAGGTCCTAGAGTGTGGAGTGAATTTGTCAAAACTTTGGAGAATTATTTACCACGACCACTTGATTTTATTATTCGTAATTCTCATCAGTTTAATGAAATGGAAAAGAAAAAATATGAAGAAAGATGTTGGGAAGAAACTCCTTTTGATCCAGAAAATTTACCAAATAGGAAAATTATTTTAGGTGATTATGAAAGATTTGGTGGTGGTTTGTGCCCGGATAAATTAAGAGAAATTATTAAAAAAGAAATTTTGAAATAAAAATAAATAGAATATAAATTAAATTAATTTAATGAATAAAAACAGCTTTATTTAAATTTATCTGATTTA
>JAAZJX010000016.1 GCA_012800155.1 Candidatus Magasanikiibacteriota bacterium
AAAAATGGGATTTTTTATTTTGTGGTTTTTTCTGTTACTTTTTTTAATGAAATAAAATAAAATTAAAGGATTTTTATTTTTTAATTAAATTAGTTGATAATAAAAGTAATATTTTATTTTTCCACAGCTGTTTGACAAAGTCTTTTTCTTGTGCTATAATTTTCGCGGTTGCTTTAAAATATAATTATATAATTTAATGTCTTATTTATAGATGGGTAGATAGATAGAGAATTTATTAAAAAAGTAATTCAACTTTGTTAAAATTATATAAATAATTCAAATAAAATGTTTAATGTGTTTATAAGTTTTTCTTGTAAATGCATCAACAATTTATTCGGTGGTAGCTCAGTAGTACCTGCCTGCCGGTAGGCAGGGAGCAATTGGCTTTTAAAATTATGTATACAGTTTATGTTATTCAAAGTCAGAAAGATGGTCGATTATATGTTGGTATGACAGCTGATTTAGAAACTAGAATTAAGTATCATAATCAAGGTAGGGTATTTTCAACAAAAGGATTTATTCCTTGGAAATTAGTTTATACAGAAAAAGTTGATAATAGGTTAAATGCTAGAAAAAAAGAAAAATATTTTAAAAGTGGTTGTGGTAAAGAATTTATTAAAAAAGTAATTCAACTTTGTTAAAATTATATAAATAATTCAAATAAAATGTTTAATGTGTTTATAAGTTTTTCTTGTAAATACATCAACAATTTATTCGGTGGTAGCTCAGTGGTACCTGCCTGCCGGTAGGCAGGGAGCAATTGGCTTTTAAATAATTCAAATAAAATGTTTAATGTGTTTATAAGTTTTTCTTGTAAATACATCAACAATTTATTCGGTGGTAGTTCAGTGGTACCTGCCTGCCGGTAGGCAGGGAGCAATTGGCTTTTAAATAATTCAAATAAAATGTTTAATGTGTTTATAAGTTTTTCTTGTAAATACATCAACAATTTATTCGGTGGTAGCTCAGTGGTAGAGCAATTGGCTGTCAGGTGGCAGCTCTTAGTAGTAATGCTGAGATGAATAACGGAGTGAACTGCTGGAACCCCTATCTCTTTTTAAAGAGAGGGCAATCAGCATCCAAGCCTATTTTTCTTTCAGAAAAAGCATTTCAAAAATAGTACTTTCATTAGAGAGTTATTTTGAAAGCGGAAGAATAGGAAGGTTCAGAGACTATCCCTTCGGGGAGTAGGCTTTCCACTTTATAGTGGATTGTCGAAGCGCTCCGCACCCGAACGTCTCGACTTGATCGAGTAGTGAACAGAATTATCTGTTTCCAGCAACGAGGGTGATGAAATAGTCCAGTCTTTCTTGTAAGAGAAAGTTAACTGTAACCAATGGGTCGCGGGTTCGAGCCCCGCCCACCGAGCATAAATAAAACAGAGTTTAAAGACTTTGTTTTATTTTTAATTGTTAAACTAAATAATTTTTGTTATAATAAAATTAATTAATTTAATAATTTAAATTTTTATGAAAAGAAATATTTTGCGAGTGATTATTGTCTGTTTAATAGTTTTAGGGATCAGTATATTTGTTTATTCACCAGTTATTTTTCAAGAAGGTAACCCTCTTCCACAAATAAAAGGAATATTTCAGCTTAATTTTGCTGGAAAAGATTTGGTAAAGTTGTCTAGTGAAGAAAATAAATATTTAACTAAGAGCGATCAAGGAGTAGAAATTATAAAAACCTTTATGAAAGATGAGGGGTATGATTTTATTGAACAAATGGGGTCGGGTTATTTTTTTGTTAAAGATAATTTAAAGGGAGTTATTGTTACTCATAAACAATATTCTAGATTTTATTCACTTTGGAATATTGCAGAAGAAAAATTTTTTCAAGCTGTTTTTTCTGGAACTTTTGTTTGTTTGCCGGTTAAAGATATAAATTTACCTCATAGTGATATTTGTTTATATGGATTGCAGGATGAAAAAGGGGATTATTATCATTTAAACAATTCAGACGATAATTATAATATTTTAAGCACAATAGATTTGGGTGCAAAAATTATTGTTGAAGGTGTTTTAGTTTTAGAGATTGATGATGTTTATCAGAGTTTAGGAACAATAACAGTAGATAGTGTTGATTTACTTAATGAAGATTTAGATTTTGTAGATATAAAAGCAGAATTAAATGATTGTTTACCAAAAAGTGATGAGGCGAGTCGTGAAAAATGCAAAAAATTATTAGAACAAATTGTCAATTTTGATGATTGTGTTAAAGCTGGTTTTTTTATTATGGAATCTCTTCCGCTTCAATGCGCTACTCCTGATGGTAGAAATTTTACTAACGAAGCTAATAGTGATTGGGATATGGTTTTAGAGGTTTTTAATAATTGTGAAGTAAAATCAGTGTTTCAAACTCATAGTAAATTAGTGGCTATTGAACTTAAAAACGGTGATCAAATTATTGCTTATGAACCACAAATAGATGAGGTTATGAGAGTGGCTGAAAATGTAAGTGGAAAATGTGGTAAAATTATGTTAGCTACAGAATAAATATTATAAATAATTATTAAAATAGTAGTGATAGTTAGTAAAATATATTTTTTAAATAAAAACATTCTAATTGATTTAGAATGTTTTATTTAATTTCTAAAATTTTATAAATTACAGTTTTGTCTTTGAGTTTTATTTCTATTTCATCACCAACTTTTTTTCCTAATAAAGCTGAGCCAAGAGGAGAATTTTGAGAAATAATATTTTTATTGGGGTTAGTTTCAGCTGAGCCAAGTATTTGGTAATGTTTAATTTTATTATTTATTTCTAACATGACAGTATGTCCTAAGTTAACAATTTTATTATTTTTAGTTGGAGTGATTATCTCAGCATTTTTTAAAGTAAATTCAAGTTCTAAAATATTTTGGTTGATACGACGCAATCGTCCTTTGGCAAGTTGATATTCTACATTTTCTGAGAAATCTCCAAGTTCAGCTAAACGAGTAACTTCTTTGGCAGCCTGAGGTCGAGTGGCATAAAGTTTATCTAATTTTTTTTGTAATTCATTAAATTTAGCTTGAGTTAAACTGTGATCAGGCTTTTGCGTCATGTATTTTCCCGGTTTACGGTAAGGAATTTGCATAAAATAATAATATTTTTTATTATAACATATTTTAATTAAATTTAAAATTAATAATTAGTCAATTTTTGGCTAAAATATTGACAAAAAGTTCTTTATAATATATAATTTTGCCGTTATTTCTAATTTGAAAAATATATTTTAATTATGGAAATAAGAAATATTGCAATCATAGCGCATGTAGATCATGGTAAAACAAAATTGACTGATGCTTTGATGCGTCAAACTGGTATGGTGACTGATGAGAGTATTTCTATGGATTCTAATGATTTAGAAAAAGAACGCGGTATTACTATTTATTCCAAAAATACTTCTGTTTTTTATAAAGGAACTAAAATAAATATTGTAGATACTCCTGGTCATGCTGATTTTGGTTCAGAAGTAGAACGCGTTTTGCGTTCTATTGATTCTGTTTTATTAGTAGTTGATGCTCAAGAAGGTCCAATGCCACAAACTAAATTTGTCTTGCGAAAATCTTTGGCTTTAGGTTTAAAACCAATTTTGGTTATTAATAAAATTGATAAACCAGCCGCTCGTCCTGAATGGACTAAAGATAAAGTTTTAGAATTGTTTATGGATCTTGGTGCTAGTAATGAACAATTAGATTTTACTACTGTATATACAATTGCTAAACAGGGAATTGCTAAAATGAATTTAACTGATGAGTCGTCAAATCTAGATCCACTTTTGGATACTATTTTAAAAGTAGTACCACCAGTTAAAGCTGAAGTTAATTTACCTTTTGTTTTTCAACCTTTTAATTTAGCTTATGATAATTATCTTGGTCGTATGGGTATTGGTCGAGTTTATCAAGGAAAAGTTAAAGTTGGAGAAAAGATTTTTGTGAAGAAACAAACAGGAGAAATTATTTCTGGCACTATTACTAATCTTTTTTCTTTTACAGGTGTTAATCGTAAAGAAGTAAATGAAGTAGTAGCTGGTGATATTGTGATGATCGCTGGTTTAGCTGATATTTATATTGGAGATACTATTTGTGTGAATAAAGAAACTCCTTTATTGCCAGCAATCAAGATTGATGAACCAACAATTTCACTTAATTTTTTGGTTAATAATTCTCCTTTTGCTGGAAAAGAAGGGAAGTTTGTTACTAGTCGTCAAATTAAAGAAAGATTAGAAAAAGAATTAGAAGTAAATGTAGGTTTGAAAATTGATTTTTCTGCTGTAGATTTTTATAAAGTTTATGGAAGAGGAGAATTACATATTGCAATTTTACTGGAAAATATGCGTCGTGAAGGTTTTGAATTACAAGTTTCACAACCTCAAGTTATTATTAAAGAAATTGAGGGAATAAAATGTGAGCCTTTTGAAGAAGTTACAATTGATATTTCGCAAGAATTAGCTGGAACAGTAATAGAAAAAATTTCTAAAAGAAAAGGTCAAATGATTTCTATGCAACCAAAACAAAATCAAACACGACTTGTTTATCATATTCCTACTCGCGGATTACTTGGTTATCGTAGTGAATTTATTATTGATACCAGAGGTGAAGGAATTCTTTGCAGTGAAATGATTGGCTTTATGCCTTATGTGGGTGAAATTAGCAAACAAGATGTTGGTTCAATGATTTCTGGTGAGACAGGAAAAGTTTTGGCATATTCTCTGGCTAATTTACAAAATCGTGGCACCTTATTTGTGGGACCAAATATTGATGTTTATGAAGGTCAAGTAATTGGTAATACTGCTAAAGGTAGGGATATGACAGTTAATCCTATCAAAGGTAAACATTTAACTAATATGCGCGCTTCAAATGCTGATATTGCTATTCAACTTATTCCACCAATGGAATTAACTCTTGAACGAGGTTTAGAAATTATTGCTGAAGATGAATATTTAGAAATTACTCCAAAAAGTATTCGCATTCGGAAACAACTTTTGACTGAGGTTGATCGAGTAAGAGCAGAAAGAAAAAAAGTATAATTATTTTTATAAAACTCATTTACATAAAAATGGGTTTTATTTTTTCTTTTTTTAGCGTATTATATAAGTATGAAACAAGAAAATAAACAATTTTTATTAAAGTTAGCTCGTCAAACTTTAGAAAATTATTATCTTACTGGTAATAAAATATTTTTAACTAATACAGAATTATTAGATTCAGAATTAAAAGATAAACGAGGAACTTTTGTAACTTTATCTACAAAAGGAGAATTGAGAGGTTGTATTGGTCATCTTGAGCCTGTACAAGAGATTTATCAAGATATTATAGACAATGTTTTGTCAGCTGCTTTTGCAGATAATCGTTTTTTACCTTTGAGAGAAGATGAATTAAAAAATCTTAGTATTGAAATTTCTATTTTAACAAAACCAGAAAAATTAGTATATTTTTCTATAGCTGAATTATTAAATAAAATTATTCCTTTTAAACAAGGTATAATTATTAAAAAAGATAACAACAGCGCTACTTATTTACCTCAAGTTTGGGAACAAATTCCTGATAAGACAGAATTTTTATCATCACTTTGTAGAAAAGCTGGTTTATTAGCTAATGAATGGAAAAAGGGTGATTTAGAAGTTTGGATTTATGAAGTGGAAGTATTTAGTGAATAAATTATAAAGGCTATTTTATCAAGATAAAAATTAAAAATATTTAATAAGATTGTTATTTTTTAGAAAATATGAATTAAGGTGATTATCTATTTTAATTAGTATTTTTTTGTGTTATAATATTTTTATTAGATAAATAGATTATGCCAACACCGTATTTAAAAAAAGTTAAAAGTCCAGATACAATCAAAGATGATATCTGTTTTTTTGGACAAACAAATTTTCGCAATCAAATGGTTAAATTTGGGATCAAATTAGATGATCGTCGTCGTCATATGTATGTAATTGGTAAGACTGGTATGGGCAAGACTACTATGATGGAAAATATGGTTCTTCATGATATTTATGCTGGACATGGAGTTGGATTGGTAGATCCTCATGGTGATTTTGCTGAAAAAATTATCAATTATATACCATCTTCTCGAATTAATGATGTGGTTTATTTCAATCCAGCAGATACTGATTATCCAATTGGATTTAATATTTTAGAAATTAAAAGTGAAGAACAAAAACATTTAGTAGCAGCAGGATTGATGGCTGTTTTCAAAAAAATTTGGCCAGATGTATGGAGTTCTAGAATGGAATATATTTTGAACAATACTTTATTAGCTTTATTAGATTATCCGGGTTCAACTTTACTTGGTATCAATCGTCTTTTGTCTGATAAAAAATATCGTCAAAAAGTTATTCGTTCTGTAAAAGATCCAGTTGTTAAAGCTTTTTGGCAAGTAGAATTTGCAAGTTATAATGAAAGATATGCTCAAGAAGCAGTAGCTCCAATTCAAAATAAAATCGGTCAGTTTTTGTCAGCTAGTGTGATTCGAAATATGGTAGCTCAGGTAAAATCAACTATCAATATTCGGAATATAATGGATAATAAAAAAATTTTTATTATGAATCTTTCCAAAGGAAGAATAGGAGAAGATAATAGTCGTTTGTTAGGTGGTATGCTTATTACTCAGATTCAATTAGCTGCAATGGAAAGAGTAGATACTCCAGAATTAGAACGACAAGATTTCTTTTTATATGTAGATGAATTTCAAAACTTTGCTACACCAAGTTTTGTTAATATTTTGTCTGAAGCTCGTAAATATCGTTTGAGTTTAATTATGGCTCATCAATATGTTAAACAATTAGATGAAGTTGTGGCTGATGCAGTTTTTGGTAATGTTGGTACAATAGTAACTTTTAGAATTGGTGGCGATGATGCTGAAATATTAGAAAAAGAATTTTCTCCGACATTTTTAGCAACAGATATTGTTAATTTACCAAAATTTCAAATACTTTTAAAATTAATGATAAATGGAGTAGCCTCGCAACCTTTTAGTGCTATTACTATGAGTCCAATTGGTCATCCTACAGAAAGTTATGATAAAGTAGTTCGTGTTTCTAGAGAAAGATATGGTAACAAAAGAGAAAATATTGAAGATAAAATATTGCGTTGGAGTGGTTTAATAGAAGAAGAAACAAAAGAAGCTGATGAAACTAAAACAAAAGAAGATTTTATTTCTCATAAAAAAGAAAAAATCATTGAACCAGCTTTGAGTATTCCTCAGACAGAAGAAGTTGTTTCTTTGAATGATTTATTACCAACAACTGCAACAACAATTAGTAATGAAAAAAAAGCTGATCAACAAAAAATTATTGTTCAGAAACCAATTTTAACTACAAATTCTCAACCTTCTGAATTAGCAGCGATTAAGAAAAAAAAGAAAAAAAGAAAAAAGAAAAAAAAGCAAGATTTAACTGATATTCAGATTAATAAAGAAAGTAATATTCCAGTCAAAAAAGAAAATAAATCAGTAATTGATGGTCCTAAAAAAATAAAACCAGATCAAATTGTTAATTTTAATGATTTTAATAAACCTATTAATAACGATGATGATGAAGATGATGCTTGGCGTTGGAATAAATAAAATAAAAAACCTGTACTTTTAAGTATAGGTTTTTTGATTGACAAAATAACTCAAAAATTAGTATTATAGATTTAAAAAAATATAATATGAAAAAATACGAAAAATATCAGCGTGATTATACAATAGTAGGTTCAGGAGTGGTGTTTGCGTCTATGATGAATGAAAAAATGTTAGAATTTTTTGGGGAAATGATGCATGAAGCAATTACCATAATTAAGAATGGTGTTTATTACTATTTTCAAGTAGAAGGACAGCGTCAAACAGTTGCTCGTAGTTTTATGCAAAGATTAAATCAAGGAGAGATAGATTTAGAAAAAGAATATATTGAATTTGATAAAATGGTTTCAGATTATGAAAAATTTATTTCCAAACCAAGTGAAGAGTTTTTACTTGAAGATATTTTAACACTTTTTAAATTTTATGAAGATTTATTACCAGTAGCTGTTGCTTCATTTGATCCTATTAATGTGTTAGAAGAATTAGATGAAGATAAAAGAGATAATTTTTTACAATGGTCTAAAAAAACTAGATGTCGAGAAGAAGTAATTTATAAAAATGGGGAAATGAAATTTATTCCTAGATATTTAGAGTGGTTCAAAAATAATTACGCTAGTAATTATGAAGTTGATGATTTGAAATATCTTGTTTATACTGAAATTATTGCTTTTATAAAAGAAAAAAAATCTTTACCATCTAGAAATTCTCTTTTGGAAAGAAAAGATTGTTTTTATGTTAAATATTCTCCATTTTGGCAAATAGAATTTTTTTCTGGGAAGCAAGCAGAAAAAATTATTTTAGAAAATAATTTTTTTACACAAAATTCAAATCAATATGAAAATTTAAGTCAATTAAAAGGTTTTTCAGCTTATGGTGGAAAAGTTAGAGGTAAAGTTAGGTTAATTAGAAGTGTGGTTGATTTAAAAGATTTTGAAGAGGGGGAGATAATAATATCTCCTATGACAGAACCAAGTTATTTACCAATTATGAAAAAGGCTTTGGCTTTTGTTACAAATGAAGGAGGAATATTATGTCACGCGTCTATTGTTGCTCGTGAATTACAAAAACCTTGCATAATTGGCACAAAGATTGCTACTCATGTTTTTAAAGATGGTGATGAAGTTGAGGTTGATGCTACAAATGGTATAATTAGAAAAGTTTAATTTTTTAAGATTAATAATATGAAAACATTTGAAGGTTCAAGAATTCCTGAGTCTAAATTAGATTCAGTTGTAGAAAAAGAGCCGAAAAAAATAAATTCAGAAGTTCGGTTAAGTTTTTTTCGTCATGGAGAAAAAGATGGTGATAAATTAACACCAGCTGGACGCTTGGATGCTGCCAAAGGAACAGGAAGTAATTTTAGATCAAAAGAAATTGAGGGAATAGATAATAAACCTGGTTTTGCTGTAGCTAGTCCTAGAAAGAGGGCTGGAGAGGCTGCCATTCTTGCAATGGAAGGTGTAGATTTAACAGAAGATGAAATTTTGGAATATGAAAATTTAGCACAATTAACAAATAATATTAATGAAAAAGCTGGACTTAAGTATGGTTCTAAATTTGTTGTAGATCAGCGTTTAGATTTTCGTATGACTGATGATAGTGAATTGTTAAAAGGAATTATAAAATCTCAGGAAGAAGGAAAAATGTTAAAGTGGTTTGTAGAAGAAAGCGATCAAGTAGTTGCTGGCGAAAAAAATCAAGAAGAAAATTGGGGTTATAGTCGTATGGCTGCTAATTTTGCTGAGCTTATAAAAAAATATTTTAGAACAGCAAAAAATTTTGACACTTTAGTAAAAAAGAAAAAAGAAAATGAAGAAGAAATTTTTCCTGTTTTAGAAAGATATATTGGTTCTCACACACCTAATATTGATTCTTTTTTAGTTAAACTTATTACTAAAGTTAAAGGTGAAGAAATAGCGCGTAAATTTGTTGATTTAAATTCAAATGGTATTAAAGAGTTAGAAGGATTTAAAGTAGAAATTAAAAGTTTTACAGATCAAAGTGAACCACAAATTAAAATTAGTTATAAATCAAGAGATAATAATAAAGATTTTCAGTTTGAAACAGAAATAACTCCAGAAATTCTTGAAGAAATTATTGAAGAAGGTGGTGGTGAAATAGGTTGGAAAGGACAGTCTTCTAAATAATTTATTATTTAAATTGAAGGTGGTAAACAAAAATTAACTATAAATTAATAATTGCTTTATTAAAATAAACAGAGTATAATAGCTCTGTTTATTTTTTAATTTTATTAACATGAAAAGTAGGAAATATATATTATTTGGATTAGTAATGATTTTAGTTTTGTTATCTGGCATAATTTTGGGTAGATTTTTAACTTTGCGTTCAGCTTTATTAAATGAAAATGGTCAAGTTTCAATTAGTAAAGTTTTAGATTTATATGGAAAAACTAAGTCTGAAAAAGTTAGTTTTGAACAATTTTGGGAAGTTTGGAATATTATTAAAGAAAAATATGTAGATCAGCCAGTAAATGAAGTAGATTTATTTTATGGGGCTATGGGAGGTATGGTTGCTGGATTAGGAGATCAAAATTCATTTTATTTTTCACCTGAAAAAGCTAAAGAATTTGCTAATGATTTGTCTGGTGAATTTGAAGGTATTGGAGCTGAAATTGGAATTAGAGAAGGACAATTAATAGTTATAGCGCCGTTACCTAATTCTCCAGCTGAATTAGCTGGTTTGAGAAAGGGGGACAAAATTTTCAAAATTAATGATGAGGAAATTTTTGGTATTACTTTGGATGAAGCAGTTAATAAAATTAGAGGTAAAAAGGGTACAACAGTTAAATTAAATATTAGACATTTTGATTCTGATGTTTTGGAAGATATTATTGTAAAAAGAGATATTATTGTTTTATCAACTGTGGAATGGAAAATGATGGATAATGCTATTGCTTATTTAAGTATTAATTATTTTAATCAAGATACTTGGAGTAATTTTGATAAAGCTGTTAAAGATATTATTGCAAAAAAACCTCAAGGCTTAATTTTAGATTTGCGTAGTAATCCCGGAGGTTATTTGGAAACTGCTGTAGATATAGCTAGTGAGTGGGTAAAAAAAGGTTTGATAGTTTTAGAAAAATTTAGTGATGGCACAGAAAATAAATATGAGACTAGAGGTTCTCATCGTTTGTCAGAAATAAAAACAGTGGTTTTAATTGATGGAGGTTCAGCTTCTGGTTCTGAGATTGTGGCTGGCGCTTTACAAGATTATAAATTAGCTACTTTGATTGGAGAAGTTTCTTATGGTAAAGGTTCTGTTCAAGATTTTCAAGTTTTAGCTGATGGTTCTGCTTTGAAATTGACGGTAGCTCGTTGGTTTACTCCATTAAATAGACAGATTGATAAAAAAGGTATAGAACCTGATATTGTTTTAGAAAATATGTATGAAGATATTTCAATTGATGAAAAAAATGGTGAAATAAATTATACTGATTTGGGTATTCAAAAGGCTTTGGAAATTTTGCAATAGTTGTTGAATTAAAATGATGAAAAAAATGTTTTAATAAACAAAAAAATAATTAAATAAATAATAAACCACCAATGATTAGTTGGTGGTTTTGAATTTATATTCTTTCTATCCAATGTTTATCTACTTCTACTTCTAATTCTAGAAAAATTTTTTTGTTTATTGAAGTTTCTAGTTCTTTTCTTGCTATTTGACCTATTTCTTTTATTTTTTGTCCGCGGTGTCCAATAATAATTTTTTTGTAACGCTCAGCATCAGTTAAAATTTTGGCGGAAATAATCATAATTTCTGGCTTGTCTTCAATTTTTTCTACTTCTACAGTGATAGAATAAGGAACTTCTTTATCAAAAATAGAAAAAACTTTTTCACGAATTATTTCTGCAATCCAAAAATAGTTATCAATATTAGTTAATTGATTTTCAGGGTACATAGCTTCACCTTCAGGTAACATTTCCATTACTTTATCACGAAGTGGTTGCACATGAGTATTACGGAGAGCTGATAAAAAAAAGGTAGCATCAAATTCTGTTGCCATTTTTTCATACTCTTCTTGATATTTTCTTTCTTTTTTTGGTAAATCAGATTTATTGATGACTAAAATTTTGGGAGTAGAAATATGTCTGATCATACCAAAAGTAGCGCGTTCCTCATCACCAATTTCTCTGGTTGGATCAACTACATAAATAAGCAGATCAAGATCTGATTCAATAGTTTCTTTTACTTTGTTGGTAAGTTTAGCAGTTAGAGGATTTTTACGATCTTTAAAAATACCAGGAGTATCAACAAATATTGCCTGCCCTTCTGGAGTATTCATAACACCTTGAATAATATTTCTGGTCATCTGAGCACGAAAAGAAGTGGCAGCAATTTTAGTACCAACTAGAGTATTAAGAAGAGTAGATTTTCCTACATTTGATCTTCCGATAAGAGCAATAAAACCTGATTTCATAAAAATTATTAAAATTATTTTATAAAGATTAAACAAAGTGTATCAGTTTCTTGCTAAAAAATCAAATTTTTGTTATTATACATAAGTATGAAAGTTTTATTATTACAAGATATCAAGGGCACTGGAAATAAAGGACAAATACTAGAAGTATCAGATGGATATGCTCGTAATTTTTTATTACCAAAAAAATTAGCTAAAATTGCTTCCAAAGAATTGATCAATCAATTTAAACAAAGTGAAGAAAGAGAAAATAAATTGATGGAACAAGAATTAAAAGCTAATCAAAAAAAAGCTTCTCAAATTGATGGTGAAGAAATAGAAATAAAAGTTAAAGCTAGTGCTACAGGTACTTTGTATTCTGCTATTGGATCAGCAAAAATTGTTGAAGAAATAAAAAAACAAATAAAATCTAATATTAAATCAGAACAAGTAGTTTTAAATAAACCAATTAAAGAAATTGGTGAATATAAAATCAAAATAAAATTTGGTCATGGTTTAGAAGCTGAACTACGAGTTATTGTTTCTCAATAATAGCCCCTCCATCTGCGGAGGGTCTTTTAATTTTATTTAATATGGTAAAAAAAGTAGGTTTTGATACAGATAAATATTTATCAATACAAAAAAAGCATATTCAAGAAAGATTAAAAAGATTTGATAAATTATATTTAGAATTTGGAGGGAAACTTTCTTATGATTTACATGCTTCACGAGTTTTACCGGGTTATCGTCCAACTGCTAAAATTGAATTATTACAACAACTTAACAATGTTGAAATTATTTATTGTGTTAGTACCAAAGATATTGAAAAAGGTAGAATTAGAGCTGATTTTGGTTTAACTTATGATAATCAAACTTTGAAAGATATTGTAGATATTAGAAGTTTTGGTTTAGAAGTTAATTCAGTAGTGATTACTTTTTATCAAGGACAAAAGAATGTTGAAATTTTTAAAAGAAAATTGGAAAATTTAGGAGTTAAAGTTTATTTACATAAACCAATTGCTGGTTATCCTTTGGATATTCCCAAAGTATTAGAAGGTTATTTAGAACAGCCATATATTGAAACGAAAAATAAAATTATTATTGTTACTGGTACAGGACCAAATTCTGGAAAAATGGCTACTTGTTTGACTCAAATTTATCAAGAAAGAAAACAAAAAATA
Organism: Candidatus Magasanikiibacteriota bacterium; assembly: GCA_012800155.1. GTDB lineage: Bacteria > Patescibacteriota > Patescibacteriia > Magasanikbacterales > UBA922 > JAAZJX01. The sequence goes on from JAAZJX010000016.1 coordinate 13,152, forward strand.
AAATCTGCTTTTGCTAAGTTTGAGACTTTTCCTATTTGGAATCTTGAGCTTGAACATCCAATAAATATTGCCTATGAAGCAGCCACAGCAGATTTATTAGATATGGTTATGATAGATCCTTTTCATCAAAAAGCTTATAATATTACTTCTGTAAATTATAATCGTGATATTGAGAATTTTGATATTTTAATCAGTCTTATGAAAGAAGTTACTGGTGAGAATAAACCATTTGGTTATCGTTCTCCAACAGATATGGGTGTTAACATGGTTGCTTCTGGAATTATTGATGATGAAGTTTGTCGTGAAGCTGCTAAACAAGAAATAATTCGTCGTTATTTTAGATATCATAAAGAAAAAATAGAAGGTATTGAAACTAAAACTACTTTAAATAGAATAATTGAAATAATGAAAAAAGTTGGTTTACAAGAAAATGATCGAGCAGTAGTAGAACCAGCTCGTCAGGCAGCAATAGATGCTGAAAATAAAGGTAAAGGTAATAAAGGTATTTTTTGTGGGGTAGCAATTGAATTACCAAATGGAAAAATTATAACAGGTAAAAATTCTTCACTTTTACATGCTGAATCAGCTGCTATTTTGAATGCTATCAAAGTATTAGCAGGAGTTTCTGATGAAGTAAAATTATTACCAGCTTTTGTAATTCAAGATATTAATAACTTAAAAACAAAAATTTTAGGTGAAAAAACAGAAAGTCTAAATGTAGAAGAAACTTTGATTGCTTTGTCAGTTAGCGCTTCTACCAATGAAATTACTAAAAAATGTTTAAACAAATTAAAAAATTTGCGTAATTGTGAAATTCACACAACTCATATTTTATCTGCAGGAGATCAAAATGGTTTAAGAAAATTAGGATTAAATGTAACTACTGATGCTAAATTAACAATTAAATATTTTTAATTTTTCCTAAAATATTTTAGAAAATTAAAAATCACCAATGAAGGTGATTTTTTGTTTATTTATATTTTTCTCTTTTTTCAGCGCGTTTTTCTTTTAGACTTTTAGTTGATTTTTTCTTGTTTTCTTTTTTTTGAATTCTATCTTTTCCCATATAGAAATAATTAAAAATTATAAATTTATTATTTTATTTCATAACGCCATTCAATTTTACTATCTCCCGGGATAGTAGTAGATAAATCAGTTTTTTGATCATTGACATAGAGATTCCATTGTTTACTGGCAGTAGTAATTACGCCATCCAGTTTAGTTATTTTATTATTATTTTTTTCGTATTGTATTTGAGCTTTGTCTAGTAGATCAGTTGGCAGGAGTTCTCGTTCTTTGCTTTCATATTGAAAAGAGTTTGTATTAACAATAGATTTTATAATTTCTATTTTATAAGTTCTTTTTTTGGAAAATAAACCAGGATTATCACTAGAATATACTGTACAGCCAGTTAAAAATATTAGTGATAATAAGGGAATTAGAAATAGATTTTTTTTCATATTTTTTAATTATTTATTCAAATTTTGTAGTTTTTATTATAGCAGATTTTCAATAATTTTTCAAAGTAAATAAATAGAGAGCTATTTATTTTCTTAGACTTTAATTTATAATTATTTTTTTATAAACTTTTTCAAAATATTCAATTGAAAATAAGTTTTTATTTAAAATTATTTTTTCTTCTATTCCACTTATTATCTGATTAAGATGAAAATATAAATAATAATTTTTATCATTTTTATAAAAAATAAATTGTTCTAATTTTCCACAAGGAAATGATTTATATTTTTATTGTCTTGTATTTATTAAAATAATGTATTATTATGGAATTTATTATAGCAATGACAAAATTATAAAGCAAATTATGAGTTGGATTCAAAATAAAAAACCAATTATTGCTTTAGCACCAATGGCTGATATGACTGATAGTCCGTTTTGTCGTATATGTCGTGAAGTAGCAGGAAAGAATTTTGTTATTTTTCGTGAAATGATTAGCGCTGAAGCTATTATTAGAGGAAATGAAAAAACTTTGAAAATGTGTGAGTTTGAGGAAATTGAGAGACCGATTGTAATTCAAATATTTGGAAGTGATCCAAATAAAATGGTTCAAGCAGCAAAAATTATTGTTGAAAAATATCATCCTGATGGAATAGATATTAATATGGGTTGTCCAGTACCAAAAATTACGAAAAAAAACTTAGCCGGAGCTTCTCTTATGCAAGATCATGAAAGAGCTGTAAATATAGTAAAAGCTCTTAAAAACGCAAATTTAGGAATTCCTATAAGTGTAAAAACTAGGTTGGGGTGGGGAAGTGATGAGGAAATTTTAGAATTTGCTCCTAAATTAGAAAGAGCAGGAGCAGATTTAATTTCTATTCATGGACGAACTAAAATTCAAGGATATTCTGGAAAAGCTAATTGGGAAAAAATTAGAAAAGTAAAAAAACTTTTAAAAATTCCTTTAATTGCTAATGGTGATATTAATTCTAAGGAAGATATTGAAAAATGTTTGAAAATTACTCAAGCTGAAGGCATAATGATTGGACGAGGTGCTTTGGGTAATCCTTGGATATTTTTAAATAATAAAGAATTACAAACAAAACATAATATTAATGAAATAAAAAAAGTTGTTTTGAATCATGCGCAATTGCATTTAGAACATTATGGTGAACAATTTGGTTTGAAAACTTTTCGAAAACATTTATTATTATATTTCAAAGGTCTTTCAGGAATAAAAGATTTAAAAAAAGAATTAGTAAAAGTAAATACTAAGGAAGATTTAAAAAATGTTTTACAAAAAATCCGCTAATTAGCGGATTTTAATTTACTTAATTTTACAGTATTAGCTAATAATTCAACCACTGTAATTGGTCCTACACCACCCGGTACAGGAGTTATGTATTTAGCTTTTTTAACAACATTTTCAAAATCTACATCGCCAACAGTTTTTTTATTTCGCATAGTAATTCCAGCATCAATGATTATTGTTCCTTGTTTTACCATATCAGCAGTCAAAATATTTTTTTTACCAACAGCGGTGATAATAATATCTGCATTCAAACATTTTTGTTTAATATTTTTAGTTTGACTATTACAACCAATAACAGTTGCTCCACGATTGAGTAACATGGTAGCTAAAGGTTTACCAACTAAAACACCTGTACCAATAATAACAATATTTTTTCCTTTTAAATTTATTTTTAAATTTTCTAAAATAGTAATTACTGCTAGTGGTGTGGGAGGTTCAACAAAAGGTTTTTCCATTAACAGTTTACCTTGGTTGATATCTGTTAAACAATCAACATCAATTTTAGGATCAATTGCATTTAAAACTTTTGAAGCATAAAGGTGTTGTGGTAAAGGAAGTTGTACTATTAAACCATTTGGCTTAAATTTAGATTGAATATTTTTTATTTCTGAAATTAATTTTTCTTGTTTAATATCTTTTTGAAAATTATAAAGAACAAAATTTATTCCGATTCTTTTGGCTGCTTCTTTTTTTCTGTTTACATAGACTTGAGAAGGGGAGTCATCTCCAACCAAAACTATGGCCAATTTTGGTTTGGTTTTCATGTTAGAAATTTCTTTTTTTAATTTGGTTTCTATTTTTCTAGCAATTTTTTTACCATCAATAATATTGTTCATAGTAAAAATATTTTAACAAAGATTTAAAAACAATTTTGGAATTATGATATTCGCCTCCATATTCTCAGAAAAATTGTGGCGGGATTAGACGAGTGAACACTTTCATCTTTTAAAAATGAGCTCATATCGTTAAATTTGGCTCCGAACGCTGAACGAAATCCGAACTTTTTTTAGCGAAAATCCGAACGCAGAATTTTGAAAAACTTTTAAGCTCGGGCGGGCAAAAAGGAAGGGGGTTGGGGGGAAGGAATTTTTGCCCGCCC
>JAAZJX010000017.1 GCA_012800155.1 Candidatus Magasanikiibacteriota bacterium
CCACATTTTATTTTCTTTAATTTTAGGAAATACTTCTTTATAGGTAATAGCATTCATGTTTCCAATAATTAAAAATTGTTTCCCATATTCAAAAAGTTGAGCCACATATTCACGAAATAGCGAAAAAGGCGGGTTGGTGACAACAATATCCGCCTTTTTAAGTAATTTAATACATTCCTCAGAACGAAAATCACCATCTTCTTTTAGTGGTTCCCATTCATTATTTTTATTTTCTTTTAGCTGCTGGGCTATATCTTTTAAACTAAATTCCCCATCACCATCTATATCACCAACAGAATTTATAATAATTTTATTTGCAGTAACTTCTAAACTGTTTTTAGACTTTACCTTAGAGTTGCCCCCCCCCCGCAACCAATTCTAGCAAAGTATTAGCAACCGGTGAAGGTTTATAACTAGTAGTTATAAGTTTTTTCAAGCCAAGCCTTTTAAAATTTAAAACAAAATAGCGGAAAAAGTTACTCTCATATGGATCATCACAGTTACAATAAACTATCTTGTTACGAAAAGTATCAGGATTGTATTCTATATAGCTTTCAACTTCTTTCTGAATATCAACATATTGAGTGTAAAACTCGTCATTTTTTGCTTTTTTTGCTTTAGCTAAATTTTCTCTAGACATATTTTCTATATTCTAACACATTCTTCAAAAACATTTCTTAATTTTAACTATTATAATAATTAAGTTAAAATTAGTATACAAAGTTTTTATCATTTAGTCAAAAACAAAAAACATCTTTTATTAGATGTTTTTATTTAACTTTAAAATAAAAATTCAAACCCCAATAGCCATGACCCATGCCTTGCCGACAGGCAGGAAAACCTGGAGTCCTACTATTAAACCTGTCTATTATAACTTCGTCATAAATTTACTGAACAAACATTTTTATTTAGCTCCGGGATAGGGATTCGAACCCCAATAGCCAGGACCAAAACCTGGAGTCCTACCATTAGACGATCCCGGAATATAAATTGTATTTAAGCTTTCAGTTGTTTTCTCATAGCTAACAAACAAGAAAACATAGCTAATAAAAACACTCCTCCAAACTGAATTCCTAACAGCAAGATTATATTAGAATTATAATAATTTGTCAAGATATTTGATTCACTAAAAATAATTGCTATATAAGGATCTATTATATAAATTCCAATCATCACTAAAAAATAACTTATACCCAAACTAATCAAAGAAAAAATTAAAGCTTCAATAATATATGGTCCACGCACAAACCAATTACTTGCCCCAACTAATTTTTTAATTGTAATTTCAATTCTTTGAGAATAAATTGTAGCTCTCACTGTGTTAAAAATAATAAAGAAAGAAATAACTGCAAATAAAATACTAGCCATATAAGCAAATTTTTCTACTTGATCAGTGATGTTTTGAATTCTATTGATAGCTTTTTCTGTATCTCCAAAAGTTTTAGATTCAATAATACTTTCATATTCTGGAATATCTAAAGCTTGAGTAATTTTTTGATAATCTTTTGTTTCTTTAGTTTTTATAATCATAGTCGGACCAAGTGGATTTTCACCCAATTCTTCCAATGAAGCCAAAATATCAGGATTGTTTTTATATTGTTCTTTAAACTGAAGTAATACTTCATCTCGATCTAGATAAATAATTTCATTTACTTCAGGAAATGAACCAACATAATCTTTGACTTCTTTTATTTTTTCTTCAGATGCATCATAAGAAAAATAAACACTCACATCAATTTGTTCTTTTACTGAACTGATCGCCTTATCTGTCAAAACATTAAGCACTACTAAAATATTAACTGACAATAACATCAAAATCAAAATAATCACTGTCATGAAAGATAAACTAAAATTACGAAAAATATCTTGTAAAGCAAATTTTATTATTCTAAAAAAAGCTGTCATATTTTTTATTATCTTACAAAAACAAAAATTTATTATTCTAAATTCCCGCTTTCACGGAAATAATCTTTATTAAATTAATTTTTATAATTACATTTATAAATTACAATCTATATTTACCAGTTTTTTCATCAGAAATAATTTTACCTCCATGAAGAGTTATTACTCTTTTACGAAGTTGGTTAACAATATCTTTGTTATGAGTAACTAACACAACAGTTGTTCCAAATTCATTTATTTTTTTCAAAATTTCAATAATTTCTTGAGTATTTACTGCATCAAGATTGCCAGTTGGTTCATCAGCTACTAAAATTTTAGGACGATGAGCAAGTGAACGCGCTATTACAATACGCTGTTGTTCACCACCAGAAAGTTGATACGGATATTTATCTTTTTTATGTAATAAACCAACAATATCTAAAAGTCTAGGAACAATTTCTTTTATACGATGATAAGAAGTGCCTCCAACTTCAAGAGCAAATTCTACATTTTCATAAACAGTTTTTTTAGGCAAAAGTTTTAAATCTTGAAAAACTACTCCTATCTGACGGCGTAAATATGGAATATCTCGATAAGGAATTTTAGTAATATCCCAACCACCAATTTCTATTTCACCAACTGTAGGGCGTTCTTCAGCAATCAAAAGTTTGATCAAGGTTGTTTTACCTGTACCACTTTGTCCAACAACAGACACAAACTCCCCTGCTTCAATATGTAAATCCACATGATCTAAACCAATACTATCTTTGGAATATCTTTTGGAAACATTTTTTAATTTAATCATAAATCCTTTATCATTTTCGGTAAACGAAAATTTCTAATTAAAATCTTTTTAAACCTTACAATTATTATAGCACAAAATAAAAAACAAGAAAATAAAAACACTAGCTAATGCTAGATTCTTGTTTTTTATTTTTTAATAAAACACTGAGAAAGAATATTTTTTTGTTCGTCTTGTTAAAGGTGGAGGAGATTATTCCCCCTTGCTCATAGCTCGCCGAAGATGAAAAGTCTATTTCCCCCTTGCCTGTCTCGCTAAAGACGAAAGTAGGTGCAGGGGGTGTTGGCAAAACCACCTGTCATTCCCGTGGCTGTGTGTCGCTGAAGCTATAGCGAAGGCGCAAAACGAGAATCCAGTAAATATAATATAAGAAAGAATAATAAAATTATAAAAACAAATAGAACATAGATTAAAAAATAGTGTTTTATTAAAAAATTAATTAAGATGTTACAGATTCCCGCTTTCGCGGGAATGACAAAGAAGAGAGCGGGAATGACAAAAAAGATAATAATTCCCGTCCGCCTCCACTTGTCATTCTCGTTTATTCTTTATCATTCCAAATAACAACTATAAATTAAATAAAGTATTTTAAAATTATTTAAGAGCCCTCTGCCAGAATCGAACTGACATTTATGGTTTACGATACCACTGTTTTACCACTAAACTAAGAGGGCATTAATTAATTTCCAACTTAGGAATAATATCAATCATTGGTTCTTCATAAGGATGTGCTTTTTTCAAAGCCTTTATAACATTTTTAACTTTATTTTTATGACAAAGCATTTCAATAATATCTTCTTCTACTTCTTGTTCTTTTCCTACAACACCAATCGTTGGCTTAGCTCCTGCCAAAGGTAAAAAACGACCTGTAGAACGAATAGTAATACTACAACCAGCATAATTTCCCTGTTGTCCAGCTCCAGCTTCAATCATAGCTTGTCTCACTTGAGCCGTATTTTCAATTGGTACAGCTGTTCTAATTTTTAAAAAATCTGAATCTTTAAGCATAAATTAAAATTTAATAATTCCTAATTTAATTTGTTCTTTAATATTTTCATCTACCCAAGAATTATTTGCAATAAAATCCAAAATATCTTGTTTATCTTGATTTTGAACAAAATAAGGTTGATAATCTAAATTTAATTTTATAGGTAATAATTCCAAAGTAGAAATAATTTTATCACTAGCTTTTTCTAAATTTAAACTTATAGTCAAACCACGCATAGTTTCTGGAGAAAAATATTGATCAAAAATAAAATTACCTAAACTATAAAAAATTAATTTATCATTGTATTTTTCAATTGGCTGAATCACATGAGGATGCGTACCAATAATCATATCTACTCCAGCATCAACAATCTGTCGAGCTTGAGTTTTTTGTAACTGTCCTGGATTAGTATTATTATATTCTATTCCCCAATGTGGCAAAGCAATTAAAAAATCTACTTGAGGACGCAAATTTTTTATTTCCTCTAAAAAATAATCAAAACCATATCCAATCAACTGATGAAAACCAACCAAACCAATCTTAATCTTATTTTTTTCTATAATTAAACTAAGTGAACTAGTAGTATTATATGGATCGCCAAAATATTTAATACCAAAATCAGTTAAATAATTATGAGTTTGAGCTAAACCCTTACGACCAAAATTATGAGTATGATTATTTCCTAAATTAACAATATTAAAATTATTTTTCAAAGGTTCTAAATAATTTGGTGAAAAAGTAAAACTTAAGTTATTAGGAGTAACAACAGATTTATTATTTGTGATAGGTCCTTCCAAATTAGCAATTCTAAAATCATATTGTAAAGTATTTGTGCTAAATAATTCAAAAGGGAAATTATAATTTCCTTGACCTACAGTTTGAGTTTTTTTATGAACATTCCGATCAAGCATAATATCGCCTACTATCCACAATGAAACTGAAGGAATAGTAATAGATTCTGCTCCTAAATTGATATTTTGTGTTTCTGGTAAAACTAAAAAATCAATCAACTTTTGATTAACTGTCTTCTTTTCTATTGGCTGATAAAAAAACCAACAAAAAATTACAACCGAAATTAATAAGCTAATTATTAAAATTATCAAAATTTTTTTATTCATAATATCTAGAACACTTTTATCTTAACTTAAAATAATTGAAAAAGCAATTAATTAATAAATAAATACTATTGTGGATAATCTACTTGTCAATTAATCAAACCTAAGGTATTATTAAATTATTAAATATGCTTTATAGTATTTCTTACAATTTGAACAAGAAAAAGTACCCGGAAGTTTTTTCCTGGTAGTTTTTCTTCCTCAAGAAAACAAAACTGCCCCCTTATAAGGGCAGTTTTTATTTTTTTATATGTTTTATATAACAAAAAAATTTAATACCAATAAAAAGATCAAGAAAACTTTTCAACAGACGGGTTAATTTTTAATATATAAAAAAATAATAAATCCCGTCAAAAACGGGATTTTGTTTTTTCAAATACTTATGGGAATGAGCAAATAAATATTGTTCATTCACTAGGTTCTTTGAAAAGATGAGGAAAATAATGTTCATTATTAAAAAACAAAAGTTCAATTCACTTGCAATTAACAACAAATTAAGGGAGGTACATCATGAATTATGTTGAACACATCATTCTGATCATTAGAACTAAGTTGGACAATCCAAACATTCTAGCCTTCAGTGGTTCAGATGGAAAAGTCTACGGCGTTCGTAAAGAAGACCTTAGTTTTCAACCCGGTTTAAAAACTAAAGGAATTGATCTTGCTCTATTCCGAAAATACACGGGTTGTCATTACATCTCCTATTGGTCACCGGTTGGTAAAGTTTCATTAGAACTTAATTCTACAGGTACTGATGGAGAAGCAATCCTAAAACTAATTCCTGTAGCAACCCTCATCTAAATCAAGAACTAAACTAAGGAGGACGGGGTGGGGGTATATTTAGCCATTAGCTATTTATACCCTTACCCCAAAAATTGGGTATAAAAAACTTCGCTTATTAAAACGAAATTTTTATTTGAGCGGAATACCAGAATCGAACTGGCGCTCTTAGCTTGGGAAGCTAATGTACTGCCACTATACTAATTCCGCTTATAAAGTCTCGATTTCTCGAGACTTTATTTTTTATTCTGAAATTGTATTTTCTTCACTATCCTCTACTTCAATAGTTATTGGTTCTGTTTGTTGAGTTTGTTTTAAAGATTCAAATGGATTGTTAATTGGTAAATTAATTTTAATTTTAGCTGTCATCAACTGATTATTCATATAAGTATAAAAATCACGCACAAAACGTCTATCATCCAATTTTACAATATGATATCCAAAAGAAGTTTCAACTAAATCATCAGCAAGTTGACCTTTTTCCATAGCAAATATTGCTTCTTCAAATTCTGGTATCATTATACCTCTAGAAAACCAACCAAGATCTCCACCTTCATCTTTGGTACTATCAACACCATATTGAGCAGCCATTTCTGCAAAATCTGCTCCATCTTTGATCTTTTGTAAAACTTCCTTAGCTTTTGTTTTAGCTTGTTCTTTTGTAGTTTTTTCATCTTCCATAAATAAAATATGGCTAGCTCTAACTTCCTCTACTGCAAACTCATCTGTATTATCCAATGTTTTTTCACTAAAAGCAGTTTGTAATTTTTGTTCTAATAAAATTGGTTTTCCTACTCTTTCTATATATTTTTCCAAAGTCCAACCATAACGATCTTGTAATTCTTTATTAGCTTCAGCTTCACTAGGAAATTGTGTTAATAAGCTATCCTTAAAATTAGTAATATCTTCATTTGTTACTTTAACACCATATTCTTTAGCAGTTTTATTGATCAATTTATTAGCCAAAAGACGACTCAAAACTTGATCAGAAATTTCTTCACTGGTTGGTACAGTTAAACCCTCTGGTGGATTGCTATAAAATTTATTTAAAGTTTTTAAATCTTCTACATAATCATTATAACTAATTTTTTCACCATTAATTTCAGCAACTGAAAGATTCAAAACCTTACTCATTCCTAAAACAAAAGAATTTTGAGAAAGATTTTTTACTGCTCTTACAGAAACAACCGTCGATATTAATAAAAAGATAACCAAAATACCTAATAAACCGAAACCAAAATATTTTAACATGTCTTTTGGTGAATCAGTTTTTGTATTAGTTTTTTTTGACTTCACCTCTTTGACCTCCTCCTTTTTTATTTTTTCTTCCATACTTTTTTAAATTAAAATTAAATTTAATAAATTAATATTTTTAAATATCTTTATGAATAAAATAATACCACCATTTAATAGGATTTTTCAAGACATTTTTCTTATCCTCAACAAAAGATTCTTCTTTTTCTGAATTATTTACATTGTTAAAAATCATTACTTGCTCACCCGGTTGTTTCATATTTAATTCTATTCTAGCTTTTTCTTCAACAAAACTATCTGAAGTAACATATTTTAAAATTTCCATTGATTCTAATTTTTTTATTTCTAAACTTTTCACTTCTTCTTTGAGTAATTCAATCTCTTGTCTAACTTTATAATCTTGGTAATAAGCTCGAGCAAAAGAAAAAGCAAAAAATACTGCAATTATTAAAGCAATTACTAAAAACCAGCGTGAAGAAAGCACACTTTTTATCTTATTTTTTTCTTTTGTTTTCATAAACAAAATTATACCACAAAAATAAAAATAAAAAAACAAGACAAACTATTCTTCATTTTCTTCTACTGATTCTAATTTAGTAATTCTTTTATTCACAATTTTTTTAATTTTATAAAGATCAGTTAATTCCAATTCATAAATTTGATCTCTAATATTCTCTGCTACATCTTCACTATAATTATGCACATATTTACTCATAAAACGATCTCTATTATCTTGAATTATTTCTTGAATCTGAATAGGAGATTTAATTTTATCTACTATGATTTCTATTTGTCCATTACCAGTCTGAATTATTACTTTACCATAACGAAAAAGTGTCCCCCAAAAACCTTTAATACTTCCAAAAATATCTTCTACTTGATCATAAGTTATTTTGGAAATTTCTTTATGAAAAAAACCTTTTTGATTGATATCCACAAGTCGATGTGTAGTAATAATAAAAATATTTCTTTGCCAAACAAAAATAATTTTGACAATTAAAAATAAACTTAAAACAATTGGTAAAATAAATAAAGTTATTCCCCACCAATCATGACGAAACAACCAAAACATGAAAAAAAATGGAGTTACTAATAAAATAAAAACTAAAAACCAATCCCAAAATAAAGTTATTCCCGCTCTTTTTATAATTTCAATTACTTTTTCTCCTTCTTTCAAAGTTATAAACTTTTCTAGATTCATAAAATATGTAAATTAAAAATTATTTTTTTAATTCCAAATATTTTTTTACTACTTCCCGATCATCCCAATCAATCATTTTACCACCTGCTAAACACATTTTTTGTTCACTTCCTTTTCCTGTTATTAAAATTAAATCTCCTATTTTTGCAATCTCTAGAGCTTTTGAAATTGCTTCCTCTCTATTCAAAATCATAAACAAATCTTCTCCTTCTTTTTTTCCAATACTTAGAGCGCCTATTTTTACACTTTTCATAATTTCTTGTGGATCTTCATCATAAGGATCTTCATTAGTAATAATAAAAATATCAGCTTTCTCTCCTACTAATTTTCCAATTGGTTCTCGTCGACTTTTATCACGACCTCCACCAGTAGAACCACACACATGAATAATTCTTTGCGGTTTTAATAAATCTACTACTTGGTAAAGTCTGTGTAAAGCAACTGGTTCAAAAGCATAATCAACAATTACTTGAAAACCAAATTTTTCTGCTTCGACAATAAATTCCAATCTACCCGGAGGCGATTTAATCTGCGTTATTGCTAATTTTATTTTTTCTTCTGAAATATTTAAACTTTTAGCCACAGCAATCACTCCGGCTAAATTTTCTGCATTATGTTCACCATATAGTGAAGCAAAAAATTGTGTGTCATTCAAAATAAACTGCAATCCATCTTTTGTAGTTTTAACATTATCTAACATATAAAATACAGAAGATGAAAGTGAAGATTTATATCCAAAAGTTATTTTTTTTTCAAAATTAAATTGTAAAAACTCTTTAGCATAATCATTATCACTATTTACTATACAAGTCTTATATCCTAAATTATTTATTTTAAGCCCTTGTTTTCTTCTACACTTGCTCACATACTCAAAAATTCCTAATTTTGCCGCTTTATAATTCTCAAAACCTCCATGTGATTCTAAATGCTCTGGATAAAGATTAGTCAAAACTATTGTGTCATAATTTATAAATCGTTGACGATATTGTAAATAACCTTCAGAAGTAGTCTCTACAATCGCAATATCACATTTTTTATTTACCATTTCTCTTAATTTTTCTTGAATAAAATATTTACCTACCATAGTCATTTTTTTGTCATTTAATTTTAATTCACCATCAATATAAAAATCAGCAGTGCTCAAACTACCCACTTTGAATCCTGTAAATTCTAAAATTTGACGCAAAAAATGAATTGAAGAAGTCTTTCCACTAGTACCAGTAATACCAATCACTAACAATTCTTCTGAAGGATGACGAAATTTAATACTCCCCCACCAAGCAAAAAATAAATGCCTTAAATTTAGGATTTTTTTAGGAATAATTTTTTTAATTATTTTTTTCATGATAATTATTTATCATCACGCAAACTTAATTCATAAACAACTACTTCCAATTTATGTAAAGCTTGTTTTGCTTGATCAAACTTTTGACGATTATAACCTGTGAGATCCATACCTACAAGTTCACCAATAATTTCTTCAGCTAATTTATAACATTCTTTTACTTTTTTAAAATTTCTTTCAGTCGCTGATTTAATAGCATAACGATAAAGTTCACCCGGAATATCACAAAGACCAGAAATAAATGCATCATCATCCACTTTTATATCTTTTATTTCATTCAATTTTTCTCCAGCATGAAATTGACTAAATAATACTGCTTCTACATATTCTTCTCGAGCAGCTTTGTATGATCCTTCTTCAAGCAGTCCTTTCACTTTCATAAATTTTTTTACCAAATTTTGTAATATTTTTTTAGATAATGCTAAATTTTCTTCTGCCACTTTTATATCATCTCGTTGAAGAGCAAAAATAGCTTTTTTAGCGTGCTGTTGAGCATCACCTGATTGTTTAATTACTTCGTGTCTTTGTTTAGCATAAGCTAACAAATTTTTTCGTACTTTTGCCAAATAATTTTTATTTAACATAAATTTATCCACTGTTTTTAAGGATTAATACTTGATTTTTTACAAGATGTAGTATATAATAATTTTGCTTTATTGTCTATGTCCAAGCTTGTTCAATATAATAAAGTTAAAATCTGATAGCTCAGCTGGTACCTACCTATCGGTAGGCAGGGAGCAACAGCCTTTTAAATTGATATTGATTAAAAAATAAAAAATTAAATAAGTATGGCCTGGTAGCTCAGCTGGTAGAGCAACAGCCTTTTAAGCTGATGGTCGCGGGTTCGAATCCCGCCCGGGTCACAAAAATACTTTATAAACAATAAAGTATTTTTTTATTTTAATTGTCATCAATCCCATTCTTTGCTAAAATAAAAACAATGATAAAATTAAATTTTATGAATTTAATAACAAATAAAAATTATCAAGGTCTGTCTTCTGCAAAAGCAAAAGAAATAATGGAAAAATATGGACCAAACATTCGCCAAGCTAAAAAACAAAAAACTTGGTATGGAAGATTTTTTAAAATTATTAGTGAACCAATGATAATTTTAATTATAGCTATTGCTACAGTTTATTTTTTTATTGGCGACCATTTTGAAGCTTTTATAATGATCTGTTCAATAATTTCCATAATTATTATAGAATTTATTCAAGAAACTAAAACTGATAAAGCTATTAAAGTATTAGATAAAATGATGACCCAATATTGTACAGTATTCCGAGATAATCAAAGCAAACAATTAGAATCAAAATATTTAGTACCCGGAGATTTGATCTTTGTAACCGCAGGAGATAAAATTGCTGCTGATGGATTTATTCTTCGTTCATCTGGATTGCAAATTGATGAATCTATTTTAACTGGTGAAGCAATTTCTGTGACTAAATCAGAAATAATATCTGAAATAACCAATGATAATAGAGTTTTTCAAGGAACACTAGTCAATCAAGGCGAAGGTTATATAGTGGTGGAAAAAACTGGCAACAATACTGAATATGGAAAACTTGGAGATTTATTAGAAGAAATAAAAACTTTAAAAACTCCTTTACAAAAGAAAGTTCATAATTTAGTCAAGTATATTGCCATTGTAGCTTTTTTAGTGGCAGCTAGTGTAACTTTATATTTTTCTCTGCAAAGTGGTTTTACAAAAGGCTTGCTCAATGGTTTGACAATTGCTATTGCTCTTATTCCAGAAGAATTTCCTGTAGTTTTTTCTGTTTTTTTAATTATGGGCGTTTGGCGTATGACCAAACATAAAACTTTAATCCGAGAAATGACAATGGTAGAAATTCTCGGTTCGGCAACTGTTATTTGTACTGATAAAACTGGAACTCTGACTGAAGGCAAAATGACTCTCAAAAAAATTTATTTCAAAAATAAAATTCTTACTCCTAATGAAGCTAAAAAACATAAAAAAGATTTTTTAGATTTTATTCACACTTCCCTATTATCTCTTGAACAAGTTGCCATTGATCCTATTGAAATTGAAGTTCAAAGATATGCAAAAGAAATTGGCATTAATACTCAAAAATTTTTTGCTAAACATAGATTAGTTACTGATTCATCTTTTGATTCTAATACTAAATTAGTCAATCATATTTGGGAAAATAATAAAAATGAATGTTGGCAATATACAGCTGGCGCTCCTGAATCACTAATTAAATATTCTAATTTATCTAATGAAGAAAAACAAAAAATTGAAAAAGTGTTAAAAGAAAATTTTGAAAAAGGTTATAGAGTCATTGCTGTTGGTAAAAGAAAAATGATTGACTGTGATGAAATAACCTTAAATAATATTAACTTTGTTGGTTTAATTATTATGAGTGATCCACCTCGTGAAGGTGTTAAAGAAGCAATTAATCTTTGTCAAAAAGCTGGTATTAGAATTATTATGATTACTGGGGATAATAAACTTACAGCTCATTCTATTGCTGAACAAATAAATCTTAAACATAATGAAGAAATTTTATCAGGAATTGAATTAGAAAAAATGTCTCCTGCTGAACTTTATAAATCAGTTAAACATCACGATATTTTTGCGAGAGTCCAACCAGAGCAAAAATATTTAATTGTTGAAGCTCTTCAAAAACATGGCGAAATTGTAGCTATGACTGGTGATGGAGTTAATGATACTCCAGCTCTTAAAAAAGCTAACATTGGTATTGCTATGGGAATTCGCGGAACTGAAGTTGCTCGTGCGGCTTCAGGAATGGTTCTCTTGGATGATAATTTTTCAACAATTGTAAAAGCTATTGAAGAAGGACGTAGAATTTATGATAATATTCGTCAAGCTTTTGTTTTTTTATTTTCTTTTCATATTCCTATTGTTGGCATGTCTTTATTACCTTTAGCTTTTGGACAAGATTTAATTTTCATGCCAATTCACATTATCTTTTTAGAAATGATTTGTGATCCAGCTTCTGTGCTTGGTTTTGAACGAGAAAAAGCTAAACATGATTTAATGTTAGAACCACCTCGTCCAACTACTGAGCCTTTGATCAATCCAAAACTTTGGGCTAAAATTATTGTTCAAGGTTTAGCAATTACTTTAATTAGTTTTTCTTTTTATTATTACTATGTAATTAAATTACAACAGTTTGAACATGGTCGCACTCTTGCTTTTGGATCATTAGTAATTTCTCAAATTTTAATTATTATTTTTAGTCGTGAATGGGAACAAATAAAATCTAATAAATTCCTTTTAATTATTTCATTTATAACATTAACTTTTTCATTAGCAACTATTTATCTAGCGCCGTTAAGAAAAATCTTCCATTTCACCTCTATAACTTTCCAAGAATTTTTATTAATAATATTTATACCTTTAATTATTTTTTCTATAATTAAATTAATTTCCTGGTTAATAAAAATAAATATAAAAAAAATCCAGCCCTCTAAATAAAAGGCTGGATAATTTTTAATAAAGACTATGCGCGTTTTGCTTGTAAACAAGCACGGCAATAAACTGGTTTGTCCCCTGTTGGTTGAAATGGTAATTCAGTAATTGCGATTCCACAATCTGCGCATTTCAAATCAACTTGAAACATCTGACGAGGTCCACGATTGAAATTGCCACGATTGTTATTGCGATTATTTTGACGAAAAGCACGATTGCAATCTGCACAATATACTGGACGATCTCCTGATGGTTGAAAAGGTAATTGTGAAATATGATTGCCACATTTTGCGCAACTAAGATCTACAGCAAACATTTGTTTATCATTATTATAAGCCATATTATAGTTTCCAATTGTTTTGGTAATTAATTTAATTAAATTTCGACCTATGGGAAACTATGTACTTATAAATTAATATTTATTTTGTCTGTTACCCAATTTAAAAAAAATTATATACTCTTCTATTAAATTTGTCAATATAAAACTTTTGTTTAAAATTATTTTATTTTTTTACCAAACCAGAAAATAATTTCAAAATATGTTCTGCTTTAGCCAAAGGCATTATTTTTTGTAAATTATTACTTAATTGTCTTTTTCTTATATCATCATCCAAAAGTTCTCGAATAGTTTTAGCTAAAAAATTACCATCAGAAGTTCTTTCATCAACCAAAATTACTGCTCCAGCTTTTTCCAAAAATTTTACATTTTCTTCTTGATGTCCGGGTTTTGGTATTAGAATTGCTGGCTTTCCCAAAGCTGCCATTTCTGTAATACTCCCAAAACCACCCCGTGAAATAACAATATCAGCTACAGCATAAGCATCTTTCATTTCATCGGTAAAAAATTGATGCACTTGATAATAATCACTAAATAATTTTACAGCGCGATTAACTAATTCTTGAGGGCGTTCTTTGCCAGATAAATGAAGAACTTGTGCTTTACCTTTTAAATGTTGAATAGATTGCACAATCAATTGATTCACTCGCATAGAACCTGTTCCCCCACCAGTAGCAAATACAACTGGTATTTTTTTATCTAAATTAAACAATTCAAAACCTCTATTCTTTTCTCCTAATAAAATATCTTGACGCACTGGATTGCCTAACCAAATGGTTTTTTTCTTAGAAAAATTTTTTAAATTTATTTCCAAAGCTGTAGTAATAATAGTCGCTACTGAAGCCATCATTTTATTTGCCATACCTACTTTCACATCTTGTTGATGTACCCAAGTAGGTACTCCAAAAATCCAAGCTGCCCAATGTAGAGGTACAGAAGTAAAACCACCAGCTGAAATACAAACATCTGGTTCTTCTCGCCAAATAAAATATAAAGAATGAAAAAAAGCTCCAATAATTTTAAAAATATCAATAATATTCCAAAAAGAAATATAGCGACGAAATTTTCCTGTATTCAAAACACTAAACAAAATATTTTCTTTTTCTACTAAAATTTTTTCTGGACCATTTTTGGTACCCAACCAAACAAAACTTGTTTCAGGAAATTCTTCTTGAATAATTTGTTTAATAGCCAGAAGCGGTGTTACTGGACCTAATGTTCCTCCTCCAGAAAATACTACTTTCATAATTTAAAATTTATCTTTTTACTTGTTTACTAATATTTATTAAAATACCAAGCGCTGTCATAGCAACTACTAATGAAGTACCGCCATAACTAACAAAAGGTAATGGAATACCAGTTAATGGTACTAGTCCAACCATAGCGCCAATATTTAAAAAAGATTGAAAAACAAACCAAATAATAATTCCTGCTGATAACAATCTACCAAATTGATCTGGAGCTTTTTTGGAAATCATTAAACCACGAGAAGCTATTAAAAACAATAAAATAATAAAACCAATAACAAAGAAAAAACCTAATTCTTCAGCAATCACTGGAAAAATACTATCAGCAGCAACTTCTGGTAAATATTGAAATTTTCGTAAAGATTTACCAATTCCTCTACCAAATAAACCACCTGAACCAATAGCCAAAAAAGCTTGATTGATATGATAACTTACTCCTTGTGGATCATGTTCTGGATAAAGAAAACTCATCAATCTATTAACACGATAAGGAGCTAATAAAATCATCACAACAAATCCTGCAATACTAAATAAAATCAAACTCAATAAATATTGCCATTTTATATCAGCTACATATAAAATACCAAAAAATATTACAAACAAAATAGATAGAGTTCCTAAATCTGGTTGTAATAAAACTAAAAGTAAAGGAAAAGCTGCCCAAATTAAAACTGGTAAAAATCCTTCTTGAAAACTTTCTAATTTTTCTTTTTTTTCTACCAAAAAATAACTCATAAAAATTATTAAACCAAGTTTGGCAAATTCAGAAGGCTGAAAAGAAAACCAAGGTAAAGCTATCCAACTATGAGCCTTAGTATCAAAAGTAGAACCAATATTAGGAACAAAAACTAAAATAAGTAAAAAAATCATGCCAATAAAAATTGGCCATACCCAATTTTTCAATTTATGATAATCAAATTTAGAGAAAAAAATAAATAAAACAATTCCCGGTAACACACCTTTTATCAATTGACTTTTGATAAAATAATAAGCATCACCAAATCTTTGTTGTCCAACTGCTGAAGAAGCTGAAGTCAACATCACTAAACCAAAAACAATCAAAATACCAAAATAAGTTAATAATAAATAATCTATTCTATTTTGCTTAATCATAAATTAAACATTGAGAAAAACAAGTAGAGCTACTGCTAAAAAAATAAAAATCTGACAAAACAAATTTACTGCATTCAAAATTTGAGCAATAAATTTATCTTTACCAAATAATAACCAACCAATTAAATTATTAGTAATTAAAATCAATAAACCAAAAATTGGTAAATAAAAAACTTTCCACCAACTACCTAAATAATCTACTCCAAACAATATATTATAATGTAAAAAAATATCTTCTTGTTGAGGTTTAATTTGAAATATTAACCACAACCAAGACAAAATATTTATAGCTAAAGATAAAATCAAAGTTATTAAATTAAATAAATTTTTTAAATAAAGTTTAATAGGATAAATTTTCATAAAATTGCTAAACAAAAAAATAATTTTATCTTCAAAATCAAGAAAAATCCTTATTATTATACTCAAATTTACCTCTATTGACAAATAATCATATTAACAGTATAATATTGACATTAAATTTACGGCTATGGTTAGCGACCCAGAATTTATTTCTTGGGGGCGGCTCTCTGACTCACCACTGAGACAGAGGAAAAAAATATTGTGATTATGGCGCAAAAAAAAGCTGGTGGATCTACCCGTCTTGGACGAGATTCCCAACCACAATATCTTGGTGCAAAAGTTGGCGATGGAGAAACAGTCAATTCTGGACAAGTTCTCATTAGACAACGAGGAACTAAAATCCACCCAGGTAAAAATGTAAAAAAAGGCAAAGATGATACTTTGTATTCCACTATTGCTGGTAAAGTCAAATTCACTCAAAGAAAAAGATACCGATTTGATGGTAGTCTCAAAATGACAAAATTTATCAATGTAATATAATAAAAATCTGCCAATTAGGCAGGTTTTTTTATTTATTAAAAAACCACTCTGAAATAATCAGAGTGGATAATAAACTGGTTTAGCGTGTCTGGTTGACCGATACAAACACGCTGCCCCCTTATTAATTTAATCATTAACCAAATTCCAACAACCCTTCCTCTTTCGTATATAAAATTTGACAATTTGACCTTCATCATTATTATTATCATCCTGACGGATAATAATAATTTTTTCATCTTTTATATACATTTTAAATTTGACTTTTAAACTACTTGATCGTGCCCAAAGTGTGTACTCTTCTTGAGTACGACTAGTTTTCTTTGCTTGATAGACATAAAACTTTTTTCCTCCTTGACTCAAAAAAACTAAGAGTCCCATCTTGTGCCAACGAGATAATTCTCGCATAACCCAAACAGGTGATCGCTGTCTTTTTTCTCGTTTACTTTTACAAGTATTTTGTTCTACCATGACATCTACCCCCTCGTTTTATGGTCAACAACAACAAACTATCACTTTTTTAATTTTTTGTCAATAAAAAAGACCATACTTAATGATCTTTTATAAAATTAGGTTTGCGCGTCTGGCTGGACAACAGACGCGCTCCCCCTTTTTTTCAGTTAACGCTGAGTGCGTACACCCCATGATCCTGGAAGTTCTGGTAATCGTAAATGCGCAATTTTAGGAATCTTTCCACCTTTGTAAGGTTTTAACGATAATTTACAATTATCCTTTGTGAAAATTACCGTAAAAAATTC
>JAAZJX010000003.1 GCA_012800155.1 Candidatus Magasanikiibacteriota bacterium
ACTGAAGTCATTCAGTCGGGCAGGTAACCAACTGAGCTACTCTGACTTTTTTATAATAAATTTTAATGTTTGAATGCTACGCTCCCCGCCCGAACGACTGAAGTCATTCAGTCGGGCAGGTAACCAATTTAATTACTTTTAAATATTCAATTATCAATTTTACCAAATCTAGTAGCCCGTAGGAGAATTGAACTCCTGTTACATGGATGAGAACCATGTGTCCTAGCCACTAGACGAACGGGCCACACCAATTTACATCCTTATCCAAGCGGACATATTATAATAAAAAATAATAAAAAAGTCAATTATCTTTCTGGGGGTATTTGATAATATTGTAAAGCAAACTTAGAAATTTCATTAAATACTGGTAAAGCTGTACTGTCTGCCCAAGTCATTTGTGGTTTTTCAAATTTCACAATCATAACAAATTTAGGATTAAAAATAGGAGCAATGCCTACAAATGAATGATTGGTTTCTTTTAAATAACCCCCCGGTCCAGGAATTTGAGCTGTTCCAGTCTTGCCTCCTATATAATAACCATTTACTGAAGATCCTGTAGGATGACCTTTATCAACCACATTTACCAACATACCAGAAACTGTTAAAGCTGTTTTTTTATCTAAAACTTTTCTAATTTCAGTAGGACGAGTTCTCTCTATTTTTCCATCCGCATATCTTATTTCTTCTACAATATAAGGTTTCATCATAATACCACCATTAGCAATAGTACTGTAAGCTACCGCCATTTGTAAAGGAGTTACTGTAATACCTTGTCCAAAAGAAGCTGTAGCAGTATAACAATCTACTTTATTTTTTTTATTTTCATAAAGTGTTTTTATATTCCCGCTCACTTCTTTATCTAATTCTATACCTTCTGCTAAACCAAAACCAAAAGCATTTAAATAATCTAAAAATTTATTTTTTCCTAATTTTTCTACAACAAAAATCATCCCTGTATTGATAGAATTTTTCAAAACACTATTCATATCTTGAACACCATAAACTTTACTCATAGCATTTTTTATTGGTGTTTTACATAATTCTGTTCTACTGCCAGTATCTAAAAATGTAGTCTCTACACCAATAACTCCTTCATTCAAAGCAGCAGCCATTGTAATAGGTTTAAAAATTGATCCTGGTTCATAGGCTGTAAAAATATTTGTATTATTATAAGCCTCTATATTTTCTACTTTTCCGTAATTATTCGGATCAAAATCAGGAAAACTACACATAGCCCGAATTGCTCCAGTTGAAGGATCCATAATTATTAAACTAGCACTTTTAGCTTTATATCTTTCTAAACCATTTTTCAAAATTTCACAAGCTTTATATTCTAAAGTACGATCAATAGTTAATAATAAATCAGCTCCATTTATAGGTTTTTTATAATTCATATTAGCAGCTGGTATAATATTTCCCAAAGCAGTCCTAGAGCCTTTTACAAAACCACCACTACCTGCCAATTCTTTTTGCCAATAACCTTCAATTCCATAACGACCAATATCATTGCCATTGATATCTTTACCTAAAAAACCTACTACTGTGGAAGCTAAATTACCTTCTGGATAATAACGAAAAGGTTGACGAATAAAATTAATTCCCGGTAAATTCATTTCTTTAATAATCTCCACAACTGATTCTTCTACTTTATTTTCAATCGGCTCATAAGGATCTTCTCTTTTATTTAATTTTACTAATAAAGATGCTTTTTGTTCATCATTATAAGAAAAAATTTCAGATATTTTTTCCATTATCATTTCAGCTGTTTCATTATTTTTAATTTTTCTTGTATCAGCATAAACTAAAAATTTATCATAATTCATTGCCAAAACATATTCCTCCCCAGAACGAGAATCTTGTATTAAAATTAATCCTCGCTTAGGATGTAAATTATTATAAATTTCATGAGAACCAGCAGCTAAAGCTTCATAAAAATCATATTGAATTACCATCAAATAAAACAATCTAATGCTAATTATTAAACTAAAAAAAATAAAAACAAAAACAAGAACCCGTAATCTAAAATTACCAATATTTTTATTTTCTGGCTTAATAATTGAATTTTTTTTTAATCTAGAATAATACACACTAACTAAATTTTTTTCTGTCTTCCAGTTCTTTTAGCAGCTGTTTCTTCATCAATTAATTTTTCTTTTACTAATTTTTCTAAAGAATTTTCCATAGTAATCATGCCATCCTTACTACCAGTTTGAATAGTACTAACAATCTGAGCAATACTATTTTCTCTAATTAAATTAGAAATAGCAGGAGTATTTACTAAAATTTCTCTAGCTGCTACTAAACTACCATCTTTGGCTGGAACTAATTGTTGTGCTACTACTCCACGCAATACTGATGCTAGTTGAATCAAAACTTGTTTTTGTTTAGAACCATCAAAAACATCAACAATTCTTTCTATTGCTTCAGCAGCTGTAGCAGTATGTAAAGTAGAAAAAACTAAATGTCCAGTTTCAGCAGCTGTCAAAACAGTAGAAATTGTCTCTGGATCACGCATCTCTCCTACTAAAATAACATTCGGATCTTGACGCAAAACATGTTTTAAAGCTTTAGCAAAAGATTTGGTATCTGTCCCAACTTCTCTTTGTTCTACTAAACTTTGTTTATCTTCAAAAATAAATTCTATTGGATCTTCAATAGTAATAATATGAGCTTTACGATTTTTATTTATTTCCTCAACCATTGAAGCTAAAGTAGTGGATTTACCATGACCAGTAGGTCCAACTACTAAAACTAAACCATTTAACAAATTAGTAAAATCTAATAAAATTGGCTCAAAACGCAATTCTTCTGGTGAAGGAACTTTACTAGGTATCAATCTAGCGGCTAAACCAATTTTTCCTTCTTGACGATGTAAATTTATACGAAAACGCGTTCCTTCATATTCATAACCAAAATCCAATTCATAATCTTCAGAAAATTTATTTTTCTTTTGAGTATCTAACAAAGAAAAAATAGCTGTTTCTAATTCTTTGGGATTCAAACTTGTGTCTTCAATTTCTTGTAACTCACCTTTTATTCTTAAAAATGGTTTTTCTCCTCCAACCAAGTGTAAATCTGAAGCTTGACTAGTAATAGCTTTTTCAAAATATTTTTTAATATCTTTCATATTAATAAATGTTAATAATACGACTATTTTACCATAAAAAAATTTGAATCACAATGTCTTAAAAATAAAATCTCCAATATTGGAGATTTTATTTTTT
The DNA here is from genome assembly GCA_012800155.1 of Candidatus Magasanikiibacteriota bacterium. Lineage (GTDB taxonomy): Bacteria > Patescibacteriota > Patescibacteriia > Magasanikbacterales > UBA922 > JAAZJX01. The sequence continues at coordinate 3,225 of JAAZJX010000003.1, forward strand.
ATTTTTTTAATTCTTTTTGCAAATTATTCCATTGAGCTATCACTACTTTTGTTACCATATTTTTAATATTTTCTGCCAAACCATTATCAATAGCATATTTATCTATATATTTTTTAACCATTTTAATATACTGATTTTTAGTCATCTTTTTATACTGATCAGATGATAATATTTTTTCTTTTAAATCAGTATAAACATCTGCCGCTTTATCAAGCATAACTTCACGCAATTCTTTACCTTTTTTTGTGGTATTAAGCCAAACTAGACCAGCGCCTAATAAACCACCTAAACAAAGACCTTTTTTAAATTTACCCATATAAATAAAATTAAGAATAATATATATATTATACAGAAAAAATAGATAAAAAACAAATCCCTTTTAACGGGATTTGTTTAATTTTATTTCAATCTTTATAATTTTTATCATCAATTATTTATTTTAACCCAATCTTATCAGCTGCTTTTTTAAAATTGTCTAAACTCAAACTACTGCTCTTGGATAAAGTAAATAATTCATCATACATTTCCCAAGTCTTACCTTGTTCTTTGGCGCATTCAAAAGCTTCAGCAGCTTTTTGCGCTTGAGCATGAAATGATAAAGGAAAATGACGATAAGTAAATTTAATTTTATCTTTATACTCAGTCAAAATTGGTTTTAAAGTATCATAAAAACGATTACAATATGGACATTCAAAATCACTAAATTCTATTAAAGCTATTTTAGATTTTTCATTACCATACCAAACAGCATCTTTAAATTCTGACATCTCAACTTTAACTAATTCACCATAATTTGCTGTATCCCAATTAGCTGTAGGATCTTTACCAGCCAAAGAATCATCAATAACTTGTTTTACTGCTACTGCAGGATAAGCTCCAGAAATCAAATAACCATTAATAAAAGTAGCAGGAGTTCCTTGAACACCTAATAAACTACCTAATTCCATATCTTCAGTTACCACACTGGCATATTTTCCAGTATCAAGACATTCATTAAATTTCTTTGCTGAACCAACATTAGCTACAGAATTTGTAGTACAAGCTGAAGTGCAATCAGAAGTCAAAACTACAGCTAACAATATAAAAAACCCAATAGTACAAATAACCAAAAAACCTGAAATTACACCAAATATAAAAGCTTGAGATTTCTTTAAGCTAGAAAAAATATTTTTTTCTTCCATAAAATTAAAATATTTAATTATTTAAAAAATTAATTTAAAATAAGTTAATATAATATACCAAATTTTTAATTAACTGACAAGTTGTTGATAATATTCATTTAATTGAGCAGTTATTGTTGTCCAAGAAAATTTATCCAAAGCTATTTGTCTAGCTTTTTGTGACCAAAATTGTCTATCAGTTTTTTCATCAAAATAACCAATAATACTTTCAGTCAAAGCTTGAAAATCATTTACTGGAAAAACTATTCCTGCTTCTTGTGCCACACTTCTAACTCCTGGAAGATCACTGGCAATTACTGGCACACCACTAGCATAAGATTCAAGTAAAACCATACCAAAAGCTTCAGCTTGGTTGATTGAGGGTAAAATAGTCAAATCTGCCATATTATAATAATATGGCAATTCTTGATCATTTATAGCGCCAACAAACTTAATCCTATCAGCTAAACCCAGAATCTTAGTTCTCATAATAAAATCTTCTTTTAATTCACCTTCTCCAACCAAAACTATTTGTAAATTAAAATTATTTTTTTTAATAAGTTTTGCTGCTTCTAATAAAACAGGAATACCTTTAAAATAATGAGCTTGATCCATACCACCAACAAATAATAAAGTTGGTATATTAATATTTAAATTATGTTTTTTAAAAAGAGCTTCTGGTTTTTGTCTTGGTTTAAATCTTTCAGTATCTACTCCAAAAGGTAATTCTCTCCATTTCTGAGGATATTTTTTAAAAAAATCTGCCGCATTACTATTTTTTATATAATCAAAAGAACTTCCAATCAATAAATCAGCTGTTACTAAAATTTTTGGCATCCAATAATTTGAATAATATTTAAAATACATTCCTAACCAACCCGGAGAACGATTGTCCATATGATAAGTAATTACTAATGGAATATGAGGATTTCTTAATTTCCATTTTCTTATCATATTAGCCACACCATAAAAAGGATAATGCAAATGAACTAAATCAAAATTAGCTAATTCTTTTTTTACTTGAGGAATATAAGCTGCATTACCACTATGCAATACTGGTTTTAAGCGTTTAGCTACTACATTTAAATCATCCTCTACTTTCTTTTGATTTTGAATTGATTCAGTTAGCTTATCAGTTGGTAATTCTGTTTCTATAAAATTTTTATCAAAAAACTGCGGAGTAAAAACTTCTACATAATGTCCTAATTTAGCTAATTCACTCACTGTTTGAAAAACTACATTCCCCATTCCCCCATAATAAGGTGGATAAGTACAAACAACATGTGCTATTTTCATAATTTTTATTTTTTTAAAGCTTTATCTCTAACTACTTTTGTAATATCTCTACCTACTGATTCAAGTTTTATATGTAAACGAAATAAAATAAAAAATATCAAAGCAAGAGAAACATAAACAACTAAATCTGCTCCTCTACTAATACCAAAATAATTAGCTAAAATAAAAGTACTATCCGGCCACAAAACTACAAAAATAGCTAAAATCCAAAAAACTAACCAAAAAAATAAACCTTTTGGTCCAACTAAATTTTCTTGTTTCTTTTTTATTACCGACGCAATAGCAAATAAAGCAAAAAGTAAAAATAAGATTTGAAAAATTATTAACATAGAAAAAACTTATTTTATAAAATTATCAAAAATTAAATCTTTTATTATTTTAATTGCTCCACGCCCACTCTGACCATAAGTATAATAATGTACTTTGACTGGAAATTCAACCCAATGCAAATCACTTTTAAAAACTTGCGCTGGAATCTCAGTCGCATGAGCCATTCGATCTTGTTTTATTTTAATTATTTCTAAAGCTCTTTTATTTAATATTCTAAAACCATTATGAACATCTGTCAATTTTATTTTAAAAAAAATTCTATTAAATATTTTTCCTAAAGGATGGATAAAGTATCTTTTCAAAAAAGGCATATTTGATTTATTATCCAAAAATCTAGAACCAAATAAAATATCAGCCTTACTCTCTTTCATTTTTTTCAAAGCTGGCTCAATATCTGTCACATCAAATTGTCCATCACCATCAAAATGTAAAACTTGATCTGCTCCAATCATCAGTGCATAATCATGTCCAGTCTGAAGAGAAGCTCCTTGTCCACGATTAATTTCATGTTTTAATACAATAGCTCCAGCTTCTTTGGCCACTGTTGCAGTATTATCTTTTGAACCATCATCCACAACCACTACTAAATCAACATGATTAAAAAGGTTCCGTACCACGGAACCAATTCTTTTTGCTTCATTATAACTTGGTACAATAGCTACCAACATAATTATATATTATAATTCAAACCTAAAGCTTCTTTATTAGCAATAGCATAATCTATGGTTTTTTGTAAACCATCTTTCAAAGAAACCAAAGGTATCCAACCTAATTCATCTTTAGCTAAAGTTAAATTTGGTATTCCCTTAGAAGTTAAAAATACTAAAGGATCTTCAAAAACAACACTAGAACTTGATTCTGTCATTTGAATAATAAGATTAGCCACATCTACCATTTTTAATTTTTCTTCACTACCAATATTAAAAATATGATGCTCACTATCTGTTTTCATCAATCTTACCATAGCATCAATAGTATCTGTAACATAACATAATGTTTGCTCTATACTATCATCACCATAAATAACTAAATCTTTATTTTCCAAAGCATCAATAATAAAATCTGGTAATAATAAACCATCTCTTAATTTCATTCTTGGTCCATAAGTGGTAAAAATACGAGCAATTTTACCATCTAAACCATAAACCTGACGATAAGTTTCTACACAAGTCTCAGCAAATCTCTTTCCTTCATCATAACAACCACGAGGAGATAAATGATTTACAGTCCCTTGATCTGATTCACTAAAATTAAAATGATCAATACTTGGAGCACCATAAATAACCGAACTAGAAGCAAAAACATATTTAGCTTTATACTTTACTGCCAAATCCAAAGTAGAAATCATTCCTGTAGAATTAGCCCACAAAGATTTCATTTTCAAATCTTCAAAATTTTTTGGGCTAGTTGGACAAGCTAAATGATAAATTTCTTGAATACCTTGAAATTTTACTTTAAATTTATCTAATTCATCAAATTGATTTAAATCAATTGGTTGATTTACATCGTATTTTATAAATTCAAAATCTGGAAATTGTAAAAGATGTTGAATATTTTCAATATTAGAATTAGAAAGATCATCCATACAGATAACCTTAGCTTCTTTCAAAAGACGCTCACAAAGATGAGATCCTAAAAAACCTGTCCCACCTGTGACAAGAACATTCTTTTTTTCAAAAATTGGTGTTTCTCCTAACATAGTATTTATATAATATCAAATAAATTACAAAAAAACAATTATTTATTTATCAACAATAAATTGTTATAATTTTCATTTGGTAATAAATTTAATAATTTTTTATTATTTTTAGTCCAAACAATTAACTTATCATTAGGCACAAAAGATATAATATCTTGATTATTATCCCCATTAAAATCAAAAGGCATTAAATGTATATCTGATTTTAACAAATTTGGATAAGCCCAAAATTTACGCATTATTTTCCCATTATTTCTCAGATATTCTACATAACCTTGATCACCTTTTCCAGCTCCAATAATATATTCACTAATACCATCATTATCTAAATCAGCCACAACAAAATCACCCAAAGAAACCATGCTGCCAATATTAAATTGTTCTTTAATAGATAAATTTTTATCTATTTTGGCTAAAATCAATTTATTATCTTTTTTATAAACTACTCTAATTTCATTATTTTCCAAAGCCAATCTAGCGCCATCGTGAAAACTACTAAGAAATTCTTCTTTTATTTTTTTACCATTTCTATTATAAATTGTAAATAAAATTTTATTTTTTTCTTTAGCAGTTAAAATAATATCTAATTGACCATCTTCGTCTATATCACCACAAACAAAGTCTGGAACAAAATCTATATCCGCACTCCAACTTCCAATCAAAGCTGCGTCTTGATCATAAAAATTAAAAATTTTATTTTTATTAGTTACAAAATATTTTTTATCATCAATTAAACAAGTAGTCACTTGATCAATATCTTTTAAAAATATTTTAGTTATTTTTTCCGCAAATTTTTCAGCAATCAATTTTTTTACATAACCAGTATTACTTTCCAATAAAGCTGGTACAGAAAAAATTTTCTTTTTTATTGTTTGAGCTTTATTAACTGCTTTATCTATTTGTAACAAACCAGATCCAAATAAATTAGCATAAATAACTTCATCTTGATTTGGAGTATGATGAACTGTTTGTAATAAAATATCATAAATTTCTTTTGGTCCCCATTCTGGATGAATACCTTTTATCAAAGCTGCTGCTCCACTAACCATAGGAGCGGCAAAAGATGTTCCACTCCAATTACCAGAATACATTTCTGTTAAACCATTAGTTGGTGAAAATCTAATTGTGGAAGTAATATTTACTCCTGGAGCAGTAATATCTATACAATCACTTCCAATATTAGAAAACATCGCTAAATGATGTGATTCAGAAATTGCACTTACACCCAAAACCCAATTTTCTTTTTCATCTTTATCAGCACAAACTGGATATAATGGATCATCATTCAAAGAAAAATAATTATTTCCACCAGCAGCAATAATAACCACTCCTTGTTCATAAGCATATTTAATTGCTTCCACAACCTTACCATCTTCATCCGGACCAACCATACTAATATTAATAATATCAGCTCCATTATCTACTGCATAATAAATAGCTTCTGTTAAAGCAGACATAGAACCAATACCATCATTTCCTACCACTTTTAAATTCATTAATTTTACTCGCCAATTAATTCCTGAAATTCCTAATTTATTATTACCTACTGCTCCAATAATTCCAGCTACCAAAGTGCCATGATTGAACAGGGCTTCTTTTTTTTCAGAATCAGCTAAGCCTAATACTGACGGTCTTGGATCATTATTATTATCTAAAAAATTCCAACCATAAACATCATCTATATAGCCATTTTCATCATCATCAATCTGATTATTTCTAATTTCTTTTTTATTTTGCCAAAGATTATTTCGTAAATCTGGATGAAAAGTATCAAAACCATTATCTATTATAGCCACCACAACATCAGTTGAACCAGTAAAATAATCCCAAGCTTGATAAACTCCAAGATCTGCAAAAGCCCATTGTTCTGCTCCTGGATCATTGGGTATTTTAGCGACAACAACACAAGGTATCAAAATAATTATCAATACTAAACCAAACAATCTTTTCATAAATTATAAATTTGTCAAAATCTCACCATCATACACTTGAGGTCTTTTAATTCTCTCAAGATTATTTGCTAAACTGCCTTTACTAGTAAAATATGTAATAATATATTTATCTTCATTTATAATAAATCTTTCTTGAAAACCATTGCTAGAAAAAACTTTATCAGAATTTTTTGTTCCTACATAATAAAAATGACCATTTAAATCTCGATAATATCTTTTAGAAGTTTTTTTATCTTTCAAAACAATTCCAATTGGATAACTATATTTATTTTCTTGATTTTCAGCTAATTTTTGTGGACCAGAAGGAGAAAAATCATTTAATATTTCCCATCCGTCTTTATAACCATCACCATCTGTATCTGGATTAGTTGGATCAGAAAACCAAATATTTACTTCTTCATAATCAGTTAAATTATCACCATCAGTATCTTCCATCTTATCACTAGTACCATATTTTGCTTCTTGTTCTGCTGATAAACCATCCCTATCTCTATCAATAATTCCCTTTTCTTTATCTTCTACACTCATTGATATTACTTGATAACCACTCATATAAACTGGACTAAGCTCTATCACTCTATCATTCCAATTTTTACCATACACCATATATGCTTCTACCTCAGAAGCAATTGGACGCAAACGACAACCCGGTTCTACAGCATAAACTTTAGGCATACCTTGAAACTTAAGTAACCAAGTACCCGGACGAACACAAACTGGAGAACCTATTTGATATTGTGCTAATTTAGAATCACTCACATATTTTACTATTGAAAAATCTTCATACCATGAATGATAAATCAATCCTGTTAAAAATGGATGAATTTTACCATCAAAACCTAAATAATAAATAGAACTTCCTTGACCTTTTAAAATTGTACCACTTTTTATATAATCTATTGGTTGAGTATAATTAATTTTTTTACTAACAGTCTTGATCTGTTTATTTATATCCATAAATTGAACATAAACTGTTTTTTCGCCACTACCTTCAGTCAAAATCCAAGAATCATTAGTAACAATATTTTTAAAAGTTTTGCCAACAAAATTTAAATCATTACTAATAATAAAACCTTCAACACCTTTGGAATAATTTAATCTAATTTTAATATTACGAGAATCTGTTTCTTTGGCTCCCACTAAATCTTTATCATTTTCTGGATTGATTACAAAATCCACATCCATACTAGAAGGAGCATAAAGTTGAATAGTATCTTTATAAACAGAACTAATTTTACCTTTAGCATCTTTGAATCTAACATAAACTGTCTTAGTACCTTTTCCATAATCTAAATACCAAATTTTACTAGTACTATAACTTATCCATTTAGCATTGGGAAAATCCACTTCATTAGAAATTTGCATATATTTAGCACCTTCTGTACCTTGAATGCTTAAATTAACTTCTCGATCATAAGTTTGACTGGCTCCATTATCAATATCAATAGAAGGAAAAGCAGTTAAAACAATTTTAGGAAAACTAAAAAATAACAGAATTAATACTATTGTCCATAATAGTTGATTTTTTTTCATATTTATACTATATTTAAGTTGTTTATTATAAAATAATTATATCAAAAAAAACTAGCAATAACAACCTTTTATGCATCTTATTTATAGAATTAAACAATTAATGCTTCTTGGCGGTGATTATCTCTGCTGGATTATCGGTTTTTATTTGGCAATATTTATTCGTTATTGGAAAACACCTTCTTGGGAAAATTTAGAAGTTTATATTATTCCCCTATTTTTTTTATTTATTTTATGGATAATTATTAATTTTATAAATGGACTTTATGATCTAACTTTTTTAAAAAATAAAAAAAATACCATTCAATTTATTGAAGCTGGAATTATTGCTTTCATTATTGGTCTAATTTTTTTCTATATCCTTCCTCAAAAAAATATCTCTCCTAAAACTATTCTCTTTTTAACTACTATTCTAGGTTATTCTTTAAGTTATTTTTGGAGATTTTTTTATAATAAATATATTAATAATAGTAATTTAACTACTAATATTATTTTTCTTGGTTTTACAACTGATACTGCCGAATTGATAAAAATAATTGAAAATTATCCTGAACGCGGCTATCATATTCAAGCCTTGTTTGATCTAGAAAATAAAATTCAACAAAATGATTATCCTTTTTTTACAGTAGAAAATAATTTAAGCAACTTAAATAAATACAAAACAGATCTTATTATTATTGCTTCGCAATTAAAAACTGAAGAAACAATCACTAAAAATATTTATCAAACCATGTTAACTGATACCAAAATTGTTGATTTATCTTCATTTTATGAATTAATTACTGGTAGAATTCCTCCAACTACTTTTTCTGAAGCTTGGTTTTTGGATCATTTAAAAATAAATTTACCAATTTATGATCGAATTAAATTAGTAATAGATTTTCTATTTGGCATTATACTTGGTATTATATTTATAATTTTATTCCCTTTTATTTTTTTAGCTATCAAAATATCTTCTCCTGGTCCAATCTTTTTTTCTCAAAAACGAGTAGGAAAAAATAATAAAATATTTACTCTTTATAAATTCCGTTCTATGTATGTTTTGAATGATGATGGAAGTGCTGAAACTCATGGCGCTCAATTTGCAACTAAAAATGACAAACGAATAACTCCCATTGGTAAATTTTTAAGAAAATCTAGACTTGATGAATTACCTCAATGTTTAAATTTATTAAAAAAAGAAATTACTCTTATTGGTCCTCGTCCTGAAAGACCAGAAATTGTAAATGAACTCACCAAAAGAATGCCTTTTTATTCTTTGCGTCATGTAGTCAAACCGGGTTTAACTAGTTGGGCAGTAATTCATCAAAATTATACTGACACTATGGAAACTTCTCTAAAAAAACTTCAATATGATTTATATTATATAAAAAATCGTTCTTTTTTATTGGATATTTCAATTTTACTTAGAACAATCAATATTATATTTCGAATGAAAGGACAATAATTAAATATATAAACAAAAAACAATTTATATAAAAAATACAAGATTTATTCTTGTATTTTTTTATAAATATTATTTTCTATTTTTTATCTTGTTAAATTCCCCATTCTTCTTTTAACTGTTTAATTCCTTCTTCTAAACTAATAGTGGGCGCCCAATCAAGTAATTCTTTAGCTTTAGTATTATTAGCATTAGTGATACGCACATCTCCAACTCTCTCTGGTACAAAAACATGTTCTCCTCCAATTAACTGAACTAGTTGATTAACTGAATAAGGACTATTATTACCAATATTAATAATTTCACCTTTACCAACTTTGTCACTTGTCATAGCTAAAATATTTGCTCTAGCAATATCAGACACATGAGTATAATCACGATAATA
>JAAZJX010000004.1 GCA_012800155.1 Candidatus Magasanikiibacteriota bacterium
CCCACGCAAGCTAATAATATAAATAATAATATAAATAAAAAGATACCCAATCCCGAATTATTAAAAACTAATAAAATTGATAAAGTTCCTAAAAAACAACCAAAAGAAACTAAAATTATTTTTTTAATAGTATTCAAAAAAAACAATGGCCAAAAATGTTTTGTTCCAGCTTGCCAAGATTTTTCTAAATCCGGTAAATCATTCTTTTTAACTATTTTTGAAGCAGCTTTAATTATGGCGCCTTGAGAAACAGTAGCCATAAAAATAAACAACACCAAAAAACCTAATAAAATTATCAATAACCATAATAACCACACCCAACCACTAGCATTCATATTTAACTGAGAATATATTGAAGTATCAAACCAAACTCTAGGAGTCATCCACCAAACTGGTGAAAATCCAAGATAAGAAGGTGATAAATAAAATTTACTCAATAAATCCATCAAACCTAATTGCCCCCAAAAAGCAGCAAATAGACCAAATATCCATAAAATTTTATGATTCCAAGCTAAACTCCAACTAACTTTTAAAGCTTGACGATAAGTTGGTTCACGCATATTAAAAAAATTAAAAACTATAAAATAAAAAGTTTAAAAATAATTTAATAAACAAAACTTTTGACTACAATTATTATACCACATTTTTAACATCAAGACTATTTTTTAGTTATCAAACTACCCCACCATCCCTGCCAAATACTTTTCATAGACATAGCAATAGCGCGATCTTCAATAATTACTGCAGAATATGGTCGTCGAAAACTCATCATTGCAACTTTATTACCATAAATATTTATTTCTGTATCAAATTGTACTTTATCTGCTAATCTTGTTTCTCTTAATTGCTCTTGATCTTTTGCTTGAACCTTTCTTCCCCATTCATCATTTTTAGCAATACAATAAAAAGTAATTTTATTTTTTTTTCTTCTCTCTGGAAAATTCCAAGCCCAATCTTCAGGAATAGCTTCAAACATTTTTTTATAATCAGAAAATCCATAAATTGCTTTTTCACCTGATTCCAACATTTCATTATAAGCTTTTTTCAAACCTTCTAAACCTTCATAAAATTTTACTTTGGGTTTATTGCCCGGCAAATTAAAAATACTCATAAGTTCTGGTAAAGTATTTTTAATTTCTTGGTAATTTTTTTCTGCGCGTTTAACTAAAACATTAGGATTTTCTGGAATTAAAATAATTTTATTATCTTCAAGTACTTCACTAATAATACCCTTATCTTTCATAGAACCGATGAAATTATAAACATTAGTGCGATTAACTTTTGATTTATGTGCTATTTCTTGAATCGTTCCACTGCCTAATTCTAAAAGTGCCAAATAAATTTTAGTTTCTTTTTCTTCTAAACCTAAATTTTGTAAAGTTTTTTGTATTTTCATATTATGATTGTCATGCTCTTTTTATTAAAAGAGGATAAATTATTTTAATATTCTTATTATACAGCAAAAATATATATTTGTCAAGTTTTTTGACACAAACTTATTATTTAAATTAACTATATTTTGGCTTATTCTAGCTAAAAATATAATAAGATTAATTATCTTATATATTTAGTAAAGATTATTGACAATATTACTTTCTAAGATTATACTTAAATGTTTTATTGATGATGACAATGGGTCATCAAAAATAAACAAGAGTATGTTCTTTACAATTTATAAAAGGAGAAAAAAGATGAGATATCTACATGTTGAACTTCCTTCTCTTCACCTTGTGTGGAAAAGACCAGGAAAAAAAGATTGGGTATGTTCGGTAATCCGAACAAACTATCCAAAACCAAGTGCGCTTTTAGTTTCAGCTATCATGCGTGAAGCAGGTTTTGAAGTCAAAGTCGTGGATATGAAAATCCATAACCAAGACACAATAACTCCGTATCGTGAGTTCACTTACGAAGACGGTCTGATGATAGCTTCTAGAAAAGGAATGATTTTTGAGGAGGTAAATGAGGAAATACGATGGGCAGAAGTAATTGGATTAACTATTAATCCAACTTCATGGGCAAACATTGCTCTAGATTTTGTCAAACATGCCAAAAGTATTAATCCTAAAATCAAAGTGTGGGTCGGCGGTACTGATCCTACCTTTCGTCCCAATTTTTATCTCAAACAAGGAGTTGATGCTGTAATTAGAGGAGAAGGAGAAGATTTGGCAGATAAACTTTTAACCAATTCCTCTGCCTGCGGAGTTACTACCAACAATATGGACAATGGAATTGCTCGCGGATGTGATCTTGATAGATCACCATTACAAGCACTTGATCTGTTTAAAGAAGATATTCCCTTATGGAATACTCCTATTGAAGGATGGAATCTTCTTGACCATAATATTCAACCGCCCATTGGATTTCTATTTGCAACTAGAGGTTGTAATCAAAGATGTGCTTATTGCACTACTCCTGCCAAATACGGAGCTCTAAGATTCAAAAGTTTAGCTAAAATAAAAGCTGAACTGGAACACTTCAAAGCCTATGGGATTAAGACAATTAATATTTGGGATGATTCTCTTTCGTCTTTAATAAAATTAGGAAGAAAAGAACATCTTTTAAATATTGTTCGATTGTTGAAATCTATGGGATTTGCTTATGAGTTTTCCCAAGGAATGGTTATAAAAGACCTTTGGGATAAACAAAACAATAAACCAGATGAAGAGCTCATTTCTGAATTGTTTGGACATGAAATTCATAATGGACAATGGGTAGGATGTTATGCAGAATATTTCCCTTTTGAATTTCTGCAATATGAAGATCCTCGTGGTGCTGCTCAAAAACTCATGTCCTACGACAAAGAGTTAAAAGTAATGGAGACAATTCTGGAACAAGGAATAAGATGGTTAACCTATTCTTGTATTCTGGGGCGTCCTGAAGATGGACCAAAAGAATTTCAACTGGCTACCCAACGACTCAATGAAGTAACAGCCATTATTGAATCATATGGAGCAATGGGATTACCTACTCCATTTATGTACTCAGTTTTCCCGGGTGCTAAATTATGGAAAACACAACCGGTTAAACTAAACTATGAAATAAACGAATATCCAGAATTGTACCAATTGAACGCCACCCCACACGGCACAACATTCTTTACACCAGGCGAACTGATGGAAGCTAAAAAAGAACTGGAAAAGAATGTTCTCACTCCAAATCAATGTAAGCGTTTATGGTCAGAAGGACGCTATACTTGGAAAAAACCTGTAGTTTAAAAAACTACTAAACAAACAAGGAGGTCAATATGAAACCAAAGCAGTATCGATTTATGCAACTTCAAGGACTTCATGTTCTTGAACCAACCCCCAAACTTCGGATCTTAGTGTTAGATATATTCAACACTTGTAACTTTCAATGTCGTTATTGTTACGGCAAAGCTGAGAGTTTCCAATCTCAAAACAAGTTGTTGCAATATGAAGACTACATAAGACTGATGGACGAAGCTGTATCTCTAGGCGTCAAAAGTTTATGGTTTTTAGGTGCTCACGAAAATACCTTAAACCCAAATTACTTGCGTCTTTTAGAGGCAGCTGAAAAGCGTGGTTTGTTTACAGTAACATTTTCAAACGGCGCACCTTTTGGAGATGATGTTATTGCCAAAAAGATCTTCGGTATGTCTGCAGAAAATTTCACCAAAACTGTAGCCTCATTTTCTAGATCTTCTGTCATAATAAAATGTGACAGTCTAAAACTAGAAACACAAAATCTTTTGGCGAGAAACAAAAATGCCCGTCAACAGATAAAAAAGGCTATTCAAAACGCTAAAAAGACCGAACTTTGGTCACCCGGAATAAACGGATTACCACGATTTGGACTTAATAGTGTTTTGACCTCACACAATTATGGTGATGTGGCTAATATTTTCCAATTTTGTTTGGAAAACAAGTTAGCTTACTTCTGTGATGCACTTTTAAGCAGTGGAGCAGCCACAAAAGAAGAAAATCTGGCTCCTATTTCAAAACAAGTAAAGATTACACTTAAAAAAATTAAGCATGTTTTACAAAGTTTTGAAATGGATTTACCGCCCGAAATGGTAGTGAACTTCTATGATCAAAAATGTATATTGTTTGACAATTACATTTTCATAATTCACGATGGAAGAATCCTACCCTGCGCAGGTTTTCCCGAAAACTCTAGTATACTGGGGCATGTAAATGAAGGATTAACTGTTTTATGGGAGAAAAAATCAAAAATGATTTCCACCTACTATAAACACTGTTCTTTTATTCCTAATAAATGCCCTTGCAGAGCACATCTCGAAAATCATCTTATTTAGTTCAACACACCCTTTTGCGCCGCCTGTCGCAATCTCCACAAACAGGCATCCATCTCTGTTTCAAAACATTTTGAAATAGAGAAAATAAAAAAATCCTGATTTAATCAGGATTTTTTTATTTTAATTTATTTTACTTCACTTAACTTATTTCGCTATTTCTAAATTATCACCTTTATCTGATGCACCCTCAGTAAAACCACCAGACATAATCTGTTTAAACTCTTCTTGTTCTATTGTTTCTTTTTCTAATAAATGTTTTACCAAATCTTCCATTTCTTTTCTATGTTCTTTAATAATCGTTTCCGCTGTTTTTTCAGCATCAGCTAAAAGTTTATTAATCTCAAGATCAATTTCTTCGGCTACTTTTTCTGAATAATTTTTTCTATTATGAATTTCTTGAGCTAGGAAAATTAATTCTTCATTTTCACCATACATTCGTGGACCTAAATTTTCACTCATTCCATAACGCATAATCATTTTACTAGCTATCTGAGTAGCTTTTTGTAAATCACTAGAAGGACCAGTAGAAAGTTGTTCTTCACCATAAATTAACTTTTCAGTTACATAACCGCCAAGAATCATAGCTAAATCATCTTTGAATTTAGCGATTGTCTGATAACGCACATCTTTATCTGGCATTGACAAAGTATAGCCTCCAGCCATTCCTCTACCAATAATAGAAACTTTTCTTACAGGATCACAATTTGGTAAAAAATGTCCTACCACAGCATGACCTGCTTCATGATAAGCAGTCATCTCTTTTTCTTTATCAGTCATTACTCGTGATCTCTTTTCTGGACCTAAAATAACTTTTTCAATACTTTCCAAAATATCTTGTTTATCAATTTGTTTTTTATTTCTTCTCACAGCCAAAATGGCAGCTTCATTCAAAAGATTAGCTAAATCAGCTCCTGAAAAACCCGGTGTTCGTTCAGCAATTTCTCGCAAAGAAACATTTTTGGCAATTGGTTTTCCTAAAGCATGAACTTGAAGAATCTGTTCTCGGTCTTCTATATCTGGAAGATCTATTACTACTCGACGATCAAAACGACCTGGACGAAGAAGAGCTGAATCCAAAACATCTGGACGATTGGTAGCAGCAATCACAATCACACCTAAATTTGGATCAAATCCATCCATTTCTACCAAAATTTGATTCAAAGTTTGTTCTCGTTCATCATGACTTCCTCCCAATCCAGCGCCGCGTTTACGACCAACCGCATCTATCTCATCAATAAAAATAATTGCTGGAGCAGCTTTTTTAGCTTTATTAAAAAGATCACGCACACGACTAGCTCCTACACCTACAAACATTTCTACAAATTCAGAACCAGAAATAGAAAAAAAAGGAACATTAGCTTCACCAGCTACTGCTTTTGCAAGTAAAGTTTTACCAGTTCCCGGAGAACCCATAAGTAAAACTCCTTTAGGAATCTTAGCGCCCATCACAGTAAACTTTTTTGGATCTTTCAAAAAATCAACAATTTCTTCTAATTCTTCTTTAGCCTCTTTGGCGCCAGCAATATCTTTAAAAGTTTTTTTATTTTTATCATCTGGCTTAGATTGTCTAGCAGAACTTTGACCAAAACCCATAGCTTTATTATTCACTCCTTGTACTTGTCTAGTCATGAAAAAAATTATTCCCAAAACTAACAAGATTGGCAACAAAAATGGCAATAATAAACCTAACCAATAAATCCAACCTGACTGGTCTTTGAACTCTACCTTTTCTATCATTTGTAGTTTTTCAGCTGGCACTCCATAATCAGTCATAAGCTGAGAAAAACTCTGTCCTGATTCTTTTTTTAATTCTTGAACTTTATTATCTGTCTTTAATACAACAGTAATAATATCACCAGCAACAGAAATTTCTTTTACCTCATTATTATTTATTTCTTGAACTAACTTAGTAACTCCAATATTTTCTGGCTTTTCATTAGGCATTGGCACGAAACTCAAAAGACTAGCTATTAATAATAGCGAAATAAAAATAATTCCAAAATTCTTTATTAAATTTTTCATAATTTTTTCTTAAATAAGTAAAATTAGTATATGATAAAATTAGAGAAAAGTCAACCTACAAAAAATCATTTAATTATTATTTATAATTTGTCTTTTGTTTAATTTATTGTTAAAATACCTTCGCTTTAAAACACTATTATAAAAAATTTAAATTAAAATTTTATCTTAACTTAGTTAAAAATAATTTATTTAATATAATTTGTTATTTACAACCCCAAATAATCTATGACTAATTTAAAATTTTTTATTACTCAATCTCGACCTATTACTACACTCAATCAAAAAAATACTAAAAAAATTAAAAACTTAAAAAATATTTCTATTTGGGCTTCTGGAAACGGCTCTAACGCCGAAAATATTATAAAATATTTTAATAATCATAAAAAAATAAGAATTGACCATATAATTTGCAATAATTCTAAAGCAGGCGTTATAGAGTGTGCACAACGACTTAATATTGATTGCTTTGTTTTTTCAAAAAAAGATTTTAGCGAAGGAAATGCTGTTTTAAATAAAATTATAGAACGAAAAACAAATTACATTATTTTATCTGGATTCTTGCAAATGGTTCCTACAAATATTATCAACAAATTTCCAAATGCGATAATAAACATACACCCTGCTCTACTACCAGATTTTGGTGGAAAAGGAATGTACGGCAACCATGTTCATGAAGCAGTAATTAATGCTAAAAAAAATGAATCTGGTATTACTATTCATCTTGTTGATGAAATTTATGATCATGGAAAAATAATTTTTCAAAAAAAATGTAAAATCAATAAAAATGAAACACCAGAATCTCTTGCAAAAAAAATTCATAAATTAGAATATAAATATTTCCCAAAAGTAATTGAAAATTTTATCTTAACTTAGTTAAAAATAATTTATTTAATATAATTTATTATTTACAAATTAAAAACCCCTTCTTTTGATCATCAATATTTTGATGTACAAAAGAAGGGGTGGAGCGTGGTTTTTGTTAAACCAACGCCCCAAAAATGGTTCATTGACATCTCCTTTTTATTCTGTACACTAACTCAGGAGTCGGAAATATAATATCCATGCCATCATACAAAAACACTTGTATTAGTTTTTTCTCTAATAGCCCAAAGATTCCCTTCCAAAGATATTCTGGTCCAAAGAAATACACCCCACTAAAAGGTACATCTTTGAATTCCTTTCCAAGAACCCATCCTTTTCTATGGTGATATTCAACTACTTCCTCAGCTGCAATATCAAAAAGATAATACAGACTGATTCCACACCATTCACCCATGTCTTGGGCGATAGAGATAATCCTAGCGGCCACCTCTTCTTCTTCCACTTGTCCAAGTGTGTTTGGTAGTGAATATCTCCTCACAGTTCCTAATGAATTTGGGTCACACGGCATAACCATTTTCATAGAAAATAAACTAGTTTCTCTTTCCATGATGTTCTCCTTACATTACAACAAAGTCAATGAACTCCTGTTTAGAAGTTATCACCAACATTAAATGGTAATCAACTATACTA
>JAAZJX010000018.1 GCA_012800155.1 Candidatus Magasanikiibacteriota bacterium
GCGGGAATCTATCTCATCCCTTTGTCATTCCCGCGTAGGCGGGAATCTATAACATCTTAATTAATTTTTTAATAAACCATTATTCATTTAAATTTGTTTTATTTTTTATCAATATTTTATTTGTTTTTTTAATTTTATTTTACTGGATTCCCGTTTACACGGGAATGACAAATAAATTCCCCCCTTGAGGGGGGAATTAAATTCTACTTTTGCTAAAGTTACAGCAAGACAGGTAAAAGGGAATAAAAAAACCCCTTCCGTCATTTTGACGAGACAGGTTCCGCCTTCGCTAAAGCTACAGTGAGACAGGCAAGAGAAGAATGTCAAAGAAAAACAAAAATTACAAAAAATACAAACTACAAATAAAGTTGTTCTACTTCAACATCAGTATAATAATATTTAAGTAAACTAACAAAATTTAAATTTTCATTTTTAGCGCGAAGACTAGCATCACGCTGACTCATGCCCACTCCATGACCTAATTGTCTTTTACCTTTATCATAATTAGTCAATACTGGAACAAGCCATGGTTTATTAGCTCCACCCCAAACACTTGAAAAACTCTTAGTCATACCATTACTATTACCAAAATAAGGTGTAGTAACAATTTCTTTATTATAAGTTACAAATACACCTCTAGTTGCTTCAGCTGCTTTCACTACATTTGGCAAAGCCAATTCTGCTTCATAACCTAAATAAAGTTGATCATAAGTATTACCCAAAACATCAAAAAAAGAATATTTACCTTTACTAGCATAAGCATAATTCCGAGCAGCTACCAAATTAGCTTTTACAAATTCTGGTAAATCATTTTTATTAACCTCTGCTATACCTTTAACATAATCTTCAATTAAAAGATCATTCACTACATACATTTTTTTATCAATTTCTCCTTGTCTATACTCTAATACTCCTCTATATTTATTAAATAATGATTCTGGATTTACCCAAGTAACAGCTCTAGTAATAAGATTAGATAAATGATATACAGCATGAGGATTAGAAACTGGCTCAAGACGAATAAAATTATTACTTGTAAAATCCAATTCTCCTCCTTTGAAACTATATATTCCATCAACAAATTTAACTACCCCTAACTTCCTAATTGGTAAAATTCCTTTCAATTCTGTACCCGCATAAACATTATAATCATCTTCATAAGAACGAAATTGAATAAAATTACTAGTTGGAGCTAAAATTCCTACTCTGATTCTAGGTTCTACACCTAAACGCAAAGTTTGTTTTACCTTATCCACTTCTTCAATTCCCGTTAGTTCATTAGAAAAAAATGGCTGACGATAACTACTAGGAGCATCTGCAGTAACAATTACAGGAATTTCTATTTCATTAATTATTTTATTGTCATCAATATTTAAAATAAATTTAGCAACATATTCTCCTTTTTTAACAGGAGTGCGAAAATAAATATTCTTTCTTAAAAAACTATTTACTGGAATTTCTTCTTTGGCTTGCATAATCAAATTATTTGAAAGCCAATTGTTATCAGCAAATTCACTGTTATTAGCAGTTATTTTAAAATTTGACCAATTAGTTTTACCAATATTTTGAAAACCGACAATTATTCTAACTGATTCTCCTCCAACAGCAGTAATATTTTTAGGAGAAAGAATTATTCTTTTTAATTCATAACTCTCTTCTTTGGTATTCTCAATAACTGTATTATTAGTATTTGATACTTCAACTGGTTTAATCGCTGGTACTACTTTTATTTTTATATAAAAATAACCACCTTTTATCCAAGAATAATTTTCTGAAGCTAAATAAAATTTTTCTATATAATCACCAGTCTTAGTTGGAGCTTTTAATTTTATTTCTAAACTTCCAATCTGACCTGGAGCAACTGTAGCAGACATTTTTCCTGTTTGCTTAGAACTAATCCAACCAGTAGTTTGAAAAATAGAATTACGATATCTCGGTTCCATAGTATAAGCTGAAACATAATTTGCTCCTGTATTTTTCCAAGTTTTAGTCCCTATGTTTTTAAATTTAAAAGTAACTGTTTTAGTAGTACCAGCTTCAATTTCTATTGGATCATTAATAGACTGCGAAACATATTGAGCAGAATATCCAACATCTCTTACTACTACTTCTGGTTCAGCTGCATATATAACATCACTACTTAAAAAAGTAAAAAATAGTAAAAACCCTAAAAAAATAAAACTTAAATATATCTTCTTTTTCATCATAAAAATAAAAATAAAATTAGTAATATTATTATAACATAAAAAATCTTTATTTTGAATGACTAATTATCAATAAAATCAAAAAATAAAAAACATTTTGTAAAACAAAATTATAATAAGCTAAAAATAATTTTAAATTATTCTGATAATTCTTTTGCTCCACTTAAATCCACACTCAAAAGATGACTAATACCATCATTACCCATAGTTACCCCATAAAGAGCATCTGCAGCATGCATGGTTACACGGTTATGAGTAATTACTATAAATTGAGACAACATTGATAATTCATGTAATATTTTGGTAAAACGCAAAGTATTAGCTTCATCTAAAGCAGCTTCTACTTCATCCAAAACTACAAATGGAGGTGGATTGGTATGAAGAATTGCACAAACCAAAGCAATTGAAGTTAAAGTTCTTTCTCCACCTGATAATGCTTGAATATTTTTTATTTTTTTACCCGGAGGACAAGCTGTTACTTCAATCCCGATTAACATTTTTTGTTTTTTATTTTTTGATTCAATTATTTCTTTTGATTCTTCCAAAACTTCTGATAAATCTTCTTCCATTTCTTCTTCTCCTTCTTTATTTAATTTTACTTCACCATAAACTTCAGTTAAATCAGCTTTGCCACCTTCAAATAAAATTTCAAAATAACGCGCAAATTCCTTTTTAATTTGTTTGAAAGCTTTATCTCGTTTCTTTTTCATCATTTCATCCAATTCTTTAATTAATTGTTCCAAATCTTTCATAGCTTTTTGTAAATCATCTAATTGCGTAGTTAAATAATCATGCTTCTTTTTGGTTTCTTTGTATTCTTCCACCACTTCATCATCTATTCCACCAATTAAACTAAGCTGATATTTTAATTTTTGAATTTTTTGTTGTAATTCTTCCAATTGATCAGGAGAAACTATTTCAACACCTTTTTCTAAAATTGTTTGTAAACTACAATGTAATTCTTGATAAACTTCATTATTTAAATTTTCTTGTCTAGTTTCTAATTTAGCAATATCTACTTGTTTTTCATTGCGTTCATCCAAAATAACATTTAATTTCTTTTGTTCTTCCTGCATCATTTCTTGTAAAACAAAAATTCTTTTTTTCTTTTCTTCTTCTGCTCGATTGAAATCTTCCATTTGTCTGGAAACTTCTAATAATTCTTTGTCTTTAATTGAAATTCTCTCTTCAAGTTGATCTTTTTCTAAAGAAATATTTTTCATGCTTTCATGATATTCTTCTGGACTCATCGTATAAAGAGAAAGTTCCTGCTCTAAAGCAGCCAATTCTTTATCTAATTCTTGTTTTTGAGTACCAAACATATCAGCGCGACTAGTAGCTACTTGAACTTGAGATTGTAAAGATAATAATTGTTCTTGATTGTCATTATATTTTTTTTCTATTTTTAATAAATCTTCTTGCCAAATCAATAATTTTTCTTCAAAATTACTAATTTCACTTTCTCTTAAATAAGGAGAATCGCCATAAGTAAAACTCATGCCTTTTTGTTTTTCCTTACGACGAAAACCACCTTTCATACTTCCAGAAATTTCTAAAATATCTCCTTCCAAAGTTACCATACGCACTCTACCAATTCCAATCTCACGAGCAATATCTACATTTTCTACAATCAAAGTATTACCCAAAACATAAGAAAAAATATTATCAAATTTTTGATCAAAACTAATCAAGTCAACAGCAAATCCATGTACCCCATCTTTTTCTAAAAAATTTTGAATATCTTGACTTTGAAAACGAGGTTTAATTTTATTTAATGGTAAAAAAGTAGCTACTCCTAATTGTTGACGACGCAAATATTCTATACAACTTTGTGCAGTCCTATCTGTATCTACCACTATTGAAGTTAAATGACCTCCAGCCGCCACATCCAAAGCTTCACGATATTTTTCTGCTACTTCACCAAGTTGAGCTACTGTCCCATAAACATTACCTAAACGATGGCGTTCTTGTAAAATTGCTTGTACTGCTTGTACTCCAGAATATTGAAGATAATTTTGTTCACTCTTAGCTTGAAGCATTTTTTGTTCAACATTAGCAATTTTACCTTTTAGTTCAGCTCTTTCTATCAAAACATTATCAATTTCTCGCTTTTTTTGTAAAATTTCTTTAGTAGCTTTTTCTACCAATTCCTCAGCTTCAGTTAAAATATGAGCAACTTTTTCATTCTCATATTTCTTTTCTTCAATTTTATTTTCTAACCAACCAATATTTTGTTTACCAACTTTGGTATATTCTGCTTGTAACTTACCTTGTAAAATTGCTCGGTCTTTTTCTAAAATATTTTTTTCTCGTAAAATTTCTTGATATTTTTTTTGTAAATTATCAAATATATCTTGTCTAGATTCTTCTTTAGCCAAACCTGCTAATTCAATTTGAACACTTTCTAAACGATTATTAACTTCTTGATAATTTTTATTTATATTCCCCAATTCAATAGACAAAGATTGTAATTGTTCCTGATTTTTAGTGTTAAGTGTAAAAAAATATTGTTCTTGAGCTTCTCTTAAATTTATTTCAATTTCTTGGCGTTGTTCTAATTTTTTCACTTGTCTGGATAAACTACGCAAATGAGGAGAAACTTCATTCAAGAGTAATTCTGCTTGTTCTATATTTTCTTTAGTTCGATACATTTTAAGCGTTGCTTGATGACGTTTGATTTGAAATTCTTTGATACCGCAAGCTTCATCAAAAAAATCTTTACGCTCTTGTGAAGATTGAAGTAACATCCGATCAATCATACCTTGACCAATTAAACTATAAGAACCTTGACCAAATTGAGCTTTAGCCAAAAGTAATTGTAAATCTAATAACCGTACTTGATTGCCATTTAATAAATAATCACTATCACCAGAACGATAATATCTACGGGTAATTATTACTTCAGCATAATCAATAGGAATTCTTTTATCAGAATTATCTAAAGTCAAAGTAACACTTGCCATTCCCATTTGACCCTTAGATTCAGAACCAGCAAAAATAATATCTTCTCCTTTTTTTCCACGCAACATTTTCATACTTTGCTCACCCATTACCCAACGAATTGCATCTACTACATTACTTTTACCAGAACCATTAGGACCTACCACAGTTGTAATACTATTTTTACCATTTTTTGGTGCCAAAAAATCTAACTTGACTTTTTCAGCAAATGATTTGAAACCATAAATTTCTAAACTTTTCAAATACATAATAAACTAAATGATAAAATTAAAAATAACTTTACCAAGAATTTTAGATAATTATACCAGTTTTCATAAAAAATAAAAGACCAATATATAATCCTCTCTTGACAAATGTATTATTATAAACTAATATATATTGTTCACTAAAATTATGAATCAAATCCTTAAACAAATATACAATCAAATTATTACTGCTCAGCATATTTTGCTGGTTACTCATCAAAATCCAGACGGAGACGCTGTGGGTTCAGTTTCAGCTATGTCACATTTTTTACAAAAAATAAATAAACCACACCAAACTTATTGTGTTCATAATACTCCAGAAAAATTGAAAAAATATCCTCATATAATTGATTTACAAAATGATATTCAAGTCTGGTCAGACGAAAGTATAGATTTAATTATTATTATGGATTGTGGCGATCTTAAATATGCTGGAATAGAAGAGTTTGTTAAAAAAATAACTCATTCTCCAATGATTATAAATATTGATCATCATAATACTAATAAAAAATTTGGTCATATCAATTTAGTAGTTAGTCAAGCATCTTCTACCACAGAAATTCTTTATAATTTTTTCAAAAAAAATAATCTACCCATAACTAAACAAATATCTTTTTGTTTGTTAATTGGACTAATAACAGATACTGAAAATTTCACTAATCCTGGCACCAATAGTCAATCTCTTTCAATTGCCAGTCATTTAATTGAAAATGGGGCTAATTTTAATTTAATAAAAAATATTTTTATTAAAAATAAAAGTATTAATATTTTAAAATTATGGGGAGAAATTTTTTATCGTTTAGACAAACATGAAGCAACTGATATAGTCTATACTTATGTTACTCAAAAAGATTTACAAGAAAAAAATCTTACTGACAATGAAGTAGAAGGTATTGCTAATTTTCTCAATAATCTTGAAGAAGGTAAAGCTTGTTTGGTCTTAAAAGAATTAACTGAAGGAAAAGTAAAAGGTAGTTTTCGCACGACTAGAGATGATGTAGATGTTTCCGCTTTAGCTCAACTCTTTGGTGGTGGCGGACATAAAAAAGCAGCTGGTTTTACTATGGAAGGTGATATTCAAGAAGTAATAAAAAAAATTTGGGAAACATTGCAAAATAAGATAAAATAAGTTAAAATATACTTGGTTATCTCTCCTGTATAATTTCAAAGAGCTAAAATTAATATAATATATGTCAAATAAAGAATTAACTTCACAATTCCTCATTCCAACAGTCATTGAAAAAACTAATTATGGTGAACGAGCTTATGATATTTATTCTCGTTTACTCAAAGATAGAATAATTTTTCTAGGTACAGAAATTAATGATCATATTGCTAATGTTATAATTGCTCAACTTTTATTTTTAGAAAATCAAGATCCAGATAAAGATATTAAAATATATATAAATTCTCCTGGTGGTTCAGTCACAGCTGGTCTAGCAATTTATGATACTATTCAATATATCAAACCTGATGTTGCTACAATTTGTGTAGGTATGGCAGCTAGTATGGCTTCCGTACTTTTAGCTTCTGGTACCAAAGGTAAAAGATTTTGTCTTCCTAATAGTGAAGTCATGATTCATCAAGTAATGGGAGGAATGCAAGGACAAGCTAGTGACATAAAAATTCATGCTGAAAGAATATTACAAATCAAAGATAAGTTAAATCAAATATTACAAAAACATACTGGCAAAGACATGAAAACCATAGAAAAAGATTCTGATCGTGATCATTTTATGACAGCAGAAGAAGCAGTTCAATATGGATTGATTGATAAAGTCATTGAATAATATAAAATCTATACTAAAACAATAATAAAAACAAAACACCCCGTACTAAAAATACGAGGTGTGTTTATTTTTTATTTTATGAAGAATAAATCTTCAAATACCGTATCCAGAAGGCGTGTTGTAGGTCATAAGCGAGTCGGAACCTGCTCTAGCCTATTTCACGCCCCCATGCTTGTATTTGGACACAGAGAATCAATAACTTTTGAGAATAATTAATGATTCTCTTTTTCCAATTATTATTAACAACCAGACCGCTTATCATAACAAAAAATACCCTTGTTGTCAAGAGTATAGTTGTGGATAAAAATAATTTTGGCTAATTTTAGCTATTTTCTTCAATTTCATCAATGCTTATATCTTCAACCAAAGGTAAATTATTCTCCTCAATTGAAACATCTAAATTTTCTTCTTCAATAACAATTTCTTCTTTACCAACCAAACAAATCATTGGCAAAGAACGATAATGACTTTCAAAAATCTTATTTTCTACTGTACCATCAGCAAATTTTCTAGTATAAGTAAAATGAGCATTGGCTCCTCTAAAAGCATTTTGACAAGTTTTTTCTCCAGGAGCTAATTTAGTAGTCTCAATATTTTTTGCTGGCCCATAAGGAATCCATTTATCAACCACTGGATGAGTATATGAACCTTGTCTACCATCACTCGTACCCCACAAAGTAAAAAATAATTGTTCTGTAGCTACATCCATGTATGTTTGAATCAAAATATAATTATTTGTATCATTTTTAAATTTAAAATCTGGAGCTGGATCATAAACTGTTGCATCTGTGCCCGGCAAATGATTAACTGGATCATTATAATGAGAAATAATTAAAGAATGATTTCGGCGTTCTACAATTTCCATTCCTGAATTCATTGCCATACGAAAAAGAGTAGTTCCAATTTGACAAAGACCTCCACCAATTTCAGCTTTCATTTCATCTCCTTTGATAACTAATTCTGGAACATAACCACCTTCAAAAGTAAAAGGTTTGGTATATTCAACTGTTGAAAATATTTCTCCTGGTTTTATAAGCAAACCATTTAATTTATTAACAGCATTTCTAATATTTTTTATACGACTGATAGAGCTATGAGAATAATCAGAAATACCAACACCCAAAATCTCTGAAATACCTAAATTATTCGCCTCACCAGTATTTATTTTTGGTTCAGTTATTTGCACTTCAATTGAAACTTCTTTGATAATTTCATTATCCTGAAAAGTTCTAGTAATAAAAGCCTGATTTATTTTTTCATAAGTTTTTTCAAGATCTACTTCTACTCCAGTTCTAGAACCTTGAAATTCTATTACACGACCATTTGAATCAGTTTCAAATTTAGCATTTTGTGCTTGAACATTTATTTTATTTGCCACTTCTTCTTGTAAGAATTTTAAAACTTTTTCTTTATTCAAACCAAAAGCAAATCCTTTTTCTTGAGGTTGAACTTCAAGCCAAAACTTTAATTTTTGTAAATCCAAAATCCATTCTCTAGAAAAATTAATCTGTGGATCTTTAAAAGTTAATTTTAAGTCACCCTTACTAAAAATACTTTCTAAACGATCAATAATTGTTAAAACATCATCCTCCAAAACTTCTGGTTCATATTTTTTTAATAATAAATCAACTTTAACTGTCTCAAGTCTTTTCCATTGTTCAAGAGCTTTGTCTAAAGAAGAATTATAATCAAATATAAACCCAATTGTAGAACTAGTCACTTGGTAATCCAACGGAGCAATAGATTCAATTATCACATTAGCATTAGCTGGTTTTTGTTCAAAATTTATTAAATTATCTTGTAAAATACTTAATAAATTATCCCTATCTATATAAAAATGACTTAAAGGTAGATCTATTTTTCTAAATCTAATTTGTAAAGCACGAAAAGAATTAGATATTATATTTCCTTCCTTACCATAAGCAAGTAAAAAGTCTGTTTCTTTTTCAATATCTTGTCTAATTAAATCAATTGAACCGCCTTCACTTACTAATACTGGATAAATAATTAAATCTTTTTTAACATTATCCACTTGGTAACTAAAAGTAAGTCCAGTTTCAATCAATTTATCATTCATCTTTTCTAAAAAAGCTGTTAATTCTTCTCTCTCCATACCACCTATGGGAACATTTCCAACTTTTATGCCAGGTAAAACTTTTGTTTCATAAAATTTACCATAAACTAATACAGTGCTAAATAAAACAACTCCTAAAATAAAAAGAATAAACAAAAAAATTCCTATTTGACGCCATGAAAAAGGAAATTTAATTTTTTTAGTTATTTTATTTAATTTTTCTTCCACAAATTATTCTTCTACAATAAAAATAGGGACTTTGGTTTCCATTTTTTGTTTGGGAATTGTAATCAAAAGTACACCATTATTATATTCTGCTTTGGCCATTTCTGTCTTAACATCAACTGGTAAAACAATTGAACGAGAAAATTTTCCCCAATAACATTCTTGATGAAAATAATCTTCAATCATTAATTTACTCATAGGTGATTGTCTCACACCACGAATAGTTAATAAATCATTACGAAGATAAACTTCTAATTTTTCTGGTATTGCTCCAGCAATAGTAGAAACAATTACTACTTCAGTCTCTGTTTGAGCCACATCCACAGCTAATTGACCTTCTACAGCTAATTGACTTACACGATCATCAGCTTGCCAATCTTCTAATAAACTAAAATCAGTTGGCTTAATACCAATAGGATTATTTTTTTCAGCTTTAATAATCATTTCAAAAATTGGATCATTTTTATTAATTTTTTTCATACTTTTATATTATATCAAAATTATACCAAATAATAAAATAAAATTAAACTAGTCTTGACTATTCAGCTATTATTTTGTAAAATACTTCCGTCTTTATGTACTCTAAAAAGAGTAAAGGAGAGATGGCCGAGCTGGCTGAAGGCACCACACTGCTAACGTGGCAGGGAGTAAAATCCCTCGCGAGTTCGAATCTCGCTCTCTCCGCTTTTACTTTATTAAAGTTCTAAAAAGCATAATGGAGAGGTGGCCGAGTGGTTGAAGGCAACAGTTTACTAAACTGTCGTCCGCGCAAGCGGATCTAGGGTTCGAATCCCTATCTCTCCGCCAAAATAAAATAATCTACACTATAATTTTATATAATATTCATTATATTTTAATACTTTAATGGAGAGGTGGCCGAGTGGTTGAAGGCAACAGTCTTGAAAACTGTCGTGCCCGAAAGGGTACCGCGAGTTCGAATCTCGCTCTCTCCGCCA
>JAAZJX010000019.1 GCA_012800155.1 Candidatus Magasanikiibacteriota bacterium
TAAAAATAAAAATAATATAACGGACTCATAGCTCAGTTGGTTAGAGCGCCACATTGACATTGTGGAGGTCAGAAGTTCAACTCTTCTTGGGTCCACGAATAAAAGGTATTGAAAAAAATAATTATTTAGTATATAATGCTTTTACTAAAATAAAGAGGGCGACTAGCTCAGTTGGTTAGAGCGCAACACTGATAATGTTGAGGTCTCAGGTTCAATTCCTGAGTCGCCCACAAAAAAAGCTGCTGTTCTAAAGCAGTTTTTGATTTGCCTTTTGTCTTTTTTTAGTATATAATAATAAAAATAAATTTTTATGAATGAAGAAAATAAAAATAAATTTACTACTGATTATATAGATCAAAATGATATACAAACTGTAAGTGAAAAAGAAAAAAGTTTTTTATATAAAGCTAGTGTTTTTTTTCTTGAACTAATAAAGATTGCTTTATTAGCGGGGATAACTATTGGTTTAGTTAGATATTTTTTATTTAAACCTTTTTATGTAAAAGGTCAATCTATGGAACCAAATTTTCATGAAAAAGATTATTTAATAATAGATGAAATTAGTTATCGTTTTCGTAGTCCAGAAAGAGGAGAAGTAATTGTTTTCAAATCTCCAGTTGGTAAAGATTTTTATTTAAAAAGAATTTTGGGTTTACCAGGAGAGAGAATTAGAGTAGAAAATAATAAAGTAATAATATATAATGAAGCTAATCCACAAGGATTTGTGGTAGAAGAGAATTATTTAGCAGAAAAAACAGAAGGTTCTATCAATCAAACTTTGGGTGAAAATGAATATTTTGTAATGGGGGATAATCGTGATGCTAGTTATGATTCACGACGATTTGGTCCAATTTTAACTTCAGATATTGTTGGTAAGGCTTGGTTTCGAGGATGGCCTTTTAGTCGAGTAAGTTTTTTTAAAAAACCTAATTATAATAAATAATTTTTATGGCTACTAAAAAAATTGTTAAGAAAAAACCAAAAGTGGTAAAAGATAAAAAAGTAATTAAAAAAGCTAAAGTTAAGAATGTTAAGAAAGATAAAATTAAAAATACTAAGAAAAAGGATAAAGTTGTTCCAGTAAAAAAAGTTAAAAAAACAGCAACATCTACTAATGTTAGAGTTGGAAACAAGACTCCAGAATTATTAAGAGGTTTCAAAGATATTCTTCCTAAGGATAGTTTTTATTGGCGAAAGATTCAATCTTTGGCTGATCAAATAAGTCAAGCTTATGGTTTTGTTTTTTCTGCCACTCCAATTTTAGAAGAAGCTTCACTTTTTATTCGTTCAATTGGTAGAGGTACTGATGTGGTTGATAAAGAAATGTATTTGTTTGAAGATCGTGATGGAAGTAAAGTTTGTTTGCGTCCAGAAGCAACAGCTTCTTATGTAAGAGCTTTTATTAATCATGGAATGCAATCTTTATCTCAGCCAGTAAAATTTTGGTATTTAGGACCAATGTTTAGACATGATCGTCCTCAGGCTGGTCGTTTTCGTCAGTTTTATCAATATGGATGTGAAACATTTGGAGTAAGAGATTCAGCAATAGAAGCAGAATTAATTTCAACAGGTTATAATTTTTTAAAAGATTTGGGTATTAAAGCTACTGTTTATATAAATAGTTTAGGTACTGTAGAAGATAGACAAAATTATTTAATAGAATTAGTAGGATATTTAAGAACTAAAAGAGCTTATCTTTGTGAAGATTGCAAGAAGAGAATTACTAAAAATCCTTTGCGTGTTTTGGATTGTAAAAATACAGATTGTAAACAAGTTTTAGAAGAAGCGCCACAAATTATAGATTGGTTGAGTGAATCATCAAAAAATTATTTTATGAAAGTTTTAGAATATTTAGATGAAGTAGATATTCCGTATGTTTTACAGCCAACTTTAGTTAGAGGTTTAGATTATTATACGGATACAGTTTTTGAATTTTATGAAGATGAAGTTAATCAAGAATCTCAGAATGCTTTGGGAGGAGGAGGTAGATATGATTTACTGGTTAAAGAACTTGGTGGACAAGATACTCCAGCAGCAGGTTTTGCTTTTGGAATAGAAAGAATAATTTCAGTTTTACGTCGACAAAAAGAAGAAGGCAAATTAAGTTTTTCAGAAAATAGATCAAAGTTTTTTTTAGCTCAACTTGGTGAACAAGCCAGAATGAGATCTTTAAAAATTATTGAAGAATTAAGAAGAGCAGGTATTTTTGTAGAACATAATTTAGGTAAAACTTCTTTAAAAAGTCAAATGGAATTGGCTGATAAATTAGGAACAGCTTATAGTATAATTATTGGACAAAAAGAAGTTCAAGATGGTACTGTTATTTTGCGTGATATGGAGTCGGGTAATCAAGAAATTATTGATCAAAAGAAGTTAAAATCTGCTTTAGAAAAAAAATTAAGTAAAGTTTGACTTTTATATAATTTTTGTGTATTATAGTTTTGTAGTTTATTACTCAATATAGTATAATTTAAGAGTGTAAATTTTAATTATTAAGTTACCGTGAGGAGGTGACAAATTGTGTCAGAAATAAAACGCAAAAAAGGTGAATCATTTGAAGCTTTTATTCGTCGTGTCAAAAGACGATGGCAACAATCTGGTAAAATATTACAAGCTAGAAAAATTCAATATTTTGAACCTAGTAAAAGTAAAAATATGCAGAAAAGAAGTACTGTCAGTCGTCTACAAAAATATTCCAAAATAGAATATTTGCGCAAAGTTGGGCGTTTACCTGCAGAAGAAGAAACCAAATTTAATAAATTTTAATCTATGATGATCTTGCGTGAACAAATTTTGGAGGCGCAGAAAAAAGCCATGAAAGAAAAAGAGGCTGAGAAGCTTTCTATTCTTCGTGTTCTTTGGGCAACAATTAAAAATGAAGAAATTGAAAAAGGACAACCATTAAATAACGAACAGATCCAAGAACTTGTAGCACGCCAAGTAAAACAATTAAAAGATGCTTTAGTTGATTTTGAAAAAGGCAATAGAACAGATTTGATAGAACAAACAAAAAAAGAAATTGCAGTTTTGACAGTTTATCTTCCAGAACAAATGAGTGATGTTGATTTAGAACAATTGATTAAAAATATTTTATTGGAAAACAATATTACTGATGCCAAAGATTCAGGAAAAGCTATGGCACTAATTATGCCAGCAGTAAAAGGTAAAACAGATGGCGCTAAAGTTAGAAATATTGTTAATCAAATTTTAAATGCGTAATCACTTACGCCTGTTTAATTCTTAACTCAAGGTTCCCATGCTGCCTTGGGTCAAAAAAATAACTAAAAAAAGAACCACCCGAATTTTAATCGGTTTGTTTGTGGTCTTTTTTTGTGTTTTGTTTTTTTCTAATATTGTTCAAGCTCAAACTGTAGTAGAAAATCAAGCCGATGTTTTAGGAGTTAAAGCAATTGATGAGAGTGATCTTGTTTTATCTGGTCAAGATATAAGAGTGATTGTGGCTAAAATTATTAGAGCGGTTTTAGGTTTATTAGGAATTATTGCTGTGATTATTATTATTTATGCTGGTTATGTAATAATGACTTCGGCAGGCAATGAAGAAAAAGTTGTTAAAGGGAAGAAAATTTTGTTAAATGCTGTAATTGGTTTAACAATAATTTTGTCAGCATTAATAATTGTTCAATTTATATTGAATGCTTTGGCTGATGCAACTGGTTTGAGAAGTGATAGAGGAAGAGTAAGAGTTCAGTTAGATAGTTTTGCTGGTAGTGGAGCTTTGGGTAGGATTGTCAAAGATCATTATCCAACTCGTGATCAAACTGGAGTTTATCGTAATACTAGTATTATAGTTACTTTTGCTGATACTGTACCAGTTGATCCAAGTAGTATTATTAAAAATGATAATCAAACTTGTTGGGATCTTAATACTCTAAAAGCTAAGAAAGATTGTACAGCTGAGGAATTAAAGAATTATCCTTATTATGGAGATTGTGTAGATTTGGATGGTGATAATACTATAAATAGAAAAGAAAAAGTAAATGGTAAATGGGAATGTGATACTCTTTTAACAGATTCTGTGAGTATTACTTCTGAATTGAGTAAAGAAAGTTTAGAAGCTTTTGCTTTATCTTCTTATGAAAATGTAAAATTAGTAGACGGTCAAATAAAAGCTGATAATTTTAGTTTTGTATTTGTACCAAGAGAATTATTGGGTAGTCCTGAACAAAATGTTAAACATAAAGTAACTTTGACTAATGATATTTTAAATAAAAAATTAGACAAAGAAGATCAACAAGGTATTTTTTCTAATCAATTTACTAAATATTATTCTTGGAATTTTGAAACTAATACTGAGTTAGATATTGATCCACCTTATGTAGTTTCTGTCTCTCCTCAAAATGATGAAAAAATACCAAAAAATAAAATTATCAGAGTTCAATTTAGTGAACCAATGAATCCGATTATGATTTCAGGAAAAACTAATGGTTTAGATCATACTAGTTTTACTAATATTTTATTAAATACTTTTCTTTCAGGAGTAACAACTACAGTAAGTGGTGATTGGAAAGTTTCTAATGGTTATACTTCAGTAGAATTTACACCAGAAACACCTTGTGGTCTTAATAGTTGTGGAGATACAATGTATTGTTTGCCATTAGATTGTCCAGAAGATGATAGTGATTGTTCTAGACCTTTTGAGGCTTTGATTAGAACAGCTGATTTAACTAATAATAAAGAAATACCATTTGAAGCTCAGCCTTTTACTGGAGTGATGGATGTTGCTTTTAATGCTCTTGATGGTGATAATGATAAAAAAGCTGATGGCAAGCCTGCGCCGGGTAATTTCTTAGTAATTGATAATACAGAAAAATCTCAGGATAACTATTGGTGGGGATTTGATGTTTATAATAAAATTGATCGGGAAGCGCCATATATTGTGCGTTTGACTCCAGATATAGATCGTTATTCTGTAGCTGAGCAAGCGGATTTAAATTTTTATTATTCAAAACCAATGTGGTATTACACTTTGAATAATTTTTCTTTGGAAGAGTATCCAGAACCAGGAGTTTTAAAAAGAGATGGTAAAGCTTTGGTGGATGCTGAAATTTGGTTTTATAGTCGCATGACAGATTTAAATTACAATTCAGTAACTAGTACTATGCAAACTATTAAGCATCGCGCTTTTGGACCAAATGATGCTGATTTATATTATTTTCCAATTTTACCAAGTACTATTATGAGTGATACTCAGAATTGTCTTTATCCGGGTAGAGGACCAGCGACTAGAATGGAAGGTGAAGTAGAGTTAGGATATTCTTTAGAATGTAAAGTTGAATATGATAATCAAGGTAATTATATAAAAAGTGAAAATTGTGTTGGGGTAAATTTAGAATCAGATAAAGATACTGGTTGTATGTATATTATAAACAGAAATTCAGAAGCAGATAATATTGTTAGTTCTACTGAAGCATGTTTAGAAAAATTAAAAACTGATCGTATTTCTCCTTATACTCAAGATTAGGTTTAGATTGAATAATTTATACAATAAATTTATAGAATTGTATGAATAATAAAATAAAATTTAAAAAAATATCTAAATTATTTATTTTAGGTTTTATTTTGTTTATTGGTATTTTTTATTTTACTCCTGTTTTGGCTCAGTCAAATACTGTGGATACTTTTGGAATTGAAGCTATAGAAGAAAATATTAGTTTAGGTGGTGATGATATTAGAGTAACTGTTGCTAAAATTATTAGAGCTGTTTTAGGCTTACTTGGTCTAATTGCCGTGATTGTTGTTATTTATGGTGGTTTTGTTTATCTAACTTCAGGAGGAGAAGAAGATAAAATAGCCAAAGGTAAAAAAATATTGATTAATGGTGTGATTGGTTTGGTAATTATTCTCATGTCATTTATTATTGTTCAATTTTTATTGAATAAATTATCAGAAGCGACAGGTTTAGTTGATAAAGATACTATTGATTCTAGATGTAGTAATACAGAATTTGCTTTATTAAATCCAGATATTTGTTATCCAGGTGGGTTACCAGATATTTGTGAATTAAAACATTTTGTAGTTACTAGTATTACTCCAGTTACGAATAATACGGGGATGAATAATGTAGCAATCAGAGTAATTTTTAGTCGAAAGATAAATTATGAAGATGGTGATATTACTATTAAACAAGATGGTTCTAATATATCAGATGATTTTGTATTTGAAGTAAAAGGTATTGAAGCTGGATATGAAAATTCTTTAGTAGAAGCTCAATATAATGGTACTAGTACTTGCGCTGATGAAACAAAATGCTTACCTTCTGGAAGATATGAAGTTGAAGTAAGTAGAAATGTTTCGGATAATAGAGGTAATTATTTGGAAACTGAAATTGATTGTGGTGATTATCCTAATATTGGTAGCTTTACTATTAATAGTGAAAACAATTTTATAAAGGATGAAACCAAACCACTAGTAGAGGAGATGAGATTAGTAGATGGTAGTAAATTAGATGGAAGTTATTTATTAGCAGGTGAAGTTTATGAATTTTTTACAGAAATAAGAGATAAAATAAATACATTATCTGATGGCGGAGCAGGTTATGTTCAAATGAATTTGAAAAAAGTTGATAGTAATTCTACTGGTTATAATTTTTTTGCTGGTTCGTCAATTGCTCGTGGTTCTGATACCACTGATGAGAATCCTTATAAGTTTGAATATAAGAGATTGAATATACCAAAAAATGCTAAACCTTTGGAATCTTTCTTACTTACTTTGGATGTTTTTGATATTGATAATAATCATACAACTGTAACTAGTACTTTTACTATTATTGCTGATCATTGTCGTAATGGAGTAAAAGATGGAGATGAAATAGATATTGATGTGGGTGGAAGTTGTGGAAGTATTGATTTTTGTATTCAAGATTCTGACTGTCCTTTTACTTATAGATGTGTAGATTCAGAGCCTGTGCCAATTCCTCCAGCAACTAGTGATTATCGTACTAAAAAATGTCAACCATTTCCTTATATTCAAGAAGTTGATCCAATGGATGGAGGAAGTGGAAATTGGATTAGTATTTTGGGTTATAATTTTGGTTCTTATAAAGAAAATGATGAAACTGGAATAATAGAATTTGGTTTGGATACTAATAAGGATGATCAGCCTGATAAATGGGTATCAGCAGATATTGTGTCTTGTGGTGATGATAATAAACCAAGTTGGAATTCAAGTTGGATTGTTATAGAA
>JAAZJX010000020.1 GCA_012800155.1 Candidatus Magasanikiibacteriota bacterium
AATCTAAATATTTTTAAAATAAAATTATACACGCATTATAATAAAAAAAGATTATTTTGACAAGATAAACTTATTTATTCCCATAACTTTATTTAATATTTACTTATTAATAAAAAATATTTACTAAAAACAAAACCCCGCCTTAGGCGGGGTTATTATTAAATAAACTTTAAGGTAATTCTAATTGTAAATGTTTAGCAATCATATTAATATGATTTTCTAAACGATTAGTTTTGTTATTAACTGCTGCTAATTCTACTTCTAAATGTTTGTGTAATCCTACAAAACCATCTACATGATCAATAATTTCACTTCTAACTTTTCTAAATTCTTCTTTTTGTTGTTCTCTAAAATTATCAAATTCACCAACATGTTCTTTAAATTCATTAACATGTTCTTTAAATTCATTAACATGTTCTTGGAATTCATCTTTAGTTACTGAATTATCTTTTAGAAAATTCAATATTTCTAAAATATCATCAATTTTTTTATTTTCTTCCTCCATATTATTTATTATTTATTATTTTAATAAAATAGTAATAATAATTATGTCATAATAAAAAAAACTTGTCAAATTGAATTGATTTATCTTAAATATTGATTATTCCTAACTTTTTTATTATCTACAAAAAACAAAAAATACAAATCACCTTCAAACTCTTTAATAAAAATACCCAAAAACACCAAAAAAATAAAAACCAAAAATGATAACTGAAAAGAAAAAATTAATAATCCAGCTAAAATTATTAAACCAAAAATTAACCAACAATTATATTTTTTATTAGTTTTATTCTCCTTTTTAAGAATAATTTGCTTCATAATTTTCTTATTATATTATAGCAAAAAAATAGTTTTTTTCAAATATATTAAAACTACTAATATTTAATAACAAAACAAACTTTAACTATTGAAAATCAAATAAATTTACTAACAAAAACCAAACCCCCCGCCTAAGGCGGGGGGTTGTTATTTCTAGATTAAATCTAGAAAATAATTACTAAACTGAATAGATCAACTTAGTATTTTTTCTCATAAGAGATTGGCAAAACTTTCAAGTAAGCACCATTTGTACTCACATTTCCACCATCTACAAATACTTCTTCCCAAGTGATATCACCAGGAGTAGCTTTGTCTAAAGTTACAAAAACTTTAAGATCTTTAGCTACATTTGAAGTATCAGCTTTCAAAGTGAAAGTCTTAATTAATCCTTTACCTACTGTTACATTAATACCAGAGAAATCTGGAGTAGTAATAGTGGAACCAACTTGAGTAGAACCATCATACAACTTGTAATCAGTTGTAGAAGCAGCACCAGTACCAGTAACAGCGAATTTAATCTTAGTTAATACAACATCTTCGTTAGAATCAGCTGTAACAGTGAACTTCAATAATTCATCAGCACCTAACTTCAATAATTCCTCTGGAGTGACAGCAGCAAACAATGGCATAGTCTTACGAATTTCCATGGTATTACCAAAGAAAGTAGTTTGATCACTTACAGGAACTTCAGCGCCTGAAGAACCTTTATACTTATAATCAGTCAAGTAAGCTTTTACAGTCTTAGCTGTATTATTTCTATCATCAATAGGATTCAAAACAGCTTTCAAAGTAATAACCTCACTTGAGTTAGCCTTAACAATCAATTTATCAGACAACTTGAAAGTTGTAACACCATTGATTGGGTTAGCTTCACCTAACAAAGTTGTACCTTTGTACAATTTGTAAGTATTGATTCTATCATCAGCAGTTGATGTAACTGGATTACCATTCTTAAATACTAATTCAGTAAAATTAGCAGAATCTTTAACAGCAGACAACTTGAATGCAGCTACTGTGTTTTCAACATCAGCTTTAGCTAAGATAATACCAGATTCTGGAGTACTTGCATCAGCACCAACAACAACGGTACCATTTTCTATAACAGTTGTTAAAGAAGATACAGCTGTTTCGTCACCACTCTTACCACGACTATCTTCAAAGTTGAATTTGAGATTGAATTTAACAGTACCAGTACTGGTAGAATCAAAATCAGCTCTAACTTCAAAAGGTTTTGTAGTATCTTTATTAAGAGTGTAATTCAAACTTGAAAAAGTAGCACTTGAATAAGCTCTAAAAGAACCTAATTGTGTACCATCAACAAACACACCAACATTAGATACAGCGCCAGTATTAATAGCGTTAGCTGGAGTTAATGGAGTTAATTCAATAGAAGTAATCTTTACATTATCATACATTGCTTTTACATTGAATCTTGCTAACATGTTTTGTGTAGAACCACGAACAATTTCTCTACTATCTGTATAACCATCATTCTTAGCCAAAGTCAAAGTAGCACCTTGAACTGTCAAAGTAGCACCAGCTGGACTACCATTGATATCAGTTACTGTATTACCACTTTGTACATATTCTGGAGACATGCCATTCAATACTGTAGTTTGATCAATATTGAATTTAATACTCTTTCCTGAAGCAGCATCAGTAGCTACATCTACAAAAACTTTCAATTCATTATCACCTTTCTTCAAAGTGAAAGAAGAATCAAAGTTCATAGTTGCAGCAGGGGTAACAGTACCTAATGAGTAACCATTCAAAGTTACTTTAACATTTTCAAATGAAGAAGAAGCAATACCAGAACCTGTAGCTTCAAGTACTAAACCTTCTGCAGAGATAGCTTCATCAGCTTTTACATTAGCTACAAGAGCTAATACTGATTTAGCGCCTTTGATAACTTCAGTATCAGAAGGAGAAGTAGCTTTCTTAGTAATACTTACTGAGCCAGCAGTGATATTAACACTGTTCAAAGCGAATGCAAAAGAATCAGAAAAACTTACTCCAAAACCAGTTGCTTTTTCAGTTGCTGAAACATCTTCTTTTTTAGCAATTACAAAAGTCAAACCTGGATTTGTTGTGCCTTCTTTAGCAATTACATCACCTTTTACTCTGAAAGTAACATTATCATTTTTTTCTACTAATAAGCCACCATCTTTCAAATTAATAGTCAAATAACGACCATCAATAGAAACAGAATCTGATACTACATTACCACTTTTTTCCAAGTAAACATTATCCAATACTTTGGACATGTCTTCATTAGCTGTATTCTTCAAAACAATAGATCTGAAGTAAACATCTTTATCTGGTTGGAAATCAAAAGCAGTCAATTGTGTAGCTGTATCACCAACTTTTGGAGAAACTGCTGCAGCATAGTTAGCTAAATCAACTGAAGCAACAGTATAACTAACTAAAGACATTAAATTACCAACAACAACAGAATTACCATCAACAACACCTAAAGCCATATTACCTGAACCACCACCAGTCAAAGAAGCAACAATGTCCAAAGTAATAGTTTGACCAGCTGGGATATTTAATACAGGTGAGAAAGTAATGATCGCTTCATCATTAGAGTTTACACTCTGTTGTGAAGAAAAACGAACACCATTTCTTTCAGCCCATACTTTATCAATATCTGTACGATCACTCAAACCAGATCTCTTGATTGTAAGAGTATTAACAACAGCAGCTTTAGATCCTGCTTTCAAGTTAACAGTTGTAAATGGAATACGAGAACCATTTGCTGGAACACTGGTTGAACTTGGTGTATTAGCTGACAAAGAAACAGAGAATACTCCTGTTTCTGGAGCAGTTGAATCACCAGTACCATGACCAGCTGTTGTTTGTGCTGGATTTTCAACTAAAGAAGCAGCAGTTACAGTTTCTGAAGCCATTTCTAAATCAGAAACAAGACTTTCAGATACTGTACGAACATCACCTTTAGCAACACCAAGGTCGCCATCTACTTCATAAAGTTTACCATCCTCAACATTATAAACAGTGTCACCACTCTTTACTAACATACCATCATGAAGAGCAGCAGTAGTAATTTCAGAACCAGTGTTTACTAAGTTTGGCCAATATACATCAGCAATATCACGAACTATTGAAGCCCATTTATCACCATAAAGAGCTTTGGCAACTTCTTCGCTACCAATCTTTACTTTTGTATTATTTGGAGTAACAGCATAAACACTGTTTGAGATTTGTACTTTTACCAAACGAGAACCTGGACGATAGTTAACGCCATAAGGAGCTACGCTTGGAGCAGGATATGCATCAACACAAGTAGTAGGAATTTCTACAACACCTGAATAATCAGCATACCATGTTTTGTAAACTTCCGCATTTGGGAAGTACATTCTTTCCATGTCTGCATTTAATAAGTAAACAGCAGAGTTACCAGGAACTTTAAACAAGTCACCAGCTTCTAACTCTGGACAATCTACTGCATTGACAGCTGTAGGAATGAAAGCAGCAACGCCAACACTCCACAAAATTGTCATTGCGACAACAGACATAGTGAAAAGTTTTTTTGCAACTTTTACCATAGTAAAATTAATTTCAAATCTATTCTTTGGCGCTTTTTGAATCTAAAGATTTAATAAGTCCAAGGAATAGACAATGTTCTGAAAAATCAGAACGAATTAACACCAGATGACTCTTCCGAGCCTCAACCTTTATATCTTGGTGGTTCTCCCGAAAAACGGGATATGCCCTTGTCCCGACCCTGCCGAGACAAATACTGTATGGCATAAAATGCCTCTTTTATCCTCTTCTCCTTTCTTTTCTTCTTTTACTGTTTTCAAAAAAAATTAAAAGAAATTTTCATTTTTTCTTTTTTAAAAAATTAAAAAGAATTTTAGAAAAAAATCTCTTAATCAAAAGACATTCTAGCCACACAGTATCTTATTCTCCATAATTTTAAATATAGAGAACAGAGCTGAATTAATTATTTTAAAGAACGATTATTTATTTTTAATTTTTTTCTTCTATTTTTATTGTCGTGCTAACCAAAGTAGTGGATCCAATATTTGTAGTTGTGCTAACCGGAATTGTAGATCCAATATTTGTAGTTGTATTAACTATTAAATTTTGTTGATTGATTTGACTTTGAACTTCTATCACAGCTTTTTGTGTTTCTTTTACTGCTTGAGCTATTTCTTGATTTACTTGTGTTACTTCTTTTACTTTTTGAATAGCTTCTAATAAATGATTATTCTCTACCAATGTTTTAGCTTCTGTTAAACTTTTTTCTGTTTGTTGAATATTATCAGCTACAGTTTTACTTGTTCCTTCTACTAATGATTTAGTACTAACAGTATTTTCTAACATTGACAAACCACTAGTCGCAACTTCAGTAGTAGAAGTAGTTTGTAAAGATTCTACTGCAACTATTTGATCTACTACTATTTCAGCTTTTTGTTGTACTATATTTGCATCACTAGAAATACTCTCTATTTGATCACTAACTAACTTTTTGACTTCTTCTTCAGAAATTATTACTTTACCTTCTTCTTTCTTTTTTACTACCAATTCTACTGTACCGATACTTATTTCATTAGTAATTTTTTGTACTTTATTTATATCAATCTCATTATTTTGAACTTCTACATTTTTTAAATTTTCTTTAATTTCTTTTGCTTTTTCAGTCACATTTTTACTAACTTCC
This sequence comes from Candidatus Magasanikiibacteriota bacterium, assembly GCA_012800155.1. Lineage (GTDB taxonomy): Bacteria > Patescibacteriota > Patescibacteriia > Magasanikbacterales > UBA922 > JAAZJX01. The sequence goes on from JAAZJX010000020.1 coordinate 5,507, forward strand.
AAAACTTTTTCTGGTTTTGTCTCCCCTACACTTTTAATTTTCTTTTCTGCAGTCTGTATTGATTTTTCTAGATCAACCATCGCTACTTGAGCATTCTTTATAAAATTATTTTTATTTTCTACCACCACTTGTTTAATTTCTTTAGCTCGTTTACTTGCTAAATCCATATGTATTTGAGCTTCTACTTCTTCTGTACTTATAATACTAGCTACTACTACTTGAGTTTTTTCTGTAGCTCTTTTTACACTATATCCTAATTCTCCGGGTAAAGAATTTTGTGTGGCTGAAACACTTGCAATCCATCCGCTAGTAGTTAATGTTCCCACTAAAATAAATACTACCAATGGACGAACTACATTATAAACTATCTTATTAGGAATAAAAATTCCTATCGCTTGCCAAACCATCTTAAAATTAAATTTTGGTTTAATCTCTGGCACTGTATTTTTAATTTGAGTCATCATCTGTTCGCGATTTTTAGCAATCCAAACTTGATCAGGATTTATCTGACCATTATAATTTTTCATTTGTTTAATTTTTTCTATTATTTCACGCGACATATTTTATTTTTTGTTCACTCCTTTTTATTTCCTCTTTTTTTATTTAAAAGAGAATTAAGGAAAATTCCAACACTACTTATTATTCTCTTGAAAACTTTTTAATTTTTTTATAGCTCTGTGCATAATCACACGAATATTTGTTTGACTTCTATCCAATATTTCAGCAATCTTAGAAACTTCCAGATCATCTACATATTTAAGTGTAATTACTTCTTGATATTCATATTTCAACTTTTTAATATCCTTCATTATCTTCTCTACTTCTTGATTCATTTCTATTTTATATAAATTATGATCATCCTCACCAATTTCTTCCAAAATATCTATTGGATATTCTTTATGAACTGCTTTTGAACGATAAAAATCAATTACTATATTTCTAGCTATCTTATAAACCAATCCACTAAAACTATCAACTTCTTTTTCTTTATGTTCAATCAAATAACTCCAAACTTTCAAAAACACAGCACTAGTAAGATCTTCACTTTCTTCTTTACTATTTACTTTGAAATAAATAAATCTATAAATTTTTTCAATGTACAAATCATAAAGCTGTCCAAATGCTTCTGGATCTTTCTTTGTCTTTATCTTATATAATAGTATTTTTTCATTTATCTTTCTCTTCATAATAGAAGACGAACAAATTAAAAGAGTGTTACACTTTTTGTACACCCTATAAATACTGTATGATATAAATTATTATACCACATAAATTCAAAATTTACAAACATCTGTGCATAAACAAAATTTTTTATTTCATATTAATAAAATACAAACTTTGTCTGTCAAATAAAATCACAAAAAACTATTTCAACAAATTTAATTTCTCCTCATTTATCACTTATTTATAGAAAATAATAAAAAACTAAAAAAAATATTAAATCTTAATAATCATTTTTATATCTTACTTATTCGTCTATAATCTAAAATAAGTAAATAAAAATCTTATTTGTATAGACTATTGTATACAATTATACACAAATAATCTTAAAAAAACTTGACAAAAATATTTAATAATGTTAAAATTTGTATAGACTAATTTATACATCTATGAGTGAAACTACTGCTCAAAAAGATCAAAAAGAAATAATTCGTGTCTCTGTTTCCGAAGCTGCCCGACTTTTTGGTGTAAATGCTCAAACAATTCGTCGAGCTATAAAAAATCAAGAAATTACTTATGTAGTAGTAGCCGGTAGATACAAAATAAATTTTGAAAGTTTAGTCAAATGGTCACAAATGAAAACTACTGTTAAAAATAAAACCAATCAGCAAGGTATTGGTCAATATGTAAGTAAATGGAAAATCAATAACACTCTTTATTCCCCTAGCGCCAAAAGTCTCAAAAAAAGAAAAAAATAAACTACCAAAAATCTGGTAGTTTTTTATTTTATTTTAAAAAACAAAATCTTAAAATCATTAAAAATATTCAAAAAACTAATAACTTAAACTAAAATTAAAATTAGTAAATTTATATATCTTATATTTAATAAAATAATAAAATAAAAAAATTTTTAAAACTTTTTAATCATCTTGTTTATTAGTAAACAAACATCTACTTCTTATACTATCGTTTGTATTGTTAGCGTAAAACAGGTATAATTATCTATATACAAAATCAAAAATTAATTCTATGAAATCTATTAAAAAATATTTTACCAAACCCACTCTATTTAAAAAATTTTTAACTTTTCTTTTTTCTCCTATCCATTGGGCAAAAATGAATTATAAAAAAAATTATCATCTCAATTTTACTCACGCTAAAAAACTTTTTATTTTTGACATGAGTTTGTTAGCTTTTGTCATCTTCTTGATCGGCGTTACTATTTTTTGGTTCAATTACCATCCCAACATTGATCAATTAGTTTATCTTGATATCAATCCTTCCAAAGATAAAATTATGAGTGGTGACTATATTGATTATAAAATAACTTATAAAAATGAAAGTGATAAAAAATTAATTTCTCCTATCTTAACTCTCAAATTACCAAAAAATTTCCTCATTGAAAAAATAGAACCTGCCAAATATAATAAATCAAAAAACATTTTTGAATTACCAAATCTAAAACCAAATGATGAAGGTTCTATTATTATTTCCGGTTGGGCATATGGCACACCCGACACCAATGAATTGATCACTGCTATACTTTCTTATCGTCAAGATTCTAGAAAAGTCAAAGAACAAAAAACTGTTGCTTTTATTAAAACTTTGCGTAATTCTGTTTTAAATACGGAAATAAATATTTCTGATAAAATTTTATCACAAGGAAAAACACCAATCACTATTTCTTTAGAAAATATTGGTGAAAAAAATCTTCATGGTATTTCTCTTTTATTACCTAGTACTAAAGAAATAAATTTTTCTAATATCCAAACTGATAATGGAGAAACAAAAAATAATCTTTGGACAATTTCTGAATTATCTCCAAAACAAAAAAATTCTCTAACAGCAGATATTATCACTGATATTAAAAATTACCAAAAAGAAATTACTCTCAATTTTACTCCTAATCTTACTGTCAACGAATCTTCTGTACCTCAAAAAACAATTAGCAAAGTATTGGCCCTCACCTATCCTCAAGCGCAGATCTCTGTAACTTGGCAAAATAATTTGAAACAAATAAAACCAACAGGTGTAGCTACTTTAGAAATGGAAATAAAAAATATTGGTAACATTACTTTTACTAATGCTCAAATAGAAATACCTCTTATTTCTGGACTAATTGATTCTGCTCGTATTAATAAATTAAATTTAGGTAAAATCAGTAATGGAGCTTTTATCATTGATAAAAATAATCTCCCAGCTTTAAGTGAAATAAAACCAAATGATTCTTTCAAATATAATATTCAAATTCCTATTGTTTACTGGCCACAAGGTGGAGTAGATCAAACTTTAAATCTCTCACCTCGTTTTCAATCTGAATTAGAAAATATTACTTCTGCTAAATATGAACTTTCAGCTCAATCTCCTAGTATTGCTATTGGCACACAATTAAGTTTAGAAGCAGAAACTAGATATTATACTAATGAAGGTGATCAAATTGGCAGAGGTCCTTTACCAGCTAGAGTTGGTAAAGAAACAAAATACTGGGCAATGTTAAAAATACAAAATGCTACTAGTCAAATAAAAAATCTCAATCTTAGCGCTGAATTACCTGATTATATTTTTTTAACTGGTAAAAGTAGTGTTAGTCATGGTCAAGATATTTCTTATGATTCTGTTAGAAAAAAAATAAATTGGACATTAGCCGATCTACCTGCCTATGCCCAAGTTGGAGTATATTTTGAATTATCTTTAACACCTACTTCAGAAATGATTGGCACTACACCAATAATATTAAAAAATATAACTTTAACTGGTACAGATAACTATCTTCAAGAATCAATTACTCAAACTATACCAAATATAGACATCTCTCTTCCCAATGATCAAATAGGTAAAGAAAAAGGAATTATTATTATTCAATAAATAAAATACTCTTAAAAACTCTCCGATATTATATCGGAGTTTTTTTATTTTCAATAATAATAAAACAATTCAAAATCAATAAAATAATCTTATTTATTATGTTTTTAATGTCATATTTCATATGAAAAAGAAAGCACTCTTGACAAAACTTCAAAAGTATGCTATACTACTGTGTTATCTTCGTATTTAATGAAGAAATAAAAAATGGCTAATTTTAGTCAAAAGATAAATAAAATTAAAAAAACAAAATAAATGCCTAATAATCTTATAATAGTTAAAGAATAAAATAAGGTAATAAAATATATTTAAACTTAATTTAAATTATTAAATATCAAACATATGCGTATAGCCATGATAGGACAAAAAGGAATCCCAGCCATTCAAGGCGGAATAGAGCGTCATGTTCATGACTTATCTTTAGGTTTGGTAGAAAAAGGACAAGATGTTACAGTTTACGCTAGAAAATGGTATACTCCCGAAGAAAAAAAATCTTTTGCTGGAATAAAAATTAAACACTTACCAAGTATTCGTACTAAACATTTAGATGCCATTTCTCATACTTTTTTTGCTACTCTTCATGCTATTAAAAATAATTTTGATGTTATTCATTATCATGGAGTTGGTCCTTCTCTTTTAGCTTGGATACCACGAATATTTGCTCCGCGAACTTTGGTGATAACCACTTTTCATTGTATTGATCGTTATCATCAAAAATGGAATCCTTTAGCAAAATTGATTTTACATTTAGGTGAAAAAACAGCTTGTTTTTTTCCTCACAAAACAATTGTAATTTCTCAAGGTTTACAAAAATATTGTTTAGAAAAATACAATAAAGAAACAATTTATATTCCTAATGGTATCAATCCTATTGAAGAAACAGATTCTGATAAAATTACTCAATTTGGTTTGAAAAAAGATGAATACTTAGTTATGATTTCTCGTCTTATTCCTCACAAAGGTGCTCATATTTTAATTGAAGCTTTCAATAATTTGAAAAAAAATAATCCAGAAAATAAAACTATTCAAAATCTTAAATTAGCTATTGTTGGTGGTTCTGCTTTTACTGATGATTATGTTCGTCAATTACATGAATTAGCTAGCTCTAATAATCAAATAATTTTTACAGATTTTCAATCAGGAAAAACAGTTGATCAATTATATGCTAATTCTTTAGCTTTAGTTCATCCTTCACTTAACGAAGGATTACCAATCACTGTTATTCAAGCTATGTCTCATGGAAAACCTGTTTTATTAACAGATATTGCTGAACATTTAGAACTTAATACTAATGATAATCTTATTTTCAAAGAAAATGATGTTCAAGATTTAGAAGAAAAAATGTTATATTTTATCAATTTAAATGATGAAGAAAAAAAATCATTTGGTATTGAAAATAAACAAATTATAGAAGAAAATTATTTATGGAAAAATTTAATTCCCAAAGTTATTGAAGTTTATCAAAGAAAAACAAGAGAATCTCAACCAAAAAAATTACTAACTGAAAATATTTAATTATTATTCATAACAATAAAAAACTACCAGATTAAAATCTGGTAGTTTTATTTTAATATTAAGATACAAATTTTAACCAATTAAATTATATAAAATAATTATTTTATAATATCTTTAATTTCTGCCACTTTTTCTACCATTTTTTCTTTGCTACGAGCTTCTAAATTGAGACGCAAAACTGGTTCAGTATTACTAGTACGAATACTAAACCAATAATCAGGATAAGTAAACAATAAACCATCTAATTTATTTATTTCTGCATCAGCATATTTTTCTGCTATCTTCTTCATTATCATTTCTTTGTCCTCTACTGCAAAATTAATTTCTCCTGAATGAAAATAACGATTCAATGGTTGCCAAAGTTGACTTAAAGTTTTTTCTTGTTTAGACAAAATTTTTAATATATATAAAAAAGATAATTCTGGACATTCTAAATCATAAGTATCATGAAAATAAAGATGTAAAGATAATTCTGAAGCAAATTTAGCTTGATTGTCTTTCATCATTTTCTTGATATTAGCATGACCAACTTGACAAATATCAGTCTTAGCTCCATTTTCTTCCCACACTTCTTTTACTGCTCGTGAACAGCGTAAATCATAATACATCAATTCTCCCGAATGCTTTTGTAAAACTTCTAAACCAATCAAACCACCAACAAATGAAGCTGGAACAACTTGACCTAATTCATCTACCAAACCAATTCTATCAGCATCACCATCTAAAGCAAAACCAAAATCTGCTTTTTCTTCTAATACTTTTTTTTGTAAATCTACCAAAGTATCTGTTTTCAAAGGATTGGCTTCATGATTGGGAAAATTGCCATCTGGTTCAGGATAAAGATAGGCTGCTGTTACTGGCAATTTCTTTAATAATTTATCAAAAGTAACCAAACCCATACCATTACCAAAATCTATTACAATTTTTTTATTTTTTAATTTTTCTATTTCCACTAAAGAAAAAATCTTTGATTCATAATCTGGATAGGGATCAAATTCTGTTTTTTGAGCATTTTTTATTTGAGAATCAAAATTATTTTCTAAAACTAATTGTTTTATTCTTTCCATACCAGTAACTAAACCAATTGGTAATCCATCTCCCAAAGTTAATTTAAAACCATTATATTCTGCTGGATTATGTGAAGCTGTAACCATAATACCACCAAGATGATCAGCAAAATGAGCACAAGTAAAATTAAAAAGTGGAGTAGAACACAATCCAATATCTACACAATCTACTCCTTCTGCTAAAAATCCTCTAATTACTGCTTCAGAAAAAACTGGACTAGTCAAACGCATATCTCTACCAATAACAACTTTTTTATTACTTAAATCTTGACCTTTTTCTCGTAAAAAAACAATAAAAGCTCGACCTAGTCTATAAGCTAATTCTTCTGATAATTCACCTTGAACAAGGCCTCTAATATCATAAGCTTTGAAAATGTGTTTTGAAAACATAAAATTCTTTGCTAAAAATATAAAAAAAGTATATAATAATATTACAATAAAAGCAAGAAATTTACTTTTAGTGAGTTTAATTATCTATGAATCCTGAACAACTTCTTAACCGTTTTTCTACTCATCTAAAAAATATTGTAGCCAAAGCTATGAGTTTGGCTACTTCTTTGAATAATCCTGAAGTTTCTCCACTTCATTTGTTTGTAATTCTCTTAGAAGAAGAAGGTTCTATTGCCAATGAAATTCTTAAAAAATACAATATTGAAAAAAAATATATTTATAATTTAATAGATAATTTATCACAAATTCCTAAAACTGAAAGTAATACTACTACAGTACCAAATTTAGACGAAAATTCCAAAAAAATTATAGAAAAAGCTATGGTTACAGCTTTTAATCGTGGTCATAAACATGTTGGTACTGAACATCTTCTTTTTTCTTTTATCAATACCAATGATAAAACAATAGAAAATATTATAAATAAATTTAAATTAAATAAAGAAGAAATTGAAGATGAAATAGAAAATGTCCTTCAAAGTACTTCAAATTTTCCAGAAATTGAAGAAGTATCTGAAATACTCAATGAAATAGAAAATGTCATTCCCAATCAATCTCCTACTCCTGAAGAAAATAGCTCTACTGCATCTTCAAAATCCAAAAAAAATAATCTCAATATTTTAAATATTTTTACCAAAAATTTAACTGATAAAAAAAATCAAAAAAATATTGATCCAGTTATTGGACGCGAAAAAGAAATTGAACGAGTAATCAATATTCTCTCTAGACGAACAAAAAATAATCCAGTTTTGGTTGGTGAGCCAGGAGTTGGAAAAACTGCTATTGTAGAAGGTTTAGCCAAAAAAATTATTGAAGGTGATGTTCCAAATATACTAAAAAATAAAAAAATTCTTTCTCTAGATCTTACTATGATGATTGCCGGTACAATTTACCGAGGAGAATTTGAATCAAGACTCAAACAAGTAATTGATGAGATCACTAAATCTTCAGATTATATTCTCTTTATTGATGAATTACACAATATTATTGGCGCTGGTTCTTCTCAAGGAGCAATGGATGCTGCTAATATACTTAAACCTGCTTTGGCTAGAGGTAGTCTGCACTGTATTGGTGCTACTACACTTGATGAATACAAAAAACATATTAGTAGTGATCCTGCCTTAGAAAGAAGATTCCAACAAGTTTTTATTGAAGAACCAAGTCCTGCAGAAGCAATTCAAATTCTCACTGGCATAAAAAAATACTATGAAGATTTTCATAATACCAAAATAACTACTGAAGCTATAGAATCAGCTGTTAATTTAAGTATTCGTTATGTTCATGATAATTTTTTACCAGACAAAGCGATTGATTTAATTGATGAAGCTTGTGCTTCAGCCAAAGCCAATCAACCTTTTAGTAAAGAAGAAGAAAAAAAATATCAACTTTTACAAGAAAAAGAAAATTTAATAAATCAAAAAGAAATAGCTATTGATCAAGAAAATTTTGAATCAGCTATTAAATATAAAAATAAAATTGAAATTATTAAAAGAAAAATTTCTAAACTAGAAAAAGAAATTCTGGCTACAAAACAAAAAAATAATAAACAAACTATCACTTCCAAAGAGATTGCTCATGTTTTATCCAATAAATTAAATATTCCGAAAAAAATTCTTTTGTCTAATGAATGGGAAGAAATTCGTTCTCTACCTACAAAAATTCAAAAAGAAATTATTGGTCAAGATCAAGCTATTGAAACTATTACTCGATCTATTCTTCAAGCTAAACTAGGAATCAATAAAAAAAATAAACCTTTAGCTTCTTTTCTTTTTGTTGGACCGAGCGGAGTAGGAAAAACTGAAATGGCTAAAATCTTGGCTAAAGAAATGTATCATGATGAAAAAACCTTGATAAAATTAAATATGAGTGAATTTTCCGAAAGTCACAGCACTTCCAAATTACTCGGTTCTCCTGTGGGTTATATTGGACATAAAGAAAGAAATAAATTTACTGATGAAATAAAAAAATATCCTTATAGTATAATTTTATTTGATGAAATTGATAAAGCCCATCCTGATGTTATTAAATTATTATTACAAATTCTTGATGAAGGAGAATTAACTGACAGTGCTGGTAAAAAAACTTATTTCAAACATGCTATCATAGTTTTGACCACCAATTTAGGTGGAGAATTATTTCGTTCTTCTGGTATTGGATTTGCTAAAAATAAATCAAATTTTAAAATTAGAAATGAAAATATCTTAAACAAATTAAAAGATGAATTATCTCCAGCAATATTAAATCGACTAAATAATATTATTATCTTTGAACCAATCAGTAAAGAAACCACTAAAAAAATTATTGAAAAAAATCTTATCAATATAAATAAAGAACTTACTGAAAAACTATCTCTTAATATTAAATTTAGTCCTGATATTTTGGACAATCTCACCCAAGAAACTTATAATGAATATGAAGGTGTTAGAAATATAGAAAAATATTTACACGATGTAATAGACGAATTAATAATAAACATTCTAGAACAAAAAAATAAAAGAAAAAAAACTTATAATTTAATCAAAAAAGAAAATAATTATTTACTGTCTTAAAATTTATGAATGATTTTGAAAGACAATGGGCGGTGGCTCTAAAAAAAAGTCAACAACAAACCAAACATAACAAAAATGTTCCAATTGATGTTTGGAAAAAACAAGTTACAGAAGAAATGGATTATTTTAAAGCTGAAATAAAAAAATATATCCGAGTAAAAAATGAAAGTAAAATAAAAGAAATACTTAAAAAATTATTTAAACTTAGAGCTGAACAAATAGAAATTTTCAATCAAGAAATGTTAGAAAAATTTGGTTTTACTGATGAAAATAAACTAGAAAAAGAAATTAAAAAGTATTATCTTGATTGTAAAAAAATCTTACAAGCTACCAAATCATTATTAAACAGATAGTATGAATTCATCTGATATTGAAAATGAAATTACGAACAATGTTGAAAATGAAATCACTCAACCTTTAGCTGAAGTCCTGTCTAAACTTGGAATTGAACTACCAAAAGAAACTGAAGAAACTATAAAAAAATTCATTGCTGATAATATTTCAGAAATTTTAGCGAATTTAGATTCTAAAGATGTATTAGAAGAAAATACAGATGATGAAT
>JAAZJX010000021.1 GCA_012800155.1 Candidatus Magasanikiibacteriota bacterium
ATTTCTTTAATAGAAATAACTCATATCTCAAACTCTAGCCCGGTGTGATAAAAAATCACACCGGCATCTAAAACTGTTTATCTTAAAAATAAGGTGGACAGTTCAAGATAAAAAGTTCTTTAAAATTAAAATAGAAAAATATCATAGTTGCATAGTAAAAAAGTTATCATATTTTAAAAAGAATAAATGGTAATTTGTTTGCTGTGCGACTATGAAAATAAGTCGTATGCAGTAGGTTGGTTACAAATGGTGTTTGAACATGGTGTTTAAACATCAATTTTTCTTTGGTGTCATGAATGGAGGAAAATCATGAAGACACGACGACAGACTTTCTTTTTCGTTTTAATGGCGGCCAGTTTTTCGCTGGTCATGGTCGCTTGTGGTAACACAAGCATGAAAAAAGAAACAGTGTCGCTCACAGGAGCGATATGTGTAGGGGAAAGCGGAATCGTTTCTTTAGAAACGGAAGATCAGAAGGTGGAATGTGGAAAACTTTCTGACGGCTGGTCATGTCGGGACAGCCGTTGTTTCCGCCTTCAGCGGAATGTTGGAAAAGTTTCTTCAGCTCTAGTGGTTGGGGAAACACAAGTCAATCCAACAACGAAGTCTCGGGGACCCTGTGTTCCTCTGACTCTGGTTGCTTGCTGTAATGAAGAGGATGGCTGTACCTCACCAGATGGTAGTCCATTTGTGGGACGCTGGATTTGTGCACCCGAATATATTGACGAGCATGGGTGGGTACACACTTCAGCAGAGTCAATGCCTTGCGGGGCAGGACAAGAATGTTCAGAAGTAGGTGTTTTTCCTAATCTGGGCTTATGCCAAGACATACCGTCTTGTGTGTCACATGAAGATTGTGATGACAATAATCAATGCACACAAGATAGTTGTGTAGATGGAAGATGTGAAAACATTTCCATGATTGGGGAAAGTTGTGATGACAACGATCCCTGCACAACTGGAGACACCTGTGTAGTCGCATCTTCTACGGATACCACACTGGTTTGCAGAGGTCTAGAAAAAAATTGTGATGACAGCAACCCATGCACGATTGATTCTTGTGACATTGCAACGGGTGAATGTGTATACACTCAGTTGGAGGACGGAACTGTTTGTAATGACGGTAATCCGTGCACGATTGAAGATGTGTGTCAGTCGGGCATTTGTGCTGGGAAAGAAAAACCGTGCAATGATGCCAACCCATGTACACTTGATTCATGCGACGAAGAGTCCGGCGAGTGCATAAATACTCCAGTTGCGGACTCTACTGTTTGTGATGACAGTAACGCATGTACATTAGAAGATGTGTGCGAGGAAGGGTTTTGTGTCGGAACAGAGAAAAACTGTGATGACGGTAATCCGTGCACGATTGACTCATGCAACCCTTTAACCGGTGAATGCGGGTACACTAATGTACCTGATGGTACAGACTGCTCGTCTGTTTCTTCGGCAGGGAGAAGTATTTGTATTGCTGGCACTTGTGTAAACGACTGGTGCCAAGCAACTGATGAGCAAGAATGTTGCATTAAGCCGTCAGGCTCACAACATCAAGTAGGTATTTGTGAGTGTAATTTAGCCGAAAACTCAGACTTTGGTGTTTGGGTTATTTCCACTTCATGTGGTATGTATGAAGATGGAAAGGCTTGCATCAACAACGCAGAAGGAAAACCTACTTGCATTGGAGGTTGCACTCCGATTTGTGAAGGAAAAATATGTGGTGATGACGGTTGTGGCGGTAGCTGTGGTGTCTGCCAAGAAGGTATATGTAATGCACAGGGTACTTCTTGTGTAGAATGTTTGGAAGACACAGACTGCAATGACCAAGAGTCTTGCATAGCAAATGAGTGCAGAGAAAGACAGTGTACAACCAATGAAGACTGTCCAGAAGGACAGTTCTGTGGTGGTAGCTACTGTTATGTAATCGTCGACAAGCATGGCATGACCGGAAAAGGTCAATCTGGTGCAAACAGCGGTCCCTTTCCAGATGGAACACCAGACAACTGGGACGATGATGGGGACTGCTATTGTGAAGTTCTGCCCTGTTTGGGTACAGTAGCTGATCCTGAAGACTGCCCCAATGGGCTTTTTGGCGGGGATTGCGATGACACTCCCACAGGTTATTATAACCATCCCGGTGCGTTTGACTGGCCCCATGACAATTTTGACAACGACTGTGATGGGGAAATTGACGAGGGTTAATCACTCCCGAAAAAGTGATTTATGGTTGAGGAGGAAAACTTGACCAGTGACCTTGAGTCACAAAATTGCTCTTTGAAAAATTAATTTGGAGGAGAGAGGAGAGAATAACGGATGCTTGTGGCAAATCCACTCTCCCTCCTTCAACATTTGCGCATCAAATTTTGGTGAATAAATGATGAATAAAAAACAAAAAACCATCGGCTCATTCTAGGTTATTTGTATAAATAATCTGGAATGTCTCTCTCTCGATGGTTTTTTGTTTTATTTTATTTTTTAATTTGATATTTTCCTAACTCAAAACCAAACCATGACCACATCAACCACATTACGGCTGTATGATGAAGCATGTTGTCTGTAAAACTTAAAGCCAAAAAAGAAATTAACCAAGCTAATAAATAGAGATTTTCTTTTTGGTTAAATTTAATGTTTTGCCAAATATTTTTACTAATAGAAAATAAGAACAATAAATAAGAAAAAGAACCAATTATACCTATTTCTAAGACTAAACGAAGATAGTCATTATGTGCTTCGGCACTATCATCCCAATAATGAGATTCACCTCGATTATATTCCCAAATTTTAGCAAACACGCCATAACCATAACCGAAAAGTGGTTTTTCTTTTATAATTGGTATATTTTCTTTAATTAGAGTTTGGCGCCAAGCCCAAGAATCTGAATCTTCATCTGTTTTTGTTAATCGGCTTATTAAACTGTTATTTTGAAGATTGTAATTAAAATTATTTTTTAGAAAATTATTTAAAGGAAAGAATAATAAATATAAAATTGTCAAACTTAATAAAATTAAAATAGTTTTTTTACGATAATAGTATAATCCCAAGATAGTTATAAAAATTAAACCACCAATAATAGCTGCTCGAGTGTAAGTAGCTAATATTAAAATAATAAAGAAAATATAAATTATTTTTTTAAGATTAGAATTTTCTTGCCAATATTTTTTTTGTTTGTAAAAAGTATCTTGTATAAATATAAAAAATAAAAATAAAATATAAAAAGCAAAAACATTAGGATGAGCAAAAGTACCATAAATTCTTCCGTGAATTCCAAAAGTATTTATTCCTGATCCAGTGAATAATTGAATAATTCCCAGTATTATAGGGATAATAGCCGAAGTAAATAAAGATATTTTTAGGCTTTTTTCATTTATTATATTTTTATAACTTAATATAAAAGTAGAGGAAAATAAAGCAATAATACTAAATAATTTTGTAATTTCAATAAGAGTTGTTCCAGGATAAAAACTATATGAAATACTAAACAAACAAAATAAAAAAAATAGTATTAAATATTTATTAATTTTTTTTAGATTTGTTCGATATTTTATAAAAATACTTAAAGACCAAATAATTGCTAAAATGGCTAAAGCAGAATTGATGTTTAAATAATGATTTTTGTATTCAAGTAGATTGTAATCGCGCCAATAATCTAAAGTTGGGCGTAATAAAAGAAAAATAAGAATTAATTTATCTTTTAAAAAATAATAACCAACACCTAATAAGAAGGTTATTATTAAAAGTAGATCTATTTTGTAATAAGGATTTATAACAACAATTATAGTTAATAATATTGCCAATAATAATAAGATGTTTAATTTTTTGTTCATAGTTGTTTTTTTTGCTAAAATCGGATAAAATAAACATAGGTATAATAAAACATTTTGTATATTTTGGCAAACATATTTACTATGAAAATTCTTTATATTATTCCTAGATTTACTACTGGTGGAGCAGAACACTTAGTTTTACAATATGCTAATTATTTTCGTGATCAAGGTCATGAGGTAATAGTAGTGAGTACTGTGGGTGGGGGAGAATTAATAAAAAAATTTGAAAATATAGGGATTAAAGTTTTTTCTGCTAAAGAAAAAAATATTTTTAGATTGTATCAAAATTATAAAAATATTAAAAAAATAAAAAATGATTTTCAGCCAGATATTATTCATACACATGTGTTTAGCGCGGATTTTTTTGGATATTTTTTGCGTCAGGGTGTGAGATGGATTTCTACTCAACATAATGTGGGTAAAGAATTTTCTCAATTAAGGAAAAAAATTTTACAATGGATTTTACCCAAAACAGATCAAGTGATTGCTGTTTCTGGTGAGGTAGAAAAATTTTGTTTAGAGGAACTTAAATTGAAAAAAAATAAAGTGCAAAAAGTTTTAAATGGAGTTGAGATTGAAAAGTGGTTAAATGTAAAAAATGATCATTTATTTACTACTAATAAAATGCGTTTGGCAATTATTGGAAGAATAGAAAAACAAAAAAATCATTATTATTTATTTCAAGCTTTGGCAAAATTAACTTTACCTTGGCAATTAAATATTTATGGTGTAGGTTCAAAAAAGATAGAATTAGAAAAATTGGCTAAGGATTTGAAAATTGAGGATAAAATTATTTGGCAAGGTGTAAAAGATATTTTATTAGAAATTGAAAATATTGATATTGTCATCCAACCATCTTTGTGGGAAGGATTGAGTTTAGTAATAATGGAAACTATGACTACTGGTAGAATTGTAGTTGCTTCGGAGGTAGCCGGACGCGATTTAATAGAAAATAAACAAACAGGTTTGCTTATTGATACGAATAATCAACAAAATTTAGTTGAGGTTTTGCAGTGGATTTGGAATAATAAAGAAGAGAGTAAAAAAATAGCAAACACAGCTAGAGAAAAAGCAAAAAACAATTTTGGGATGGAAAAGAATTTTGCAGGAGTAAAAAGTATTTATAAAATTTAAAATTAATATTTCTAGAAAAGTGGGAAGTAAGTAATTAAATTTTTTATTAACTTCTTATTTTCGTAGGAATAACTAATGTATATTTTGATTAAAATGAAATTCATAATTAAAAAATTAGTTTTATTTATTTTTATACTATTAGTCAGTTGTTTAATTTTTGTTATTCCTACAAAATCAGCTTCGGATTCAACTTTTCCTCGTTTGGCGAATTATTTTCTTAAATGGGAAATTACTGATGCTGAAGCTAGGCAATTAGCTAAATGGGATTTACTTATTTTAGATATGGAAGTACAGGAAAAAAGTTTAGCTCAATTGAAAAAAATTAGAGAATTGAATCCAAAGATAATTATTTTAGCTTATATTACTTCTCAGGAAATTAGAGCAGATGCTGGTAATTCATATAGTTCATTGCGTAAGCAATTAGTTTCTGGTATTCCAGAAAGCTGGTATTTACATAATTCTGCTGGTAATAAAATTAGTTGGTGGCCGGGAACTTATTTATTAAATGTAACAGATAGTTGTCCTACTAAAAATAATTTGCGTTTTAATCAATATTTAGTAAATTTTGTTGTAGAGAAAATTTTAGCTACTCAGCTTTGGGATGGAGTTTATTATGATAATGCTTGGGATAATATTACTTATTTTGTTGGTTCAGATATTGATTTAGATAATAATAAAATTAAAGACACAAATTTAGATAATAAATGGAAAACAGGAATGAAATTTATTTATAATGAAACTAGACGATTGACTGCTGATAAATATATTATTGTAGGTAATGGAAATACTAGAGAATATAGAAGTGAATTGAATGGTAAAATGTTGGAAAATTTTATTGCTCCTGCTTGGACCAATACTATGAATACTTATGAATATAATTTTGGCACAACGAATAATCCTAAAATCAATATTATCAATGTTAATACTTCTAATACTGGTAATCAAAATTATAAAAATATGCGATTTGGTTTAGCTTCAGCTTTAATGGAAGATGGTTATTATTCTTTTGATTATGGTGATAAAGATCATAGTCAAACTTGGTGGTATGATGAATATAATGTAAATTTAGGTGATTCGCTTTCTCCTGCTAGATCAAAAAATAATTATTCAACTTATGAGGCTGATATTTGGCAAAGAGATTTTACTAATGGAATTGTTTTAGTAAATAGTACCCCTCAAAAGCAATTAGTATCTTTGGGTGGGGAATATGAAAAAATTCATGGTATTCAGGATACAAAAGTAAATAATGGTTTAATTGTTACCGAAACCATGATTGATGGTTATGATGGTTTATTATTATTGAAAGTTGTTTCTTCTTTGAAGGATGTTTTATTTAGAAATGGAGATTTTGTTCGTTTTGTTCGTCCTGATGGCACAAGTGTGCGTAATGGTTTTTTCATTTTTGAAGATAATTACAAAGGTGGAGATAAAATTGCTCATATAGATCTTGATGGTAATGGCAAAAGAGATTTGTTGGTAGTAACAAAAAATAAATTATTGGCTTGGCGTGATGATGGACAGCCATTTATGAAAGTATATCCTTATACAGCTTCTTATCCGGGAGAACTAATTGTTTCAATTGGAGATTTGAATAATGATGGATATTGGGAAGTTTATGTGGCTCCAGAAGCTGGTTATGCTTATCCTATAAAAATATATACCCGACATGGTCGACAAATGAAAAGAGATTGGTATCCTTTTGGGGGAGATTATAAAGGAGGCTATTCTTTGGCAGTAGGACGCCTTTCTAGTATTCGTAGTAAAAATTTAGTTGTGGCTAAAAAAACAGAAGAACCTTTAATTTCAATATTTGATTATAATTATAATATGGCTTATCAGTGGTTTGCTTTTGATCGTAATTTTGGCACAGGTGTTAATGTGGCTACAGGAAATGTAGATGGTGTTGGTTTAGATGAGTTGATTGTTGGTGCTGGCGTTGGAGCAAATCCAGTAGTTAGAATTTATAATGTTAATGGTAAACAGCTTTATAATGAAATAAAACTTTATTCTTCTTTAGGAAAACCCGGTGTAGAAGTTTTGTCAGCAGATGTGGATTTTGATGGTAAGGATGATATTATTGGCATGAGTGGAGGATTTTAATTTATTAGAAAAATAAAATACAATCAAAATTGATTGTATTTTTTTAAGTATTTTTATTAGTTTATATTATTCAATAGTTTTTTCTTCTTCACCAAATTTTATTTCTTCTGATAAAGTTTTTTTGGCATTTGGTTTTTTCATAGCTACGGCAAAGATGTAAATGATTTCTAAAATACTGATTGTATTAATTAACAATATTATAATAAACCAGATTTTATGGTTGTTTCTAGCAGCTAACCAAAGAGCAATACCTTTCCAAATAATAACCCAAATAATGAGGAGAAAAAAGAAAAACATTCCCCAACCTGCAAACATAAAAAAATTATTCATAGTTTTAAGTTAAAAATTATAAGTTTATTGTTGTTTTTTTGTTTCGTCTATACTTTCTTTATAAGATTCTTTTATAGTGCTGCTGAAAATATCTACAATTTGTGGTATTGAAGGTGCGCGATGTTCTTCAAATGGTACACCAATAAATTTAGCTATTTGTGTGCCAATTTTTTTATTTTTGGTTAAGCGATTAAATATACTACCTTGGTCTGTTGATCTGTTGCTGTAAATAAAATCTACTTCAAAGTCTGGTCCAGTATTATCATTCATTATAAAAAATAATGGATAAGTTACCGTTCTATTACCTTTATTAAATTCTTTGAATTCTCGCATTATGATTTTTTTAATGTGATTTATTTGGTAGGTTTCATTTGTTGGTTTTATTAGTCTTTTTCTTTTAATGTTTAATTGTCCGGTGCTTTTGTTAATGATAATAGTAGTAAATTGTATAAAAGCTATTACGAATAAAACAATAATTATTATTAAAATAGCAAAAAGATTTTCAACTTGTAAATAAAAGGGATCATTACTAATGGAATTATTACTTTTGATAGTAGAGAAACCAAATCCAGCGGCAAATAATGTTAGCATTATTATTTGTAAAATTGGAGTTTCTTTTATAACCATTTTATTAGAATTTTGTTGGGAAATTCGCATATATTTCTAATTACATTATTTCTCTTAATTTTTTTATTCTATCTTCAATTGGTGGATGAGTAGAAAAAAAAGTAAGAAAACTTTGATTTTTAAAAGGATTAGAAATAAATAAATGAGCAGTAGCAGCACTAGCAGTTTTTAAGGAAATTTTAGATTGAGAAATTTTTTCCAGAGCACTAGCTAATCCTTCAGGATAACGAGTTAAAAGAGCTCCAGATGCATCAGCTAAATATTCTCGTTTTCGGGAAATTGCTAATTGAATTAATTGAGCTACTAGAGGTGATAATACTAGAAGAGCTACACCAATTATCATGATAATTGTACCAATTTGTCCACCATTATTATTAGAATCTTTTTTACCACTAAAACCAAAGGATCGGGCACGGAAAAACATATTAGATAAAATTGAAACAGATCCAACTAATACTATCACAATCATCATAACTCGGATATCATAATTTTTTATATGACTCATTTCATGAGCAATAACACCTTCTAGTTCTTGATTTTCTAAATTATTAATTAATCCAGTAGTTAAAGCAATTGAGGCATGTTCTGGATCACGCCCAGTAGCAAAAGCATTCATAGCAGGGGAGTCAATTATATGAATTTTAGGCATAGGAATACCAGCAGTAATTGCAAGATTTTCTACCATTCGGTAAACATAAGGATTGTCTTCTTTTTTAATAGCTTTTGCGCCAGTAGAAGCAAGAGCAACTTTATCACCACTATAAAAACTAACTAAAGTCATGATAAAAGAAATTATCACTGCCAAAATAGTGATTTCATAACCATAACCCATATAAATACCTAAAAACCAACCTAATCCAATAATAAAAACTAAAAAAATAGTAATTAATAAAGTCGTTTTGCGTTTGTTACTGTCTATTTGATTGTACATATTAGTAATTAGTAATCAGTAAATAGTAAATAGAATTTTTATTAAACTATAAAGAATTTTACAATCTTTAAAAGATTGTTTTTAGTTATTTAATAAACTAACTTAACAAATTCATGATTTTTTGTCATGTTTATAAAATTAATAAAAAGTTCTATTTTATTTTCTATTATTAAGCTGTTTACTGTTGTTTTTTATTTATTAAAGATTTACAGTAATATTTTTTCTTTCATTTGCATCTTCTACTTCAAAGAAATTATATTTAGTAAATCTTAACATTCCAGCAAAGACATTATTGGGAAAAGTTTCAATTTTGGTATTGAAATCGCGTACCATGCCATTGTAAAAACGACGACTGGCTTGAATTTTATTTTCAGTATCAGATAACTCATCCATTAATTGAGCTACATTAGTGTTAGCTTTTAGATCTGGATAAGCTTCAACAGCAACTTGTAATTTTCCGAGCATTCCACTAAGTTGATTTTCTAATTTCCCAAGTTCAGTAATATTACCAGCTTCTCCTGCGGTTATCGCGCCAGCACGAGCTTTGGTAATTTTTTCCAAAAGTTCTTTTTCATGTGTCATATAACCTTTGACACTGTTGATTAAATTGGGAATTAAATCATGACGTCTTTTTAATTGAACATCAATATCACTCCAAGATTCTTTGGTGCGATTATTTAATTTTACCAACCCGTTGTATAGAGAAATGATCCATAGTATGAGTACTAGGACTATTCCCAAGACAATGTATAGTATTGCCATATTTTTTATCTTTATGATTTAAAAGTAAAATAGTCTTGATTTGGCTTTTTTACTCATTTATTATATAATAAGACAATTAAATAATCAAGTATTAATAAATATTTAAAGAAAAATGTAGAATAGTTTATGACCATTATAATTTTTATAATAATTTTAGGTATTATTGTTTTAGCTCATGAATTTGGACATTTTATTACTGCTCGTAAAAGTGGTATGAAAGTATATGAGTTTGGAATTGGTTTTCCACCTAGAGCAATTGGAGTTTACCGTGATCCAAAAACTAAAAAATTTGTATGGGTTTTTGGCAAAGGAAAAACAAAATTAAAACAAGCTGTAGCTGGAGAAGAAATAGAAGAGCAAGAATTTCCTGCTACTTTATATTCTCTTAATTGGTTACCGATTGGTGGTTTTTGTAAAATAAAAGGTGAAAATGGTGAGAAGGCAGTAGAACCAGATAGTTTTGGTTATCAAAAAGCTTGGAAAAAAGTAATTGTTTTATCTGCTGGCGTTATTATGAATGTTATTTTAGCAGGTATTGTTTTGGGAATTGGTTTTATTATTGGATTGCCAACAGATATGTCTCAGGGTGTGGATAAGAGAGCTATTGTAATAACTCCAGCTGAAGTAATGATTCAATCAGTAGAAAAAAATACTCCAGCTGAAACAGCAGGAATACAATATGGTGATGTGGTTATTTCTATAAATGATGAATTTATTGTTAATACTGCGCAAATGCAAGAAATTATTAAAAATAATGGTGATAAAGAAATAAAGTTAGTAGTTAGACGCAATGGAGAAGAATTAAGTTTACAAATAACACCAAGTCTTATTAAAGAAGAAACAACTCCACGATTAGGAGTAATGTTAGCAGATGCTGGAGTAATTCGTTATCCTTGGTATATTGCTTTGGCAAAAGGATTTATAGCAGCAGGAATTGGTTTTGTAAATATTATGATTACTTTTTACATCTTGATTAAAGGTTTAATTGTAGGACAAGGACTTATGTTTGAATTGGCTGGACCAGTAGGAATTGCTACTATTGTTGGACAAGGAGCCAAACTTGGGATAAACTATTTATTGAATATTACTGCTATGATTTCTTTGAGTTTAGCAGTTATAAATATTTTGCCTTTTCCAGCTTTGGATGGAGGAAGAATTTTATTTATTTTGATTGGAGGAATTATTCGTCGACCAGTACCTTTGAAATATGAACAAATTGCTCATACTTTGGGATTTTTGTTATTGATGGTTTTATTTATTTTTATAACTGCTAGAGATGTAATTAATTTGTTTTAATAATTTATGTTAGAAAAGGGTTATAATAATATTATAAAATTTGTACCTAAGAGAAATCTTTCTGAGAAGTTTGAAAAAAATGAAGGGGTAGTAATTAATTTTTTTGAAGGTAAAAAAAGAAGGGAAACTTACAAAGAAATTGAAAGATTATATTTAAAAGAAAAAGGGGAAACTATTGAAGAAGTAATCGCTGAATTTGATGAAAAAGGTTTAGATTTAAAAATAATTTTAAATAAAATGACGGATTTTGTTTTAAGTGAATTTGAAACAGAAGCAGAAAGGGATTTAAAATTATATCAATTTACGGTTGCTTTAAAATATGATGAATTTATAAAAAAGAATGTTTCAATGATAGATTTTAGTCTTTTTATGGACAAAATTGTCGCTACAATAAAAAAGTTTTTAGAAATTAAAAAATAAATAAGGTATTGTTAGTTATTTTTAATTAATATGGATGAACAATTACAAAAAATTAAACAAGATTTTCTTCAGGATTTAAAAACGGTTAAGGATAATTTACAATTGGAAGAATTAGAACAAAAATTTTTTTCGCGTCGTTCTGGAGAAATGACAGAAATTATGAAAAAATTAAAAGATTTATCAGTTGACGCTCGTAAAAAATTTGGTAAATTAGCTAATGAAGTAAAAAAAGAATTGGAAGATATTTTAATAGAAAAACAGATTGAATTAAATAATCAATTAGTAAATAAGATTGCGGATACTGAATGGATTGATATAACTCAACCAAAATTACCAGTAAAAGATCGAGGACATCTTCATCCTAACACTATTATTCAAAATGATTTAGAAGATTTTTTTACTTCAATGGGTTTTTTAGTTTTAGATGGTCCAGAATTGGAAAGTGATTATTATAATTTTACTGCGGTAAATATTCCTCCTACTCATCCAGCTCGAGATATGCAAGATACTTTTTATATCAAAGATCATGGTCCAGATTCTGATTCACCGTGGGTAATGCGAACCCAAACTTCACCAATGCAAGTACGAGCTATGCAAAAACATGGTGTTCCAATTCGAGCAATTATTCCTGGCAGATGTTTTCGAAATGAAGCAACTGATGTGCGTCATGAACATACTTTTTATCAATTAGAAGGAATTGTGATAGATAAAAATATAAATTTTTCTCATATGAAAGGCGTGTTAGAAGCAGTAGCTAAGCATCTTTATGGTAATGAAACTGTGGTTAGATTGCGTCCAAAATTTTATCCTTTTGTAGAGCCTGGTGTAAATGGGGAAGTAACTTGTTTTTTGTGCAAAGGTGCTGGCTGTCGGGTTTGTAAAAATACTGGTTGGTTAGAAATTTTTGGCGCAGGAATGGTTCATCCTAATGTTTTGCGTGAAGGTGGAGTAGATCCAGAAAAATATCAAGGTTTTGCTTTTGGTTTTGGTTTAACAAGATTAGTTATGCTTAAATATGGTATTGATGATATTCGTAATTTACAAAATGGAGATATCAGATTTTTAAAACAATTTTAAATTTATGAAAGTTTCTTATCAATGGTTAAAAGATTATGTAGATTTATCCGACTCTGTTACACCAGAAGAGTTGGCTTTTAAATTAATTACTAGTACAGTTGAAGTTGAATCAATTGAAAAACAAGGGGAAAATTTAGAAAATATTGTTATTGGTGAAGTTAGAAAGATAGAAAAACATCCTGATGCAGACAGATTGAGTGTTTGTCAAGTTTTTGATGGAGTAGAAAATTTTACTGTAGTTTGTGGTGGTTCAAATGTGACAGAAGGTATGAAAGTAGCTTTGGGAAAAATTGGCGCTAAAGTGCGTTGGCATGGAGAAGGAGAGTTGGTTGAATTAACTAAAGTAAAAATTCGTGGAGTAGAATCTTGGGGAATGATTTGTGCCGCTTCAGAAATTGGTTTAGCAGATATTTTTCCTACTAAAGATGAAAGAGAAATTTTAGATTTAAGTCATTTGTCAGCTAAGCCTGGTACAACCGTAGCTAAAGCTTTGACTAATGATGATGTTATTTTTGATATAGATAATAAATCTTTGACCCATCGTCCAGATTTATGTGGTCATTATGGTTTAGCCAGAGAGTTGTCAGCTTTGTATAATTATAAATTAAAATCTTATAAAACTAAAAAAATTAAACCAGGTCAAGATTATAAATTAAAAGTGAAAGTAGAAAATCAAGAATTATGTCCTCGTTATATGGCAGTGATGATTGAAAATATCAAAGTAGAACCTTCACCAGTTTGGTTACAAAAGAAATTATTGTCAGTTGGGTTGCGACCAATCAATAATATTGTAGATATTACTAATTATCTTATGATGGATTTGGGTCAGCCAATGCATGCTTTTGATGCCACCAAAATTAAAAATGAAAAAGCCAAAGCTGATCTAATTATCAGATCGGCTAAAGAAGGAGAAGAATTTACAACTTTGGATGAAAAAACATATAAATTAGATAAAGAAATGCTTTTAATTTCTACTGAAACTGAAGCTTTGGCTTTGGCTGGAGTAATTGGCGGTTTGAATAGTGGAATTTCTAATAAAACAACCACAATTGTTTTTGAATCAGCTAATTTTTCATCAACTAATGTTAGACAAACAGCTACTAAATTAGGAATTAGGACTGATTCTTCATCACGATTTGAAAAAAGTTTAGATCCGCATTTAGCTGAATTAGCTTTACAACGAGCAGTGGAATTAACTTTGGAATTATGTCCAAAAGCTAAAGTGATAAGTAATATAGTTGATGAAGCTAATTTTAAATTGAATCAAGAGCCAATTGAATTATCTTATGAATTTTTGACTAAAAAAATTGGTATGGAAATTGATAAAAAGAGAGTGAATAATATTTTAACAGCTTTGGGTTTTGAGTTAAAAGATAAAAAAGATGGTTTATTAGTTTCAGTTCCTAGTTGGCGAGCTACAAAAGATATTTCTATTCCAGAAGATTTAGTAGAAGAAGTAGCTAGAATTTATGGTTATGATAATATTGAAGCTGCTTTACCAGCTTTTACTATTGATCCTCCAGAAAAAAATAATTTACGAATCTTAGAAAGAAAAATTAAAGAAATTTTAAGTTTAGAAGCAGGTTATATTGAAGTTTATAATTATTCTTTTGTATCTCCACAACTTTTGGATAAGATTGGTTTAAATAAAAAAGATTTTATAGAATTAGACAACCCAATTGCCAAAGATCGCCCATATTTGCGTTATAATATTTGGGCTGGTTTATTAGAAAATGTAGAAGAAAATTTGCACCGAGAAGAAGAGGTGAAGTTTTTTGAAATTGGTAAAGTATTTGATAAAAATAATCCTGGACAACGAGTATCAGAAAATAGTGGAGATTTATTACCAAGACAAGATATAAAATTGGGTTTAGTTTTTTCTGGAAAAGGATCCAAGATTCCATTTTATGAATTATCTGAAGTATTAAATATTTTATTTGATCGTTTAGGATTGGATTATAAATTAAGATCATCTTTTGATTTAAATAATAAAATTGTTCATCCAGGTAGGAGAGCAGAAATTGAAGTAAAAGAAAAAATAATTGGAATTATTGCTGAACTTCATCCAGTGATTCAAGATAAATTAGGTATAGAAAATAGAGTAGCTTTGTTAGAAATAAATTTAAATGAATTATTATTAGTTTATACTGAAAAAAATAATTATCATCCTTTGTCAATTTATCCAGAAGTAGAACGGGATATAGCTTTTGTAGTAGATAAAAAAATTATTCACGATGAAATTATTAACAAGTTGATGACTGTTGATAAATTAATTAAAAAAGTGGAATTATTTGATGTTTATCAAGGTGAAAAATTAGGAGCAGATAAAAAGAGTTTGGCTTATCATATTATTTATCAAGCAACTGATCAAACTTTGACTGCTGAAAATGTAGAAAAAATTCATGAAAAAGTTATAAAAGTTTTAGAAGAAGATTTTAAAGCAGAAATTAGAAAATAATTTGTAGTATTTTTATAATTGTGTTATAATTTAATTCTCTATTAATTTTTAATCATTTGTGAATAAATGCTTGAATTCACAAATGTTTAGGAGGTTATATGTTTGATAGTACAAAAGATCTTCTTTATATTGTACTTTCTTTATCTATACTGTGGTTTACAGTATTTCTTTGTTGGGTACTTTATCAAGCGGCACGAGCTTTAAAAAATTTTAATGAAATTATTGAAAATGTAACTGATAAATTAGAAATGATTAGTGACGCTGTAGAGTTTATTCGGAATAAAGTAGATAATATTACTGGGAAAATGGGAATTGTTAGTACTATGGCGACTGGTTTAATAGAAAAGTTTTTGGTTGGAAAATTATCAGATAAATTAGAAGAGCGAATGGATAAGAAAAAAACGAAAAAGAAAATTACTAAGAGTAAAAGTAAAAATAAATAAGATAAAATTTATAATTAAAACCGCTGAGAAGCGGTTTTAATAATTATATAAAAATTTTTTTATTATAAATATTTTTTATTAAAAACAGTGAACCCCCGGTCGGTATGGTCCACTGCGCAACATTGCATTGCAAGAGCAGAATTTTCGAACGGGGGTGAGTTATGAGGTGTTATGTGGAATGGGATCCGCATTTTGGACAGAAGTTGAAACCAACTTCTTTCACATCATAGTATGAAGTGAGGTGTTTGATTACTTTCAAAAACCACCACCATGGGCGGCAATATCTGCAACAAATTTTATATTTATTGCAGCCCAACTCAAAACGCAGTTGTCTCCCACAGATGCCACAAAACTTGGCACCTCTAAAAAAGAACTCAGAACAGCAATCTCTATTTTTCATAGTAACCCTCCAAAGTGTAATAATCCTTTAATTTTGTCGCCCTAATGCGACAATCTATCTTAGCAAAAAGAAAAAATATTGTCAAGACCTAATTTTAATAATAAAATATTATAATTTTTATTTTTTACTCTTGATTTGAATAAGAGAATAAGGTAAAATAGTTGAGTTAGAAATAATAGATTTATGTCATTTACTCACCTTCATGTTCACTCTCATTATTCACTTTTAGATGGTTTAAATCAGATCAAACCTCTTGTTAAAGCTGTAAAAAATAAGGGATTCACAGCTGTAGCTTTGACAGATTATGGTTCTATGTATGGGGCGATTGAGTTTTATCAAGCCTGTTTGGCTGAAGAAATAAAACCAATTATTGGTTTTGAAGCTTATGTTGCACCACGAACACGCTTTGATAAAGATCCGCAATTAGATAAAGAAGTTTACCATTTAGTTTTATTAGCAGAAAATTATGAAGGTTACAAGAATTTGATGAAGCTTTCTTCTTTGGGACATTTAGAAGGAAATTTTAATAATAAACCAAGAATAGACAAAGAGCTTTTACAAAAATATCATCAGGGAATTATTGCTCTATCTGGTTGTATAAAAGGGGAAATACCAAGTTTATTAAAATTTGATAATTTAGAAAAAGCTAAAAAAGTGGCTAAAGAATATAATAATATTTTTGGTCAGAATAATTTTTATTTAGAACTTCAAGATCATCCAGCTATTTCAGGTCAAATTGATGTGAATACAAAACTTATTCAATTAAGTAAAGATCTTAATATACCGTTGGTTGTAACGAGAGATGTTCATTATTTAGAACCAGAGGATTCTGAAGCTCAAGATATTTTAACATGTATTCGTGAAGGTTGGAAAGTGGGACAAAATAATCGAGAGGATTATCGTCAAGTAGATAGATCATTGAATACTGAGATTGATATTTTATCTCGCTTTCGTCATGTAGAAGAGGCAGTTCACAATACAGGTAAAATTGCTGATCGAGTTAATATAGAAATTCCTTTGAATAATTGGCATTTTGCGCCAGTAGAGTTACCTCCGGGTAAAAATGCTGATGAAACTTTGCGTGAGGAAGTTTATCAGCGAGTTTTAAATTTTTATCCAGAAATTACAGAAGAAATTAAAACAAGATTAGATTATGAGTTGAGTGTTATTGCTAAAAAAGGTTATTCACCATATTTTATTTGTGTGGCAGATTTTGTACATTATGCCAAAACTCATGGAATTGTAGAAACTACTAGAGGTTCTGCCGCTGGTTCGTTGGTATCTTATTGTATGGGAATTACTACAGTAGATCCTTTGCGTTTTAAATTGCCATTTGAACGTTTTTTGAATCCTTTTCGTCCTTCTCCTCCAGATATTGATACGGATTTTGCTGATGATCGCAGAGAAGAAATGATTGCTTATGTTACAGAAAAATATGGTAAAGAAAAAGTAGCTCAAATTATTACTTTTGGAACTATGGCAGCAAGAGCTAGTGTGCGTGATGTTGGTCGAGCTTTGGGTTATTCTTATAATTTCTGTGATCAAGTAGCTAAATTAATTCCTATGGGTTCACAGGGTTTTGCTATGACGATTGAACGAGCTTTGAAAGAAGAACCAGATTTGAAAAAACTTTATATAACCAATGAAGAAGTAAAGAAATTATTAGATTTAGCTCAAAAAGTAGAAGGTTGCGCTCGTCATACTTCTATTCATGCTGCTGGAGTAGTGATTTCTCCTACAGATTTAACTGATTTTACTCCAGTACAATATGAAGTTGGTGGAACACGCTTGACTACTCAATATGAAATGCATTCTGTAGAAACTGCTGGACTTTTGAAAAATGATTTTTTGGGTATTAGAAATCTTTCTATTTTAGGAAGAGCTGTAGAAATTGTAGAAAAAACAACCGGAGAAAAAATAGATATTTACAATTTGCCTCTTGACGATCAAGAAACTTTTGCAATGTTATCTCGAGGTGAAACATTGGGTACTTTTCAACTTGGTGGTTTTGGTATGATTCGTTGGTTAAAAGAATTAAAGCCTACTAATATTAATGATATTATGGCTATGGTAGCTCTTTATCGTCCTGGACCAATGGACGCTATTCCTGAGTATATTAGAAGAAAATATAATCCAGATTTAGTTACTTATTTAGATCCAAGATTAGAAAAGATTCTTGATGCTTCTTATGGTTTATTAGTTTATCAAGATGATGTTATGTTGACGGCAATTGAATTAGCTGGATATGATTGGATGGAAGCAGATAAATTTCGTAAAGCTATGGGAAAGAAAATTCCTGCAGAAATGGCTAAACAAAAAGAGAAATTTTATGATGGTTGTAAAAATTATGGCAAAGTTTCAAAAGATGTTATAGATAAGTTATGGATAGCTATTGAACCATTTGCGGCTTATGGTTTTAATAAAGCTCATGCAGCTTCTTATGGAATTGTAGCTTATCAAACAGCATATATGAAAGCGCATTATCCAGTGCAATATATGACTGCCGTTCTTCAAGCTGAAGCAAATGATACAGAAAAAGTTTCTGAAATTGTTCATGAATGTAAAAGAATAAATATTGAAGTTTTGTCACCTGATATAAATGAAAGTTTTCGTAATTTTGCGATGGTTTCTAAACCAGGCGAACCGGGTAGAATTAGATTTGGTTTGTCCACTATCAAGAATGTTGGTGAACATATTTGTGAAGTTATTTATCAAGAGAGAAAAAAGCATGGTCAATACAAAAGTTTTGAAGATTTTTTAAAGAGAATTACTGATAAAGATCTAAATAAAAAATCTTTAGAAAGTTTAGCTAAATGTGGGGCTTTGGATTGTTTTGGTTATGATCGAAAATTAATTTTAGATAATATAGAAAATATTTTAAGTTTTATTCGTCAGCATCGAGAAAATAATATATCCAATCAAAATTCTTTATTTGCTGGGACTGATATAGTTTTAGATTCCAAGATAATATTACGAGGTGAGGCAGAAGCAACAATGGAGGAGAAATTAAAATGGGAAAAAGAACTTTTAGGTCTTTATGTTTCATCTCATCCATTTGCTTATTATCAAAAAGTTGCTCAAGATAAATTATTAAAAATTAGTGATTTAGAAGATTATGAAAGAGATAAGTGGGTAGTGATTGGTGGAGTAGTTGAAAAAGCTACTAAAAAAATTACTAGAAAAGGTTCAATTATGATGTTTGTTACTTTAGAAGATACAACTGGTTTTATAGAATTAATGGTTTTTCCTAAGACTTATGAACAAACTCATGATATTTGGCAAGAAGGAAATATTATTTGTGTACAAGGTAAAACTCCTAGAGAGCAGGGTGATAATAAAGTTTTTGTAGAAAAAGCAGAAGTTTTGAATAAAAATAATGCTCAGAATATTATTAACATGATAACTGGAGGAGATAATTTTTCTTTTTTAGAAAATATAGAACAGAAAAATCAAATAAAATCAGTGGTGATTTATATTAATAAACAAGAATTAGAAAATAAAACTGAAAAATTGAAACAAATTTTTATTGAAGCTCCGGGTGATTATCAAGTATTTTTGAAAGTAGGAATTAATACTATTAAAACTAATACTTTTATTGATGGTAAAGCTAGTGTGATTGATGTTTTGGAAGAATTAGTAGGCAAAGGAAATGTAGAAGTGTTTGATTAAAAACAATAGACAAAATATAAATAATAAAATACAATCAAAATTGATTGTATTTTTTATTTTATTCTAGGTGTGGGGAATTTTTTGTTTACTCTATTTCCCAATTTGGGTTGGCTTTAATATTTTGCCAACTAGTATATTCTTTTTTAAAAGCTTTATAATATCCTACAAGGGCAATCATGGTAGCATTATCCATAGCATATTTTAAAGAAGGAGAGAGAAACTTTAATTTAGGTGATAATTTGTTTATTTCTGCAGCTAAAGTTTGTCGAAGTTTTTTATTAGCACTAACTCCTCCTCCAAGAATAACAGTTTTTGGTTGGTATTTTTTTAGAGCTTTTAAAGTTTTTCCAACTAGAACATCAATAATTGCTTGTTCAAAACTAGCGCAAAAATCATGGATAGTTATGTTTTCTTGAGTGTTAGTTGGAAAAACTTTTTGATTATTAAGATATTTTGACTTTGTTGTATTGGAAGTTATTTTGTTCAACATAATGAGTTTATTATCTTTTAACCAATATAGAGCTGAAGTTTTTAAACCAGCAAAACTAAAATCATAATTATTTTTATCTAACATTGGACGAGGAAAGTTTATAGCTTTATTATTACCAGTTTCAGCATATTGGGAAATTTTTGGACCACCAGGATATTCTAGATTTAATAATTTAGCAGTTTTATCAAAACATTCTCCAGCCGCATCATCAACTGTCGCTCCAATTTTTTTATACTGTCCTTTTGACTTAATCCAAATAAGTTCAGTATGTCCACCACTAGCAATAAGCGCTAAAGCAGGATATTGGATATTAGAAATTGAAAATTGTTCATGGGAAATTTCTACAGAGTGGATATGTCCTTCAATATGATTTACTGCAACCAATGGCACATTCCATAAATATGATAAACTTTTAGCTGCTTCTACTCCTACTAATAAACCAGTAATTAATCCTGGACCGCAAGTTACTGCGATAACATCTGGTTTATCTTGACCTTTCATTACTTCTTCAATTACTGGTAAAATTTTTTCTGCATGCATTCTACCAGCAATTTCTGGTACAACTCCACCATATTTTTTATGAATTTCAATTTGACTAGCAGTTTTTTCAGCTAATACAATAAAATCGTTTTTATTAACTTTTATCAAGGCGACAGAAGTATCGTCGCAAGATGATTCAATTCCTAAAATTTTCATATAGTTTATTTCTACATTATTTTGATTGATTTGTCTAGATTATTAAATTATTTTTTCGTACTGTGAAAATATATTTATTTTTTAAAATATAATTATATCATTTGTTTAGTTAAAATAAAACCACTTAAATAATGGTTTTTAGTTGAGGCGGATAAAGAACCCTTAAGAAGTTTAAATAAAAAGAAAACTATTTCGTAGTTTCTTAAATTAGTAGCGCTAAGGGGAATCGAACCCCTGTTCCCAGGATGAAAACCTGGTGTCCTAACCACTAGACGATAGCGCCGTATTATTTTTGTATTATTTGTTTTTTATAGTGAACAACGACAAAATTATAATATAAATTAAGAAATAAGTCAACAATAAATGAAAATTTCTTCCACAGGTAAAATAACTTGACATAAGAAAAAAAATTAGATAATATGTAAGCATATTCCACAGACAGTAGTTTTCCGATTTTATCGGAATTAAATATACTACCTAGGATCACAAGCTATTTTTTAGCTTAAAAAAGGTCGACTCCAAACAAGTCTGTGGTTTAAAAGCCACATTTTTTATTTATAAAAAAGAAATTTGGCTAATAAACCTCAAATATTATGGCTAAAACTAGAATACAAAAAGAGGAAAGTATTAAGAATTTAGTAGAACAAATCAAACAATCTAAATCAGTAGTATTTGCTAATTTTCAAGGTTTAAAAGTATCAGAATCTGAAGAATTACGCGGTCAATGTCGTAAGCAAAATATTGGTTATGTTGCCAGTAAAAAAACTTTGCTTAAGAAAGCTTTGGCTGAAGTTGGTTTAGAAGTAGATACTAAAAATTTTGAAGGTGGTGTAGCTGCTGTTTTTGGTTTTGAAGATGAAGTTGCTCCAGCTCAATTGATTGCTGCATTTGCTAAAAAACATGATATTGTATCTATTTATGGCGGCATGTTAGAAGGAAATTTTATTGATTCTAATAAAGTAAAAGAATTAGCAAAATTACCAAGCAAGCAACAGCTTTTGGGTCAATTAGTTGGCACTATCAATGCTCCAGTTTCTGGTTTCGTAAATGTCTTAGCTGGAAATTTGCGTGGATTAGTAACTGTTCTTAATGCTATTAAGGATAAAAATCCTGCTTAATTAATATTCTATATTGTTCAAAAGAACATTAATAATGAAAATATGTCAGAAGAAAAAACAATTGTTGAAGTACCAGAGAAGTTCAAAGCTTTGGTAGAACAAATTGAAAAAATGTCTGTCTTAGACCTTTCTGAATTAGTAAAGGTTTTGGAAGATAAATTCGGTGTTTCTGCTGCTGCTCCAGCTATGATGATGGCTGCTGCTCCAGCTGGCGAAGCTGCTCCTGCTGTTGAAGAAAAGACTGAATTTACAGTTGAATTAACAGAAGCTGGTGCTAACAAGATTAGTGTTATCAAAGTAGTAAAAGAAATTACTGGTCTTGGTTTGGCTGATGCTAAAGCTGTTGTTGATGGCGCTCCCAAAGCTATTAAAGAAAATGTAAAGAAAGAAGAAGCTGAAGAAATTAAGAAGAAAATTGAAGAAGCTGGTGGTAAAGCTGAAATTAAATAAAATAAAATTTGCTTATTGGCAAATAAAAAATTTACAAAACACTCTCAGATTATTGAGAGTGTTTTTTATAAAAATAATTATTTATTATTTTTTATAATGAAGTATTAAAAAATATCTATTTAATTTATTTTAATAGTAGAATCTATAAATTTTGTTATTATCTAAAATATAAATAGCTTTTTCATTTTCTCGCACAACCATGTCAGTTGGATTTTGCCATTCTGTAGCAGTGAATTGCTGAAGCATTTTACCTTCTTTATTTAAAATAACTACTCGTTTATTGATTGGTTCTAAGATATAAATTTTGTCTGTATCATTGTAAGTCCAAATTTCTTTAGGATTATTTAAAATTGGATCTAAACCAGTAATAATAAAATTATTTTTTTCTCCTTTGGTAAATTTATTGATTTCTCCATTATTTTTTAAAACAAATATATCTCCATCAATAGCCATAGAAATTACATTAGATAAATCTTCAGTATTTTTTAACCAAGTAACACCTTGATCAAAACCAGTTTGGGTAGAATTATGTCTATAGATTTGTCCGCTATGACGATCAACTCCATAAAGTTTTCGGTTGTAGATAAATATTGGACCATATTGAATGTTATTGATTGGGTAACTAATTTCTTTTTTATTTATTAATTTAGAATTAAGATCATAAACAGCTAATTCGTTATTATCAGTAATAAAAATAATTTGATCATTCTCTTTTGGAGTAGAGTCAAATTTTAAATTTTTGATAGCTGATAAATTTTTTGTTTCTATTGTTTTTGTGATGGGATTTAAAATATAAATATTGTTTTCATCTTGTCCATAAGCAATAATTTCATTATTGAGATAAGCTATTTTTTGTATTTTTAGAGAATCATTGTTAGTTGTAAAATTTGCCAAGAGTTCTGAATTTTTGGTTTCCATTTTTCTAATTTTATTCAAATTTTCTTCTAATTGTTCTTGAAGTTTTGTTTTTTCTTCCATTTGTTCTGGTGAATCACTGGGAAGCTGATTGAGAATATCTCTGGCTTCTGATAACATTGTTAAGGCAGAATCATTATTGTTATAAATAAGGTTTGCTTCGGCAGCCATTTGCTTATCTTTTATTGCTTGAATTTGATTGGAATAAGCAATCCTTTTAGATTCATTGACTTTTTTTATTTTAAAATAAGTTAAACTAGAAACAAAAGTAATGGCTAAAATAATAAATATAAAAAATATTATTTTACTAAATAAAGAGAGACAATTAATTTTTTCCTTTTGATTTTTAAAATTATTTTTTACAGATTTTATTACTTCTTGTCGGCGTTTATCTTTGTTTGTTATAAAAAAGAATAAACCGATTAAGATTCTAAAAAAAGTAATTAAAATTAATTTTAGAAAATTGATAATCCACAAGGTTCCAGTAACTAAGGCTTTTCCAAGATTTATTAATATCCCATCTAGAGCTGGTTGTTTTTTTCTGTTAGAATGAGGACGAATATTAGTTTCAATATTACCATGTTTTTTGATTTTATTTATTTCTTGTCTTCTTTTTTCTTGAAGGCGTAGTAAATTTTTAGTTTGTTCTTCTTCTTTTTTCTTTTCTTTGTAATTGTTTAAGTTTTTTTTGAGAGCTCCTAAAATTGGGGGAGACATTATTTCGTCAGTATTTCTTTCTCGATCAATCATTTGATTTAAAGAAGCAATTGATCCAGCTTCTTTTTTTTGATTTGAAGGACGAAGTATTTTTAAATAAGAAGGAATATGTATAAAAATACCACCAAAAGAATATTCACTATTGATATCTTGTAAAGTTTTTTCTAAATGAGTAGCAACTTGACGATTATTTTTTATACTTAGTAATTTTTTGATTCGATCATTAGTAAAATAATCATTGACATGAGGCGTATTTACAAAAAGATAATCTCCTTCATTTATGTTTCCTTGTAAGATAGAGGAGAATAATTGATTATTTTTTTCTTCATCATTTTGATCTGATAAAATATCCATTGTTTGTAATTCTCCTTGTTCTTGGTAGAAAATAGAAGCATTAGGTTTTCCATGATAAGCAAAATAAACTTCTTTTTTTCTTATTACACCAATAATACAGTTTATTAAAGCTTCTTTATTTTCTAGAATGTGATGTCCGCGACGATTGATATATTCCAAAGTTATTTCAAAAGAATTTTTTTCTGGTTCATCATTAGTTTCATAATAACCAGACTCTAAATCATCAATCATTTGTTGTAAATATTCTATTTGCTCTAAAGTTCCATTATTTATTTCAGCTAAAGCAAAAAAATAGCCTTTAGATAATTCCTCAGGTGTTCCAGGTTCAGTAATATGAAGTAAAACATGAGATTTTTTTTGATTAGTTCCTTCAATAAAAAACTCATTAATTTCTAAAACTTCTTTCATATAATTAATAGCGATCTATAAAATATTGATTTGCGATTTAGATATTTTGACTTTATTAATTTAGTTTATTATACTATATAAGTAAAATTTTGCCAATAAATTTACTTTATTTGGTAAATATTAATTTTAGATAAATTTTATGCTTGAATACCTTTTTGGTTCAAAGACCAGAGTTAAAATGTTAAAAACTTTTTTTGCACATCAAAATAAATCTTTTTATGTGCGAGAATTAAGTCGTTTATTAAATTCTCAAATTAATGCTGTGAGACGAGAATTAGAATTATTAGTTAAAGCAGGGATTATCAAAGAAACCAAAGATCATAATAATCAAGATTATGAACAAGGTTCATCTTTGAGAAAATATTATATTTTGGATACTAGTTCTTTACTTTATTTAGAGCTTCAAGCTTTATTACAAAAAGCACAATTAATGGGAGAACAAAAATTTATTGAAACTATTCAAAATAGAGGAGGAGAAATTGATTTATTTATAATTACTGGTAAATTTTTGAATGATAAAACTTCACCAAGTGATCTGTTATTGGTAGGAAATTTAAAAGAGAGAAATATTGTTAAAATTATTGAAGATTATGAAAAAGATTCTGGTTTAGAATTGCGTTTTACAATTATGACGACTTCAGAGTTTAATGATCGTAGAAGAGTAATGGATAAATTTTTATATGCGATATTTGAAGCTCAAAATTTAAAAATTATTGATAAAATCACTAATTAATTTATGTTTCTTTTAATTGATACTTCAGAAAAAGATAATATTGTTTTGGCTTTATTTAATAAAGATAATATTGAATACAAAAATTATTCTGTGCCAAATAGAGAGCTTTTGGTTTGTATAGATGAATTGTTCATAAACCAATCTTGTTTAACAACAGGTAAGAAATCTATAAAATCAAAAATTCATAAAGTTAATTTAAATGATTTAGAAGGGATTATGGTAGTAGTAGGAGCAGGAAATTTTACTAATACTAGAATTGCTTGTGTGGTAGCAAATACTTTTGCTTATGTTTTACAAATTCCATTGTTAGCTATTCAAAAGGAACAAGTTGCTAATGTTCAAAATTTAATTTCTAAATTATTAACACAAATTCCTGGAAAATATATATCGGCTACTTATTCAGCTGAACCAAATATTGGAAAGAAAAAATAATATGAAAAAATTTTTACTTCATACTTGTTGCGCACCATGCAGTATTGCGGTGATTGATGAATTGAAAGATCAATATGATTTGACAGTATTTTTTTATAATCCAAATATTTATCCTGAAGAGGAATATTTAAAAAGAAAAAAAGAAGTAGTGAAAATATGTCAAGAATGGGAAATCAAGATGGTAGATTTAGAAACAACTAAAATTTCTACGGTTTTTTCTTTAGAAAGAGAGGAAATTTCTAAAATAGATTATGATCAAGAAGAATGGAATTATGGAATTAAAGGTTTAGAAAATGAACCTGAAGGTGGGGCGCGATGTTCAAAATGTTTTCTTTTTCGTTTAGAAAAAACAGCAAAGTATGCCAAAGAATTTGGTTTTGATATATTTTGTACTACTTTAACTAGTGGTAGAAATAAAAAAGCAGAAATTATTAACTCAATGGGAAGAAATTTAAGTAAAAAATATGGAATTGAATTTTTAGAAGCTGATTGGAAAAAAGATAAACAATTTACTCCTGCTAAAATTACAGTAGATAAGCAAGAAAGTAGGCAAGAAAAGGCTACCAGATTAATTAAAGAACGAGGAATTTATCGACAAAAATATTGTGGGTGTAAATTTTCTTTACCAAAAATTTATTTTGATCAGAATAAAACGTAAGTGAATATAGTGGATTTTAAAAGTTTTTTGATTTTATTTTATAGTTATTTTTCGGTTAGCAGCTAAATGTTCAATTTTTATTTTGATTGTTTTTTTATTTTGAATAAGTTTTTTAATTTTTTCTGGCCATTCAATTAAACAAATTGTATTGGGATCACCTAAATAGTCTTCTGCACCAATTTCAATTAAATCATCTTCATTTTCTAATCTATAAGTATCAATATGGACAAGATTTTTTATTTTTTGTTTGTTGGAAAGTGAGATTGATTTTTGATTTTTAATTTCGTAGATATTCATTAAAGTGAATGTTGGACTAGTGATTGTATCTTTAATATCAAAATATTTAGCAATGCCTTTTGTGAATGTAGTTTTTCCAGCTCCTAGATCGCCTTCAAGTAAAATAATTTCACCACCTTTGAATTGGGAAGCAATTTTTTTACCAAGATTAATTGTTTCTGATTGCGATTTTGTAAGATGAATCATAAATAAAAGGAACATGAATTTAACGAAGTAAACAGATTAAGATTAATTTTTTTAATTCCTGTCTGTTAGTAGACAAGTATTTGATTTATGTTTTATTAAATTAATTCTGGATATAAAGGAAATTTTTTAGTTAATTCTTTTACTTGTGTTTTAATATTTTTTAATTTTTCTTCATCTTGCCAATTTAAAATTGCTTCATTTATCCAATTAGCAATAGTTTCCATTTCTGTTTCTTTCATTCCGCGAGTGGTAAGAGCTGGAGTGCCTAGACGAATACCAGACGGATCAAAAGGTGAACGCGGATCATCAGGAATCATATTTTTATTAACTGTAATACCAGCTTTATCAAGCGCTG